>JAZDEI010000348.1:0-2196 GCA_043808945.1 Fidelibacterota bacterium | reverse complement strand
AAACCGTCTTTCGTGCCGCAATAGAGTCGCTTGCGGATTGAATCCAGATGCAGGAAAAGCACTTCTTTATTTGTCAGACCATTATTGATTGCCTGCCAATTGCCGGCTTTATCATAACTGATAAAGACGCCTTTCTCAGTGACCGTCGTGAAAACCTGGGCAGGATTGTCCGGATTTACTCTGATGCTGGAGGTTTCTTTAGTTGGCAGACCGCTGTTTTTAGCAGTCCAACTTACTCCGCCATTAATACTTTTATAGATACCTTTTGACATGCTGGCTATGTAGATCTCATCGTGATCTGTGGGATTAATGGCGATGCATAAAATCGCCGATTTGAAATCGTACGCTTTTTTCCAGGTCTGACCGGCATCGGAACTTTTATAGAGTTGCGAGCCGCCGATATAAATGGTATTCGGATCGTCGGGATCGAATGCAATACAATAGGCATTGCCGGGTGAGAAATTCATCCTGGTCCAATTGGTGCCTCCGTCAGTGCTCCGATAAGCAGAGCAGTTCGGAGTCAAGGACATAATCGCTGTTCCCGTGTAAACAGTGTCAGGATTTGTCGGACATAATGAAATGAATGATGCATAGATGGTTTCAGTGACAGTGACTCCATTCTGGCTGGCTTGCCAGTTCGCTCCGTCCTCACTCGATTTAAGGATGATATGACTTGTGGTAGTTCCACGTCCGGCAACGAGGATAACCGACGTATCGATTGGATTGATTGACACATCGATTGTTTTGAAATTTGAAAGAATAGGAGTCCAATTTTGACCAGCATCCATACTTCGGTAAAGAAAACCCGGGTCCGTAGTCTGGTAAAGAGAACCCTGATAAGTCCCGGCAAAAATAACATCCGGATTATTGGGATGACATTTAATTGTTATGACCCGTTCGCCTTTCAGCCCGAGGTCTTCCCATGTTTGACTGAAAAGCAGCGAGGTAACAATGACCAGAGAGACTATCCATTTTCCCAATAAGGCGATTCCGATCGATATTTGGTTTCTTTTCTTTGACATACCTGCGTCGTCCGGTTCAAATTATAGCCAGTCCCGGCCTCTTATCCAACAAAATTTTAGACTGTTCTTACGGTATGTGAGTTTAATCAACCCGTAAAATTTCAAGTTCCGTGAAATCGACATCCAGCAGATTAGGTTGGTCGAGGTCGATGCGGCGGACTTTAGCGTCGGCGGATAACTGGAATGTCAGGAAACCGTCCGGGACGACCGGATCGCGCCATTTGAGACGAAAAGTATTGTAATGCCAATGCTCCAGGTCGGCGGTGAAGGATGGCGTGTGACTAAATTTCAGCACGAGATGGCCGGCCTCCAGTCCGACAATGATTTCGCCGCACATTCGGTCGTTATATTTTCCGGTATAACGGCTAAGTTCCAATGATGGCTTTGTGCCGGGAATCCGTGCGGCTTGAATTTGCCGTTCGTTTTCGGCGGCGTGCTGTAAAGCTATTTCGCGATCTTTCTGATAGGCGGCGGCCCAATCGTACGGCTTTCCGGTCAGGTACATGTCCAGCAGGTAATAGGTCAGCACGTTGTAAAAACGCGAATCTTCCTGGTTACTCAGGACGATTATGCCGAGTTTTTCGGCGGGAATCATCATAACCATGGCGCGAATGCCATCCAATCCTCCGGTATGAAAAACCAATTTCCGGCCGCGGTAATCCTTCAGAAACCAGCCGAATCCGTAAGCAGAGAAATTCGGTTTCATCAGCTCCAATCCCGGCCCATAGTCCCGGATCGGCACGACGGTTTGCGGATTGAATAATTCGCGGGCAACCGCTTCGCTGTAAAGCCGCTGGCCTTTGTACACGCCGCCGTTCAGCAATAGTCGCACGTACTGCGCCATTTCGACAGCCGTGGAGTTGACCGAGCAGGCCGGTCCGACATTGTCATAATTCCGGTAGGAAATCGGTTGCTGGCGACCATTCAACATGGCATGCGGGATCGAAACGTTGGTGAAATTGTCCAAATCATTCAGGTGCGTATTGGTGGTGCACATGCCGAGCGGTCTGAAGATTCGTTCTTTAACGAAATCGTCCCAGGTTTGCCCGGTGACAGCTGGTATAATCTCGCCTGCGACAAGATACATGACATTCTGGTAAGCATATTTGTACCGAAAACTCGTGACCGGTTTCAGGTAACGCAGACGCTGAACGACCTCCGCGCGGTCATAATC
>JAZDEI010000347.1:0-3410 GCA_043808945.1 Fidelibacterota bacterium | reverse complement strand
AATCATGTCGGAAAATCCCGAGAAAATCAAGAAAGTCTCGATTATCGTTTCCAAAGGCTCGCTGGATGGGATTTATCCCGGGCTGATCATGGCCAACGGCGCGCGAATGGAAGGGATCGATGTTAACCTGTTTTTCACATTTTTCGGTCTCTATGGCATTCTGAAAAAATACAACAGCAGCATCAAGATCGCCACAGTTGGCAATCCAACCATGCGCGTTCCCGATGCGAAAGGCCTGCCTCTGCCGACTTTGGTCGGATTGATCCCGGGCATGTCGGCCTTCGCCACCTGGATGATGAAGAAGGAAATGGAAAAACTCGATATTCCGCCGATTCCGGAAATGCTCGAAATGATCCATGATTCCGGCGGTCGAATCTTTGCCTGCAAGGCCACTGTCGATATGTTTCATCTGAAGCCGGAAGATTTTTGTCCGCAGGTCGAAAAGGTACTGACGGTCGGCGAATTCTATGAACTTTCGGCCGGCTCTCAGATCATTTTTACCTGATATCAAACCACCAGGGCTCTAAGACACTATGGCTTTTATGATAAAATTCTTTGTGCCTTAATGTTAAAATATTAGTTCTTTCAGCCAAACCGAATGTTGTTGAAATTTGCTTATGACGATTAAAGTTAAAAAAGGTTTGAATCTGCCAATGAGCGGAGAGCCCATGCAGGTGGTTCATCCGGGCAAGCCGGTGTCGCGGGTGGCGCTTCTGGGGCCGGATTATGTTGGGTTTAAGCCGCAGTTTGCGGTGGCTGTCGGCGACCGGGTCAAACTCGGTCAGACGCTTTTTACCGATAAAACTTTTCCGCAAATTTGCTTCACCGCGCCGGGCGCCGGGCAAATCGTGTCCCTGAATCGCGGTCTGAAACGGGCCTTTTTGTCACTCGTAATCAAACTGGATGGTGATGGGGAAATCGTTTTCAAATCCTTCACGGAGAATCAAATCGGCTCATTGACGCGGGCAGAAATCGTCACACAATTACTGGAGTCCGGACTGTGGCCGGCACTTATAAGCCGGCCGTATGGCAAACTTGCTGATCCGGAAAGCGAACCGCATACAATTTTCGTAACAGCTATGGACACCAATCCGCTGGCGCCGGACGTCGCCGTCATTCTGCGCGATCGCCAAGCTGATTTTAAGCGTGGCCTGGAGATCGTCGCCAAACTGACTGCCGGAAAAATCTATGTCTGTAAATCACCGGACGCGGCGATTCCCTTAGCGGATCAAAAAAGGATAGAAGTTGTGGAATTCGCCGGGCCGCATCCCGCCGGTCTGGCGGGAACGCACATCCACTTTCTCGACCCGGTATCATTGCATAAAATCGTCTGGAGTATCGCCGCCCAGGACGTTGCCGCGATTGGGAAATTATTTATCAGCGGTCACCTGCCGACCGGGCGCATCGTGGCTCTGGCTGGTTCATCGGTGCAGAAGCCGCGGCTGATTGCGACCCGGCTCGGCGCCGATCTGACAGAATTGACCGACAATGAACTGGATAACGGTGAAAACCGCATTATCTCCGGCTCAGTTCTGTCCGGTCACCCGGCGGCCGACGAAATGCGTTTTCTCGGGCGCTTTCATCAGCAGATTACCGTCATTCCGGAAGGGAACCGGCGTAAATTGCTCGGCTGGCTGGCTCCCGGCGCGCGTTTGTTCTCGGTGAAAAATGTGGCGCTGTCCGGATTTTTACCGCATCGCAAACTGATTTTCGACACCGATACCCACGGCAGTGACCGCGCCATTGTCCCGATTGGTAGTTATGAAAAAGTTATGCCGCTCGACATTTTACCGACTTTTCTTCTGCGGGCGCTTGCCATGGATGACATAGAGGAAGCCGAAAAGCTCGGTTGCCTAGAACTGATTGAAGAAGATTTGGCGCTCTGCACTTTTGTCTGTCCGTCGAAAATCGATCACGGGCAGAATCTGCGGCGCGTATTGAACTTATTTGAGAAGGAAGGATAGTGAAGGTTTTCAGAAAACTACTCGATAGAGCGGGCAAACCTTTTAATCCCGGCGGCCGGTTCGCCGGTTCGCCGGTGGGCGGTTTGTTCTACCTGTACGAGGCGATCGACGCATTCTTTTATACTCCGGGCCGGACTGCGAAGGGTTCCGTGCACGTGCGTGATTTCATGGATTTGAAGCGCATGATGATCACGGTTTTCGTGGCGTTGATGCCTGCGGTTTTTATGGCGTTTTACAATACCGGCTTGCAGGCCAATCTCGTCCTGCATTCGCTCGGATCGGCCGCTAACTTCACCTGGCAACAACGTCTGATGCTCGCGCTGGGTTTGGGCTTCGATCCACATAGTTTCTGGTCGAATTTCATTCAGGGCGGACTTTATTTCATTCCGGTTTATATCGTGACGCTGGCGGCCGGCGGGTTCTGGGAAGTGCTGTTCGCCATCATCCGCAAGCATGAGATCGCCGAAGGTTTTTTCGTGACCAGCCTGCTTTTTCCGCTGATCCTGCCGCCGACCATTCCGTACTGGCAGGTTGCTTTGGGAATTTCGTTCGGCGTCGTGATCGGCAAAGAGGTTTTCGGCGGAGTCGGTTTCAATATTTTCAATCCGGCGCTGGTGGCGCGTGCCTTTTTGTTCTTTGCTTATCCGGCGCAAATTTCCGGCGACAAGGTCTGGGTGGCGGTTGACAGTATCAGCCGCGCGACGCCTCTGGCGCAATTGTCCGACCCGGCGATGTCCGTGGCGACAACCTGGTTGAATTCATTCCTGGGATTTATTCCGGGTTCGATGGGCGAAACTTCGACCCTGGCCTGCCTGATCGGAGCGCTAATCCTGATCGTTTCCGGTGTCGGCAGTTGGCGGATCATGCTTAGTATTTTAATCGGAATGGTTACGCTTTCGACGACATTTAATTTAATTGGAAGCGTTACTAATCAGATGTTTGCAGTGACGCCGCTCTGGCATTTGGTGTTGGGCGGGTTTGCCTTCGGGACGGTTTTCATGGCGACCGATCCGGTTTCGGGTGCGATGACTATGCCCGGCCAATGGATTTACGGTCTGCTGATCGGCGCGCTGGTAATCATGATCCGGGTGCTTAATCCAGCCTTTCCGGAAGGCATGATGCTGGCGATTCTGTTCGGCAATATGTTCGCGCCGCTGATCGACCGCATTTTCATCAATGCCCACGTTAAAAGGAGGTTAGCCCGGAATGTCGTCTGACAGCCCCAAAAAAACCCTGCTGGTGGCACTGGGCGTCTGCTTAGTTTGTTCGGTGCTGGTTTCATCGTCGGTAGTCGTCCTGCGTCAGCGTCAGCAGGAGAACAAGGAACTCGATAAGCTGAAAAACATTCTGCAAGCGGCCAACCTCTATACCACCGACGCTACGGTGAAAAAAACTTTTCATGAGAAAATCCACCCGGCGCTGGTCGATCTGCGAAGCGGCCGGATT
>JAZDEI010000346.1:0-3888 GCA_043808945.1 Fidelibacterota bacterium | reverse complement strand
ATTCCCGGAGTCAATTGAAACGCTGAAGAAATGGGCGCACTCGCCCAACCGCTGGATGAAGCGCGCCGCGGCCGTGTCATTGATCCTGCCTGCCCGGCATGGCAAATTTCTGAGTGACATTTTCGAAATCGCCGACATTCTTTTGCTCGACAAGGATGACATGGTTCAGAAAGGTTACGGCTGGATGCTGAAAGAAACCAGCAAACCGAATCAAAAGAAAGTTTTCGATTACGTCGTGAAAAACAAGGCTGTCATGCCACGCACAGCTCTGCGCTATGCCATCGAACTGATGCCGCCGGAGATGAGAACCGAGGCCATGCGGAAATATTAGTCATAAGATTGTCATTCATCATCAACATTTTTCAGAACATAATAGGATAAGAAAATCTATTAAAAGGATAAAACACATGAAACGAATTATAATTCCATTGTGCCTTGGAATATTAATATTTTCAGGCAATTTAAAAACTCAGGAAGATCAACACCTCAGTTTTCTAAAAAGACAAAATTACTCGGCCAAGGAATATGTCATCGATCTTTTTAAAAAGCATGATATCGTTATTTTATGCGAACGAGAGCATAAGGAAATTACCCAATATGAATTATTTTTAGATATAGTTCAAGATCCTTATTTCATTAAAAATGTTGGGCATATTTTTACGGAAGTTGGGTGCGCTAATTTGGATGGAGAGATAAATCAATTTTTACAAAGTAATCAACAGGATTCAGTGTCGATAAGAAAGTCAATAACTTCAATTTTCAGAGACATTGATTACCGACCGTATTGGCATTGTTACAGTTATCCGTGGCTGCTTGGAGAATTGTATAAGGTGAATCAAAATCTCAAAAAAGATAAAAAACTAATGCTGCACCCAGCGGATATTGCATTTGATTGGTCGACATGCATAACAGCCCGAGAATACAAGGCATTTGACGACGGTATTTACAACAGAGACAGCATCATGGCCCGGCAAATTATCCGGCGGTTCGATCAGATTCGATCCGGTAACGATTCCAGAAAAAAGGCATTGGTGATTATGAATTATAAACATGCTTTCTTAAAAGACCACAGTTTTTTAGGGACGATGACCAACAACACCGGCAGGTATCTTACAGATCGATACAAAGACAAGGTTGCCAGTGTTTATATCATGGGACTGGCAATTCCTAAATCCGGTAGTTATACAATTGTAAAAAATGGCAAATGGGATCATTATTTCGAGGTTTCAAATCATACAGATGTCGGTTTCAATTTGGCCAATTCCCCATTTGGTCTGGAAGTATTTGACGTTATTCCACCTGATTCGGTAAATCATCTCAAATATCAGGATATGTTCACGGGACTCATTTTTTATAAGCCCGTTCATGAACATGTATTGAAGATCGGATGGAATGACTTTGCTACAGAAGAATTCATCCTAGAATTGAGACGAAGAATTATGCTTTTTTCTGACGCAATGGAATTGAATATGACCAATGAAGAAATAGAAGAAAGTTTATTAGAGAATAATATCGAAAAAACCACCCGGTATTCCAATCTTGAAGCCTTAAGAAAAGAAATTGACCGATGGTGAACGATCTTAAATCCGCGAGTCAATTGATAGTCGATCTATTTGAGGGTGGGATAAGTCAAATACTGTGAACTCGGAACTCAGATCATGCAACTAAAAACGGCCTGTGAGCAAATCACCGTGCAAGACATCTGTCATCTCATCACGATTCACGAATTACGATTTACAATTAAAAAGGAGTTTATCAAATGACAACACCTAAAATTATCTATCTTTCCGACGTGATTGCCCCGTGCGGCATGAATTGCGGAATTTGCATGGCTTTCCTGCGTGAAAAAAATCACTGCCCCGGATGCAATTCCGACTCACTGCAAAAGCCAAAACATTGCACCGCGTGCAAGTTCCAAACCTGCCCGGAAAAACAATCGGGCGATCTGGCATGTTACGATTGCAGTAAATTCCCGTGCCTGCGGTTAAGACAATTGGATAAGCGTTATCGCACCAAATACGGTATGAGCATGATCGAAAACCTGCTCAAGATCAAGGAGATTGGTATCGCGAAATTTATCGAGATGGAAAATACGCGTTGGGCTTGCCCGGATTGCGGTTACCCAATCAATGTTCATCGGTGGAAATGCTCTCACTGTGGAAAAGCCCGAATTGATTCAATAAAAGATTGAAACCATAACTAAAAGTTCTTTGTGACTCAATCATGTAAAATTATTTGTCTATTCTTCTGCATTATCTGGCTGTTTCTGTCGTCTTGTGAAAACGTACCGGAAACTTATACGATCGGCATCGCCGAGTTCAACGAATCGCCGATGAACGCCGAGACCGAAAAAGGTCTGCTCGATTGCCTGCGCGATTCCGGTTATGTCGAAGGCAAGAATGTCAAAATTTTGATCCAGAATGCGGAAGGCGTGAAATAGTGACGAGTTACGAGTAACGAGTGACGAGTGACGGGCTTGTGGATCGTTAGTTGGCCAGTCACGAAAAAGCAGCCAAAGTACCATGCCCAGGATATCAAAACCACAATACCTTCCGGAAAATAGGACAGGAAAAAATGCTCACCAGTTTCGTAGAATCCGGTGGAGGCGACTTCGTTTCTATGCCACCTTCGTGTGGCGCTTTTTGGTACTACGACACCCGGAGCCTCTCATCTACGGCATCGCGTTGACGGATCGCTGTAACCTTGCTTGCCGTGGCTGTCATGTTTCCAACACCGGACGACGAGATATGACCAGGGATCAATTGCTTGCCGCTATGCATAGCGCCTGGGATCGCGGATTCCGTGAGTTGTATTTCAGCGGCGGGGAACCGATGTTGTGGCGCGACGCGGATTACACACTCTCGGATGCGATTATTGAGGCCAAGCGGATCGGCTTCTTTCACGTGCACGTTTACACGAACGGGCTACTGGGACTCGAGAGCTCGGCTGATCTTGTCTGGGTTAGTATGGATGGGCTGCCAGGCACATTTGAGAAACGGCGTGGAGATCACTTTCATCAAGTCGAACGCGTCGTCCGCGCGGGTTCGCACCCCAGGATTGCCATCATATACGTGATTGATCGGAACACTGCCGAGGGCATCGAGCCATTCCTGCAGTGGGTGTATGAAACGAAATTCCCGGTCATTGGCGTTATGTTTTACTTTCATACGCCCTACTACGGGCGTGACGATTTGTTCCTGACCATCGCGGAGCGCGCGCCAATCATTGACCGTCTGCTCGGCTGTATTCGGGCCGGGCTGCCGGTCATCAATTCACGGGCTGGTTTGTTGGCATTGAAATCAGGAGATTGGCCGCGACGCCTTCCGGTGGCTTCGGTGATAGATGTTGACGGCGAGTCGGTGTGCTGCCGCGCCTCCAACGAGGTGTGTGCAGATTGCGGATATGCAGCCTGCACCGAGATTACCGAGTCCCAACGCTTACGGTCGAGCGCGCTGCTCGGCATGGCGAGGTATTGGTGAACAATCCGAAGCATTGGCTACTTCGCCTCATTACGCGCACCATCCGCCGCTACCTGGTGGGGCCTGAACAACGCTGGGTTTTCGAGCGACCTGCACAGAGTTGGACTCCATTGCCCCTCCAGCGCACTTCGTTCTATCTGCACGTGCCCTTCTGTCGCCACTTTTGTCCCTATTGCCCATATACTAAAGTCCCATATCATGAGTCGCTCGTGGAATCCTACACCAGGGCCGCCATCGCCGAGGTCGATTGGTGGGCTGATGCGATCGGGCCGACGGAGATAACAAGCATCTACATTGGCGGTGGCACACCGACATTGGCGTTGGACAGTGTCGCCAGGGTGTTGAAGCATATTCGCGAGCGGTTCCGCCTGACAGGCGACATCTGCATCGAGACGAATCCCGCTGACGT
>JAZDEI010000345.1:0-2305 GCA_043808945.1 Fidelibacterota bacterium | reverse complement strand
CCGTATCTCTACCGAATGACCATTGCTGACCACCGCATGACGAAATCTTTCATTTCTGGCCTGCGGAAGCTTATATTTTGTCAAAATGGAGAATCGACTGAAATAATGCAGAAAAATATAACCGAACCTTCGCCGGCATCCGCGAAACCCTTGCGCAAATCCTGGGACGAATATTTTCTCGACATCGCGGATATGGTAGCGACCCGCTCGACCTGTTTCCGCAACAAGGTTGGCGCCGTGATCGTGCGCGATAAGGTGATCGTCTCCACCGGATATAACGGAGCGCCAACCAATCAGCCGAATTGTCTGGAGATCGGTTACTGTTACCGCGACCGGCATCAGATCCAATCCGGCACGCAGCTGGAGCGCTGTCGTGCGGTCGGTTCGCATGCCGAATCGAATGCAGTCGTACTGGCGGCCCGCAACGGACAGAGCACATCCGGCGGAACGATCTATGTCGTCGGACATAAGTTTATCTGCGACCAGTGCAAGGCGATCATTGCCAACGCGAAGATCGACCGCGTCATCATGCGCAAATTGGACGGGCAGATCGAGACTATCCATCCGGCGTCTGACTGGACCTGCCACCCGGTGGATTGTCCTTCTGTCAGGTGAATATATGCTGATATACTGCCATGGATTCAGCAGTTCGGGACAGGCCACCAAAGCCCAAATCCTGCGCGAGAATTTCCCGGCCGGCTCGGTACTGGCGCCGGATTTGCCATACGAGCCGCTGTCCGCCGTCGAAACGATAATTAAGACCGCGCGCGAAAGCATCCGAAAATCGGAGATACTATTAGTCGGTTCGAGCCTCGGCGGTTTTTACGCTCTGCACCTGCATCAGATTTTAGGCTGGCCGGCTCTCCTGCTCAATCCAACGGTCGATCCGATCGGCGATACCGGCCGGCGCGAACAAATGGAATCTCATTTTGAGGAAGATGCCCTGGCGGCCTGGCGGGATGAATATACCGATCAGATCCGAACGCTATACCATCCGGCAGAGACAATCGATTCCCGAAATCTGTTCGTCTTCCTTAACCGGAATGACGAATTGCTGGATTATAAAAAAGCGGCGGCTTATTTTAAAGTCAGTAATTGTCGGGTGACATTCTCCGATACCGGCGGCCACCGCTTCGAAAATTTTATTACATTAATTCCGACCGTGCGGGCGATTTATGATGAAATCCGCCGCCGGTGATTATTTGACCAAAGCCTGTAGTTTGCTCCAGTAATCCGGGCCGACCATCTTATCGGCGTCAACCAGAATATTCTGAATAACTCCGATGATCGGTTGCGGGCCTTCCCAGTGTTTTTCGATAAAAGCTGCCCCGGTTTCCTGCATGACTAAATTCATGACGTAAACCGCCAGCACAATATCATCGACGTACCCGATCGCGCCCCAGTAAGTTTCCGGAATGAAATCAAGCGGCGACATGAAATATGATATAGCCGTGGCGAGTTTGCCCTTGTAATTGGCCGGCAGTTCCTCATCCGCTAATAGTTTGACTATCAGGTGGAGAATGTCCGGAGTTAATAATATATATTTGAGCCAGCGATTGGCTTTCCCGATTTCGGATTTGCTCCAGTTATTGATTTTACTGCGCAGGGTTTGAAAAAATTCGCTTTCCACCGTTTGCATATATTTTCTCCTTTTAATTGCCGGGAAAAGATCGTTTGATAAAATGCGTTATTAAATTAAGCGTCGCTCCGAACAATGTCAAAAATTTCTTCCGAAATGTAACCAATTTTTATTCTCCGAATCTGAAAAGCGGGTAAAATAAACAATCGAACGGAGTGAAAAATGAGCGAACAATTGACCAAAGACAAGTTTGTAAAAGAAATTTTTGATTTTGAAAATGAAAAATCGTGGAATTATAAGGGCGAACTGCCCAGCGTGATCGATTTCTATGCCGATTGGTGTTATCCCTGTAAAATGGTAGCGCCGGTGCTGGAAGATCTGTCCGTGAAGTATGCCGGTAAGGTGAAAATCTATAAAGTCAACACCGATGCGGAAGGTGAACTCGCCGGGCTGTTTGGCATTCGCAGTATTCCGTCGCTGTTGTTCATCCCGAAGACTGGTCAGCCGCAGATGATGGTCGGCGCACTGCCGAAAAATCAGCTCGACAAAGCCATTCAGAATATTCTGGATAAAGGTGCCGCCGCCTGACGCGATCTATTTAGAGATCACCGCGATCCCGGTTTTACCGTCCATACCAACCGTCAGATCATGGTCGCTCCGGACATGAACGAAATGGGCGGTGCGACTGACGACCTTTTGTTTCTTCAGCCAATTCCAGTCCAGAAA
>JAZDEI010000344.1:0-47731 GCA_043808945.1 Fidelibacterota bacterium | reverse complement strand
ATGAATTCCAGCGGCCTGGCCTACCGTAAAATCGACGGCATTGATATTTATTTCGTCGGAGACATTCGCAAAATTCAACAGCATACGGTAATTAAAAATTATCGTTGCCAGTACGCCGATGCGGTCGATCTGCAAAACGCGCTCGGACGCCTTGCTACCCCCGGAGTGGGATTGGTGCTGGCGGACGAACGCACCAACACCCTGATAATTAGAGAAAATCCGGAAACGCTGGCGCGGATCGAAGATCTGCTGGCGGCACTCGACAAGCCCACACCCCAAATTTATATCCAGACGGCTATCGTCGAGATTTCGTTGACCCGTGAAAACAGCACGGGCTTTGAATGGTACTGGAAAAATCCAAAAATTCTCAGCGCCGGCGACCGGATTGCGACTCTTTTTAACCTGCGCCAGACAACCAACCAGGTGGGCTACTATGATAATTCCGGGAATACGCTTGGGGGCGGCTTACCCATTGGCCAGGGACTGGGCATTGGTATCGTTTCTAAAAGCTTCGATGCCGTTTTGAGTGCTCTTCAGACCGACAAAGAAGTCAATATTCTGTCCCGGCCGTATTTGATAACGCTGGACAATAAAATCGCCTCGATTGAAGTTGGCGACCAGATTCCGTACAAGGTTTTAAACCAATACGGGATTACATCATATGAGTTCAAGTCGGCGACGATCAAGCTATTGGTCAAGCCGCATATTAACAACGATCAGACCATTACGGTCGATATTACGCCAAATGCCGATTTTCAGAACGGCCAGACCAGCGACGGCACTCCGATCATCGCTCGCCGGACTGCCAACACTACCATCAAGATCGGCAACGGCGAAACTATCGTGATCGGCGGTCTGATCCGCGAATCAAACACTAAAACGATCAGCAAAGTACCATTGCTCGGGTCAATTCCGCTGATCGGCTTTCTTTTCCGAAATAAAATCGATCAAAAGGTCAAGACCGAGCTCGTAGTATTCATAAATCCAACCATCGTGACCGATGCCGTGATCGACGCTCAACTTCAGCCGGAAGACCAACTCTCTGAAAAAGCCCGGCAAAAATTGGAACAACTTGAAAATAAAACCCGCTAACCCGTGAAGGAAGATTATGGACGATTCCCGTAAAATCAGCGTTTTGGTAGTCGATGACGACCAGTCAATTCTGGACATTTTCTGTGAAATGTTCGAAGACACCCCATTTAAAATCGTCACCGCCCTCGACGGTCGCGAAGCCATAGAAAAATTGAGGACTAAATCCTGTGTAATTGCGTTTATCGACCTGTACATGCCGGAGATGGACGGCTTGCAGGTCCTGGAGGCTTTGAAAGTTCTCCAACCCAATCTGACGGCAGTCATGATTTCGGGCTTTCGCAATGAACATCTGCTTGAAAAAGCTCTTACAATGGGGGCGTTCGACTATTTGTACAAACCGCTTAGTCGGCAGGATTTATTGGCAGTGATGCTGAAATGTCTCCAGAAAGTCGGTGGAAATAATCAGATCGAAATCTCCGTTTGATCATCCAGGTGAAGGTCAGGCCAATAATTTTCGTATATCTATCGGTGGCGGGAAAAGACGCTATGTGGGAAGTGAGAGAATCTAAAAATGGGCTTTAGCCTGAATATCGGACCAAAGAACACAATCCTCGGCCGGTTTCATCTCATTACCAGATTTTAAATAATTCCACCAGGAACAACATGACCGTCCCGCTAAAGAACGGGATCAGCACATTGTCATCTATTTTACGATGAATAACCTCTACAAAACAGGCAACCAGCACACCGATTATTTTTATCCAGAGCGGGATTCCCGCAATCCAGGCGGTGGCCAGCAGTGAGATAAACACAAAAGCCAGCATGCCTTCCAGGGTCTTGTTGTTGTGTACCTTTATCCGACCGACGGAAAGTCCTACCAGGCAAGCGGTCGGATCGCCGATCGTCAGAAACAGCAGGCAAGTTACGGCGATCTCTTTTGGAAAGAGAAATATAGCCAGAAAAGCACCCAAAAAGACATAAGTCGCGCCGGTGAAGTGTTTGCGGAATTCATGCGGCTTCATCATCCAGCCGAACAGTCTTCGATATAACCGGCGCAGGACCGGCACGTTCATCCGCAACAGTTCGGCGACCACAATTCCCAGGAAAAGGAGTCCGGCAATCAGGGTCGCATCATGCTTATTAAAGAAAAATTGATAAATCAGCGGCACTAAAGACGATGTATAATGAATCGCTTTGCGGCCAAGCTCGCCTTCTTTGACCGGCTTAATCACTTTATTTGTTGAGTTAATAATCTTAAGGAGTGTTCGGGATGTCCGGCGCCAAATACGGCGTCGCCCGCGACTAATAAATCTGCTCCGGCCGATGCGGCCAGGGTAATGGTTTCCGCGTTGATGCCCCCGTCGACTTCTATCAGAAAGCCATAGCGTTCCTGCCATATTTGCGCCTGGCGAACTTTTTCTAGAGTATCAATAATCATGGTTTGGCCGCCGAAACCGGGATTGACCGTCATTACCAGCAGATGATCTATTTCGCCCAGGAATGGTTCGATTGTTTCGAAAGGCGTCGGCGGATTAAGAACCAGGCCGGCTTTCACGCCGAGCTCTTTAATGGTTTTTAAATCGCGGTGTAATCCGGGGCTGGACTCTACATGCAGGATGACTGTATCGCTGCCCGCTTCGATGAACTTATTAATATACCGGTCGGCGTTTTCGATCATCAGGTGGGTTTCGAGATGAAGGGGGGTAATCCGCCGGATGGCCGCGATGATAAATGGTCCGATCGTAATATTTGGCACGAAATGCCCGTCCATGACATCCAGATGCAGTCGTAATGCACCGGCTTTTTCAACTGCCTGGATACTATCCGTCAGCCTGGTGAAATCGGCCGAAAGCAGAGACGGAACGACTTCGGGGGCTGTTTTGAGCTTATGGTTCATTAGTCACCTGCAAATCTATATTGACCGGATTGTCATAATGATGACCGGCCTTAGGGGTTTGATCAATGACTGTGTAGGGAGTCAGATCGGGCGTTGGGACATAGCGAATCAGGCCGATCTTGAAGCCGGCTTTGCGAATACTGGCTTTGGCCTCTTCCAGATTCAGGCCGGTCAGCATGGGCACCTCCAACTGGTGGGAGGGCTTGCCCCTGCTGACCACCAGGCGCACCGGTGTATTCGACCCGACCATTGAACCTGGCAATAAAGACTGTTCGCAAACGACACCCTCCGGTTTATCGGACGAGTAAAGGTACTCTACCGTATCCAGCACTAATTTTTGATTCTCGATGATGATAGTGGCGGATTTCAAAACCCGGCCGACTAAATTCGGCATCTGAAAGAAATGTTCTCCACCGGTAATGATCAGGTTAACGACATGCCCCTTTTTTACCATGTTGCCCGGCGGCGGCTGTTGATCAACGACAACTCCTTTCGGCAGATTGCCGCCCTCGACCGTATCCACCACCTGCACTCCGAAGCCACCCATCTTTAACAGATTTATAGCTTCCGCCGTGTGTTTTTTACGAACATCCATCATGACTATTTCTTTGCCGTGACGCACGTATACCGGCATGACAATTTTATCCATGATCAAAGCCAGCGCCACTCCAAAGATAATGAACGCCGCCAATAACCTGAACCAGTTTCGAAGTCTTGTCTGCACTGATGGCCTCTCCGCTCTAACTTATTTTCTTCAGGCGTACCGCAAAACTGCCTGTTAAATTATGTATAAATGGCAAAATCCGCACAGCGCCTTTTTCATCACAGTAGCAACTGTCAACATATTTGTCCGCCGGTTCAACTGAAAATTCGGGGTGGCAATCGATAAACTCCGTCACCGTTGTCCAGTTTTCCTCATACTCCAGCGAGCAGGTACTGTAAACCAGAAAACCCTGATCACGTACCGCGGCGGCGACATTATTCAGAATCCCGGCCTGGATCGCCCGCGCCCGGATCAATTCTTCCGGCCGACGGTTCCAGCGCAGATCCGCTCTCCGCGCCAGAATACCGGTTCCGGTGCAGGGTGCATCGACAAGAGCCTTGTCCACCGTTGGAAACTTTGCGATACTGGCGTCAGACATACTGTAATATAACGAATCGATGCCTAATCGGCAGGCTGATTCTTTAACCAATTCAATTTTATGGGGCGTGCGGTCATTTGCCTGAACATGGGCGCGGTTTTGGGTAATTTGCGCGATGTAAGTCGCCTTGCCACCCGGAGCCGCGCAGGCATCCAGAATGGTTTCACCGGCCAGCGGATCGAGCAGGCGCACGGCCAGCGACTGGCTGAAATCCTGCACAGAGCACCGGCCTTCGCGGAAGAAATCGCTTTTCAGCAAATCTCCCGGCCGATCCACTTTAAAAAAACAGATCGGTTCGGTGGCATACGGTTCAACCTGAAACGCCCGCTCTTGTAACAATTTCTCAAATTCCGCCCACGTCCCCCTTAGTGGATTGTGCCGAAAGTAAATCTCCTGATAATCGTTGTCAAAGCCGAGCAGGGCGACTGTACTTTCCCGGCCGAAGTTCGCCAGCCATTTTTTTACCAGCCATTCCGGATGCGAATACTCGATTGCCAGGGCAACGGCCGGATCTAATTGGCGCAGGTTTTCCCGCCAGGCGCCTTCCTCCGGTAAATGGCGCAAAACGGCGTTGATATAATCGGTCAGGTCGTGTCTATTAATTTGCCGGGCTACTGCAACGGTTTCATGCACGGCGGCGTGGGCCGGTATGTTCAGAATAACGATCTGAAAAACGCCGATCCGCAATAGAGCTCTAGCTATATTTTCGATATGGCTGCGCTTCTTTTTGCGTGCCTGATCAATGATAAAATCGAGCAGGCGCTGATATTGAATTACGCCTTTGACCAGCAGATAAATAAAATCGCGATCGGGCTGCGAAAAACTGTTAGCCTGAATAAATCTATCGGTAGCGGATTCGTAATTATAACCGCCGGGGGGCAGAGAAATCAGAATGCTGGCGGCGGCGGTGCGGGTTTTCACGATGCAAATTGATCTCCAACCTGACCGGCGAAGCCACATAAAAATTCAGCGATCTGTAATGGTCTGCGGCCTTCGAATTGCATTTCCTTCGGCCACAAAACACCCTGACCGGTGAGAATCGCTATCCCGGCTTTTTCGCGGATTACAAGCGTGCCCGGCTCGCCGGAAAAACTTTCGGCGCCGACCACGGCCCTCAGGATTTTCAAGCGCTTGCCACGAAAAAATGTATAGGCGCCCGGAACAGGTGACAATCCGTGAATCAAACCCTTGATCTCGACGGCCGGTTTTTGCCAGTCGATCTCGCCGAGTTCGGGAAAAATCTTAGGGGCCGGCGTTGCCAGGCTGGCGTCCTGGGGAAAACTTTTCAGCGTACCGCTTGCCAGACCGTCCAAAACTTCAACCATCAATTGCGCCCCAACCTGCGCCAGGCGCGGAGCCAGGGAGCCATGGGTATCGGCCGGTTCGATGGTAACCCGCTCCTGCCTCAAAATATCACCGGTATCGACCGTAGCTTTGATCTGGAAAAGCGTCACGCCGGTTTCATGTTCATTGTTGATCAGCGCCCAGTTGATCGGCGCCGCACCGCGATATTGCGGCAGAAGCGAGGCGTGCAGGTTTACCGCGCCCATAGGCGGTATGGCAATCATTTCCGGTGGCAATATCCGAAACGCCACCACGACATAAAGATCGGCCGGGTAGGTTTTCAGGTGATCCTGGAATATCGGATCCTTTAATGAAAGCGGTTGAAGCACCGGAATGCCCAGTTTTTGGGCCAGGATTTTTACAGGCGTTTCCTGTACTTTTTGACCGCGGCCACGGGCGACATCCTGACCGGTTACAACCGCCAGAATACGGTGCCGTGAAGCGGCAATTGCCTGCAAAGCCGGTACGGCAAACTCCGGGGTTCCCATGAAAACGATCTTCATCAGACCTCAGTCGATGTCTTTGGCAAATTCACCTTTTGCTGCCCTGGCGGAAAGACGGGAAAGCTTTGATTTGAGAAAACTGCGCTTAAGGGCACTGACCCGATCAAATGTAAACATTCCGTCGAGATGATCAACTTCGTGTTGTACTACCCGCGCTAAGTAATCCGAAAAACCACGCTCGACGACCTGGCGTTCCGAAGTCTCATACCGCAGGATAATTTTGGCGGCGCGCGGAATCTGTTCGCGAATACCCGGCAGGCTCAGACAGCCCTCTTCGTCGAGTATCTCGCCTTCCGCCGCGATTATTTCCGGATTGATGAAAACTTCGCGCTTCAGATTTTTATCGCGCAGTGACAAATCCGCAATAAAAAACCGCAGATCGAGGCCGACCTGGTTAGCCGACAGGCCGATGCCCTCATCGTCGTACATCGTCTCCCACATATCCGTTAAAATACGGTCGAAATCTGCCGGCAATTCTTCGATCGGATCCAATTTTTTTCGCAAAATCGGACTGCCATAAACATGAATCGGAAGAAGCGCCATCGCCTACGAAACCACCTTCTCCTGTACTTTATCGGCTACGGCCGAGCGGGAAATATTGATTTTGACATCTTTGGCAATTCGCACGATCAGGATATTTTTATCCTTCACGCCTTCGATTTTGCCATAGACGCCGCCGATTGTAAGGATGTCGTCGCCCGGTTGCAGTTCCTGTAACATCTTGGTTTTTTCACGCTGTTTCTTGGCTTGCGGACGGATCATCAGGAAATACATTACCACGATGATGAGCACAAACGGCATCAATGACAAAATCGGGTTGGCCGATTGCGCGCCAGTGCCGCCCCCCATTGATCC
This sequence comes from Fidelibacterota bacterium, assembly GCA_043808945.1. GTDB lineage: Bacteria > Fidelibacterota > UBA2242 > UBA2242 > UBA2242 > JAGNGI01. Next base: position 40,958 of record JAZDEI010000344.1, on the reverse strand, counting down.
GGCGTATAATAAACTATTCATCTAACCTCCATTTTTTATTTATATTTTAACTAATCTATACGGTAATGGCAACCGCGACTGTATTTATTCAGCCGGGCTGCGTGTAAAACCAGCATGGCCGTCGTGGCCGCATTTCGCAGGCCGATCAGGTCATCGTTCAGCTGGCTGTTTGCATAAAATCTTTCAATGTCTCTTTGGAGACGCCATAAAATTCCTCCGGCGCGTTCCAATTTCTTGGCGGTGCGGACGATGCCGACATAATTCCACATAGTATGCTTGATCGTCAGCCGATCCTGTTGAAAAAGATCCGGATCGAACGGCTCGGTTTCCACTTTCCAGGGTGCGACCTGTGGCATAATGATCTTGTCCTGGTGAATGCGATCGACACAATCACTGCCGGCCAGTGTGCCAAATACCAGACATTCCAGCAAAGAGCTGCTCGCAAGCCGGTTGGCGCCATGTAAACCGGTGCAGGCAACCTCGCCGACGGCTTTCAGGCGCCGGATGGTCGTATTTCCCTGGCCATCGACGGCTACTCCGCCGCATTCGTAATGCGCGGCCGGGACAACCGGAATCCCTTCGGTGGCCATATCGACCTTGACGGTCAGGCATTTTTCATAGATCACCGGAAACCTTTTCTTCAGCCATTCGGCGCTTTTTTGGGTAATATCCAGATAAACATAGGGTGTTCCGGTCTGGCCGATTTCCTGCATGATACTGCGCGCCACGACATCCCGGGGCGCCAGAGAACCCATTTCGTGGTAGCGTGTCATAAAATCTTCGCCGTTTTTATTGCGGAGGACGCCGCCCTCGCCGCGCACGGCTTCGCTGATCAGGAAACGTTCATCATTCGTCGAAAATAATGTGGTCGGATGAAATTGCACGTATTCCATGTTCATCAGACGCGCCCCCGCCCGGTAAGCAATTGCATAGCCGTCTCCGCGGACATGATGCGGATTGGATGTGTGTAAATATAATCGCCCGAGTCCGCCGGAAGCCAGGATCGTCTGCTTAGCAAGAATCGGATGAATCTCGCCGTTATTCTGGAAATAAATATACGCCCCGGCGCAGGTGCTGGGCTCGTAAATGTGCAGAGGATTCAACGAATGATGCGCCAGCGTGATCAGGTCGAGACAGGTCGTATCGGTCAGAATCTCGACGTTTTCAACCTGCTCCAGCTTTTTATAAAAGCACTCCTGAATGGCCTTGCCGGTATGGTCTTTTACAAAAGCGATTCGCGGCGTCGAGTGTGAGCCTTCACGGGTCAGTGCGATTTTACCATCCGGCGTCCGGTCGAACGGCACCGCTAATTCACCAATTAAAATATCTTCAATTAACCGCGGCCCGTTGGCAAATATTGCGGCGACGGCCTGTTCATTCACCAGATCGGCGCCGGTACGTTGAAAATCTTCATAGAAGCCTTGCCGGGAGTCCTGCGGATTTTTGTAAATGATCCCGCCCTGAGCCTGAAAAGACGACGAAACGCTTACGTCCCGGCTGGGCGTCAACATAACGACTCGCAAGCCTTTACGGGCGGCCGCATAAGCCGCAGAGCAGCCGGATAGACCGCCGCCGATCACCAAAACATCGGTTTCGCGAAAGGGCTCGGCCGGTTTCATTTCTGTAACTCCAACATTCTTCGGACGGCGACCAGGGCATCGGAGTGCAAATGTTCGTCCGCGATCACCCGGTTAATAAGTTGTCCGGCGTTGAGACTTTCCAATTGATATAGCAAATGCACCGGCGTTATCATAGCCATTGTCCGGCAGATTGAATCATTCTCCTGTAGCAGAATTATACGGCGATCCGGCAATTGCCCGGCCAGCCGATAAACCAAATTTTTCTCCGTTCCGACGCCCCAGACACTGCCGGGAGTACCGGCGCGGACGGTTTTGATGATATATTCGGTGCTGCCCATATAATCGGCGTGGTGCGCGACCTCCGCCGGACATTCCGGATGTACAATAATCCTGATGCCGGGAATAATCTCTCGCAGCCGGTTAATGTCTTCCAGTGAAAAAGCCTGATGGACACAACAGAAGCCGTTCCACAGAATCAGGCGGGCCTGTTGAATCTGCCGGGCAAATTCCGCGTCGAATGGCCGTTTAGAATCGTACATAACAATCTCTTCCGGCGGGATGCCCATTTGGGTTGCAACGTTCCGCCCGAGATGTTGATCCGGGAAAAAGAAGACTTTGGACTTTCGCGCCCAGGCCCATTCCAGCGCGGCGCGGGCGTTGGACGAAGTACAGATGAGGCCGCCGTTTTTTCCGCAAAAAGCTTTCAGCCCGAGCTGAGAATTGATGTAGGTAACCGGAATTATCTCGTCTCCGGTAACGACCCTGATCTTTTTCCAGGCGATCGTTACCGAGCCGATGTCGGCCATATCGGCCAGTGAACAACCTGCGTCGATATTCGGCAGAAAGACTTTCTGCCGTTCATTGGTCAGCAGGTCGGCGGTTTCGGCCATAAAATGTACGCCGCAAAACACGATAAACCCGGCGTCGGTTTCGGCCGCCCGGCGCGACAAGACAAACGAATCGCCTATTGCATCGGCATGCCGAACGATCCTGTCGTGTTGATAATGATGCGCCAGAATAATTAATCTCCGGCCCAACCGCAACCGGGCATTTTCGATACGCTGTTCGATTTCCGAACCGGATAATTGGGCCAGTTCGTGCGGCGGGTAAGATATATTAAGATTCATTTATTCTGCGGATACTTTCTGATTAAAATTCTTCCTACGAACGCGGCATAAGTTACGCACTATTTACGTCATTTTCCTCAAGATGTTTCCGGCGGCGCTCCTCGCGGCGCAGTTGATTCTCCGCCGCATGATCCACCTCTTCCGGATAATTGCGATAAAATTCAGCCTGCCAGGCCGCATATTCTCCGGCCAGAATCGCCCGGCGCGCCCGGCCGACCAGTTCAAGGAAAAAATGAATATTGTGCAAGGTATTCAACCGCAGGCCGGTCATTTCACCATTCATAAACAGATGCCGCAGATATGCCCGCGAAAAATTGCGACAGGTGTAGCAGGCACAATTTTCATCCGGCGGCGTAAAATCCGTCCGGTACTGACTCTGCTTCAGTACAATCCGTCCATTCCAGGTATAAAGTGTCCCGTTGCGGGCGTTGCGCGACGGCAATACGCAGTCAAACATATCGACACCGAGTCCGATAGCCCGCACAATGTCTTCCGGTTTGCCGACGCCCATCAGATAACGCGGGCGCGCTTCCGGCAGCTGCGGTGCGACCGATTCCAGAATTTCAAACATTTGTTCTTTTGGCTCGCCGACAGCCAGTCCGCCGACCGCATAACCGTCGAAATTCATTTCCGTTAATGTTCGGGCGCTCTCCGCGCGCAAATCGGGATAAACCGAGCCTTGAACGATTCCGAACTGGAATTGGCGATGGCCGTAAAGCGGGTCAAGTTTGGTAAAATGCTCGCGCGAGAGGCGCTCCCAGCGATGGGTACGTTCCAGCGCCAACCGGGCATACTCATATTCGCACGGATACGGTGTACATTCGTCAAATGCCATGACGATATCAGAGCCGAGCACGCGCTGTATCTCCATCGAAATTGCCGGTGACAGACGATGTTCGCTACCGTCGATATGCGAACGGAAAACGATCTCGTCTTCCGTCATTTTTCCAAGATGCGCCAGGCTGAAAACCTGAAATCCGCCGCTATCGGTCAGAACCGGTTTCGGCCAGGCAATAAAGCGATGCAGGCCACCGGCCGCCTGGATCACGTCCAGCCCCGGGCGCAAATAAAGATGATAAGTGTTGCCGAGAATAATCCCGGCCTGGCAGTCAAGGAGTTCGGCCGGGGTAAGCGTTTTGACTACTCCATGTGTACCGACCGGCATGAAAATAGGTGTTTCCACTGCGCCATGATCGGTGATAAAAGTCCCGGCACGCGCAGCTGTTTTAGAATCTCGCGCATCAATCGTAAAAGACATCGCCGGGTATTTATTGGAATCGTTGATATTTGAACCTGACATGCAGAGCTACAGAAATTAAAAAATCAGCCCGAAGAGCTGGTTAAGCGACTCGATGCCGGTGACCCTGGACTTCAATTCCTTGTCCAAAACTTTTAGCCCGGACTTCGGAATATATACTGTCGTGTAGCCAAACTTCAGAGCCTCCCGGACGCGATTCTCCAGAAAAGGAACACTGCGCACCTCTCCGACCAGGCCGACCTCGCCGATAAATGCCGCGGTCGGTTCGAGCGGCAGGTCCTTGAAACTCGATGCGATCGCGGCTGTTACCCCAAGATCGATCGCAGTTTCGTCAATCTTGAAGCCGCCCGCCAGATTAATAAAAACGTCCTGGGTGCGCAATGGCAGACCGGTGCGCTTTTCCAGAACGGCGATCAGCATTACGAAGCGCCGGTAATCGATGCCATTGGCGGAACGCTGCGGTGTCCCGTAAGAAGTCTGCGTGACCAGCGCCTGGGCTTCAATCAGAAAAGGGCGCGTACCTTCCATGCTGACAGTCACCGCCGAACCGGCGACGTGTTGCCGGCGCTCGGCCAGGAAGAAACCGGCCGGATTTTCAACGGCCGCCAGACCATGATCTTTCATCTCGAAAATTCCGACTTCGTTAGTCGAACCGAAACGATTCTTGACCGCCCTCAAAGTACGATAGAAGTTATTTTTACTGCCTTCCAGGTAAAGTACCGTATCGACGAGATGTTCGAGAACTTTCGGGCCGGCGATCATGCCGTCTTTAGTAATATGACCAACGAAAACCGTCGTCAGGTTCAGTTCTTTCGACAGGCGTAATATTTTTCCGGCACACTCCCGCACCTGCGTGACACTGCCCGGGACATTTTCAAACTGATCGGAGTAAACGGTCTGGATCGAATCGATCACGGCCGCCGTCGGCCGCTGGTTTTCCATCTGGTAAAGAATGTTCTCGAGGTTATTCTCACAGGCTACCAGAATATGTGAGTTGTCAATTCCCAGCCGGCGGGCGCGCAGGCTCAATTGCTCCTCGGACTCTTCGCCGGAGAAATAGAGCAGACTCTCGCCCTTGAGCCGGGCCAATACCTGCATAATGAGCGTGGATTTCCCAATACCGGGTTCGCCGCCGATCAGCACTACCGAACCGGTCACGAAACCGCCGCCCAAAACACGGTCGAATTCGGTCAGACCGGTAATCAACCGTTCGGTCGGCGCGGCGTCGGTGCGATTCAGCGGGACCAGACTGCGCCGGATATTAGGAGATGCAGACATTTTGACCTTTTTCTGAACCTGCTCGGCGACGAATGAATTCCAGGCGCCGCAATCGGGACACTTGCCCATCCATTTGGGCTGACTGGAGCCACATTCCGTACAGACAAAAACGTTTTTGAATTTTTCAGCCACGCGCGTTCCTCCCGCTATTCGGCATCAAAATCGCCAAATACTTTTTCCCGTCATACAACATCAGCCCTGCGAAAATCAGCACCATGCCGCCGATCTCGCGCCAGGTTACGATCTCCTTCAGCCAGTACGCGCCGATCAGCGTCGCGAATACCGGCGTAATAAAAGTAACAAAAGTAATCTTGACGACGTTGATTTGTTTCAACAGGTCATAATAAACGTAAAACGCTATCGCCGAGCCGAACACCCCGAGATACACCACCGATCCGATATTCTTAAAATTCCAAACCATCTGCGACCATTCGCCAAATATCGTCGCGCCGACGAGATGGACGAAAGCCGCAACAACCATTGCCATGGCGGTCATGGTCAGTGAATCATATGGCTGTTTGCGGGTCTTTAGGTAAACGTTCGGCCAGGCCGAAACGACTACCCCGGCCAGCGCGATCAGACAGCCCCACAGCAAACGCACACTGAAAATCAACTGCTGGTCGGAGAGAATAGCAACGACTCCGCCCAGCGCGATAATAATCGCCAGAATCTGGACCCGGCGCATGCGCTCGTTCGGCAGCATAAAGCGGGCAAAGACACCCACCACGATCGGAAGAGCCGTCCATAGTATTGATGTCAGCCCGCTGGAAATAAATTTTTCTGCCCAATAAGTACAGAAATAACTGAGCGCCATCGTCATTAAACCAACGACTAAATAATTTTGCGCCGAGGCACGGTCAAAAGCAACCGGGCGTTTTTTCCAAAGAATAATCCCGCCCAACACCAGCGCCGCCACACTGAAACGCAGGGCCAGACCGACCATCGGCGGCGTCTGATCGAGCCCGACCTTAATCATTGCCCAGGTCGTGCTCCAGATAAAACAAAGAATTGCGAATTTTAGATATTTCATTTTTTTAGCCCGACCTCGAATTACCAACAAACAGCCTAAACTAATCAGCTTCGGCATTAAGACCAAGCATTTTCAGCCAGGAGTTAAAAATCCAATCCGAACGAAAAGTACCAGGCTGGTTTATATGTTCTGTACCAATCGAAACGCCAGGCGACGTCGATCTTGAGCACAAAATAATACATGTAAATCCGTGAGCCGACTCCATATCCGGCCACCAGGTCGTCCATACCAAATCCGTTGACCGGATCGTTCTGGAAGGGATGCAAATCATAACCATTCCAGGCCGAGCCGAAATCCAGGAAAGTCACGCCCTGAATTCCGCCCAGCGTGAGCGGCAACGGCCAGCCCAATGCCAGGTATTTAATAAATGGATAGCGGAATTCCAGATTTGCCAGGAAATAGCGGGTACCATATCTTTCATAATAGCGGGCGCCTCTAAGTGGTGTGATAAAGTCTGAAAAATAAATGTCTTCCAATAACGAAGAATTACTCTCGTTGAAAATATCGTAGCGCCACTTCTGGTTGATCCAGTTGTCTTCACCGCCAATAAAGAATCGCTGGGCATTGGCACCGTTGCTTAAGCCGGTCGTGAGCCGCAGGCCAAACGAATAATCCATGTTCACTTTAAAATAGCGCCGGATGTCGGCCTGAATAGTATAAAATGACATGCTGTTTTCCCGATATTTCGGACTGGCTATGAAGTCGAGTCGCGTGCGCCAGCCGTCAATCGGGTAGAGGTAGCCCCACAGGGAATTGTCAAAAACGAGGCTGGCCCGCGGCAAGATGGTGCTTATCGTATAACTGTATTCCGTCTCACTGGTAATGATATTGATCAGGTTTTGCTCGACATTATAAGACGTCGCGCCCACATCCAGCCGCGTGTACCGGCTCGCCGGGCGAGAGACAGAAATGTCAAATCCATAATTTCGCAGACGCCACATATAATAGTAACTATAAGACCAGAAATTGGCCGAATGAAATCCGGTAAAAGCGTAATTGATCCGTTTGGCAAGATACATATAAGACAGGTAATAGTCACTGTTTTCCAGATCGATATACATCTCGGTGCCGAAAGTCAGTTGATGATTACCCAGAATGTCGCTGAAGGCAAAGATAGTCGTGCCCTGCAAACCCCAGAAAGTGCTGTAACCGGCCTGGCTCTCAACCATATCCAGTGTAAATTTGGTCTTGTACGGGGTGACCGGATATTTACCATCACGGGTGGTCTGGCGGCTGGTGTCGCTGGCCGCCTCGGAACTGTCGGTGATAGATGGCTCGGGTTCTTCGGGTAAATCCGGAGTATAGTTCGGCGCAAATACATAATTGGTATAATTGGCATTATCCTGTACGCGGTGGGTGCTGGTCGGCTTCAATTCCTTGGGATTGGGGAATTTAAAGCGTTCATGCTTTTCGGGATATTTCCAGGAATCCATCAGGTTGTTGGCATAAACCGTCGGCTTGATTTCCTTTCTATTCTGCAACATATCCAGCGGATTGCTGATAGAATATATATCCCAGCCCATATCGGCATAACCGGCAAAAACCAGACGCTGATCGTCTTTTGTAAGACTGGGCTGAAAAATCCCGGTCAGGACATTGGTAATTGCTCCGTATTCATAAGTGTTAAGGTCCATTATGAAAAGGTTAGAGATACCGTGAAAATCAGACGTATAAATGATTGCGTCGCGGGTATGGGCCCAAACCGGGTAATTTTCATTCCACGGGGTATCGGTCAGACGGGTTATTTCTCTGGTCTGAAGATCGATATAAAACAGGTCCGTTTGAAAGTTCTCCGCTTCATTCGTCTGTAACTTTTGCAGAACGCTGTCCGGGTTGGTTGTGCGCTGAGAGGTATAGATGATTTTCCGGCTATCTGGCGACCAGGCCGGTTCGAAATCGGGATATTCGTCATTCGTAATCTGGCTGAGTTTGGCTTGGTTCAGATCATAAAGATACAAGTCGCTTTTTTCATCTTTCAGACCGACGAAGGCGATGGACTTGCCGTCCGGCGACCAGGCCGCGGTAAATATTTCCTCAAGATCATCGAAGACCAAACGCTGGCGCTTTTTAGTGGCAATATCTACGATAATCAAGGCGTCGCGGGCGCCGCTCTTGACGGCTATAACGATTTTTTTGCCATCGGGAGACCAGCTGAGACGCGGATTGAGCCATTTCAATTCTTCAAGATCAGGCGTACGCTGGCCGCTGACCAAGCGCTTGATGACCTTGCCATCCGTCGCAGAAACCAGAAAAATGTCTGCATAACCCTTGCGGTCTGACATCAGCGCAATTTTATCGCCGAGCGATGAAATGGCCGGGCCGGTATTGAAGTAATTCTTCAGTTTCTTATGATCGGTAATTTTTACGGCGACTTCCTGGATTTCGTCCCGGTCGGCAATATCCGGCCAGTATTCGGTACGCATCCAGCGTTGCCATTTATCGGTCAGCTCCTTCATGTCCAGGCCAATGGCCATTTTCAATCCCTTATCGGCATTGCCGCGACTTTTCATTTGGGCCCAGATCTGGCCGATTTTCTCGATTCCGTATTTTTCGGCAATGAAGCGGTAGACCGAATTGCCGCCCTGATAGGCCAGATAATAATCCATCTGTTCAATGCTGGGAATGTCGCTATTCAAGGCAATGTCGCGCATGATAAGGTCGGTCTGGGCCGTCCAGCCGTATGAAATATATTCGGCCAGCCCTTCGTTCATCCAGCCCGGAATGCTCAGGCGCACCCGCCCGGAAATAATGCTCTGAACGTTGCCGCCGTAAATCATATCGTTAATGACGACGTGTACTAATTCATGCCGGACGACATGCCAGAAATCATAATAAGAGCCGTCGTACGGGACGACCGCGCGGTTTTTGAAAAGCTCCGTAAAGCCGCCAATGCCTTCATACAGGTAAGAGAGAGTCACATTGGTTTGTTGAAAATCGCTGTGGGAATTATAGATGACGAGCGTTACCCGTTTGCGCATTTTCCAGTTTAAAACCTTGCAAATGTCTTTGATCGCCTGCTCGCCAACCGGCGCGGCAAATTCGGCCAGGGCCTCGCCGCCCGTATAAAAATAAATATCCAAATTATCGGACCTTAAATATGACCACCGATAGCTATCGTATTGAACTTTATTCTTGCCGAACTGCGACAGGCCGGTGGCGCTTATTATCAAAATTAAAATGGTGGCTTTAAATACATTAATTTTCATAAGTTTTTCAACAATCCTGTAATGACGTTGTTCCAACACATTTCAAAGATAAAGAATATTTTGGCTCTTTTCAAGCGCGTCGCTATTAAATATTGCATTAGATGCCCCTGCAATTAAAAAGTTATCTGGCCGGAGACAAAATTATTTGGCACCTGGGATTTCCATCCAAAAAAACGAATTTTTAACGGATATCAAGCGGAGGGCCGGCTGCCTTTTTCTTTTATAAACCGCATAACACGTTCTTTAAGCAGGTTGCGGGTAAACTGAAAAGCCATTAAACGGCGCTCTTCACCGCCGACGACGCGGATTGGATCGTCAATAAACCAATTGATTTTTTCCGATTGACCGGGAAAAGTCGGGCAACCAAGGGCCGCGACCTCGCATAAAATGATCACATAGTCAAAAGACCGATTGCGGTATTCGTCAACGTGCTTCGAATATTGATTGTCAACATTAATACCGATTTCACTGAGAACCTGTTTCGTCAGACGGTGAATACCGGCCGGAGTAAAGCCGGCGCTAAAAACCTCAAATTCTTCGCCACCAAAGCGGCGCAGCAGTGCTTCGGCCATTTGACTGCGGACCGAATTACCGGTACAGATGAATAGAACAGACTTCTTCTCCATATAATATTGACTCCTGATTAAATCACTATATTCACGAAACTCATTATGTTGGCCGAATATATTAATTATTTCCGAACTAAAATACAATCTCGTTGCCTAAACGACAGATTTCTGAATAAAAATATTCCGCAACAGTGGATTTTACAACAGCAGGTCGGAATTAGAACAGTCTTGTTTTTAGGGTGAAAAATTTGGAGATTACGGTCAAAACAGTTGAAACGATGTTGATAATTAAACCCATTCCGATTTAAAAAATGAAAATAGAGCCTAACTTTGGCATACATCTATGGAGGCGGATTGAAAAGACGCGAATTTCTCAAGACAAGCGGAATTCTGGCGGCCGGTATTGTTACGGCCCCGGCTTGGTTTAATATGGGTTATTCCAAAACCAAACCCGGCTCAAATCTGCAAGACATGGAAACGCTTTTTAGTGTTTCGGCGGCCGAGGCGCAGAGATTACTCGACCGGGCTTTGGCAAAAGGCGCTCAAAGCGCCGATCTGTTTTTTGAATATCGAACCAGCTCCGGCCTGCGCATCGAAGACGGGATTATCAAGGATATAAGCAGTGGGATCGTGCTGGGTATGGGCGTTCGCGCCGTTCAGGGTGATCAGATCGGTTACGCTTATACCGATGCGATCGATTTTCCAAAGATGCTTATCGCCGCAGAGACCGCCGCCAATATTGCCGACACTGCAAACTCTTTCAAGATTAGTCGTTTTCAAAATATTTCCTGTAAAAATCTTTATCCGGTCGAGACCTACAGCGTAAACATCGATCTTAACCGAAAAATCGAACTGCTCAATCAGGCCGATGGAGCTGCCCGCCGATTCAATTCACGGGTTTCCAGTGTGACAGCTTCGATTGCCGACGAACTACGCCAGATCATGTATTTCGATTCGGAAGGCAAAAACTTTCAGGACGTTCAGCCGCTATTTGCACTGCGGGTTCGTGTAACCGCCGAAGACAACGGCAAACGTCAGGGCGCCAACGCCGCCCGGTCAGCGCGCGCAGGACTAGACTTTCTCGATAAACCGAATAATACTCCAACTGTAGTCGCACAACAGGCCGCTACAATCGCAATTACCAATCTCGACGCCAAACCGGCGCCGGCCGGACCACAGGTCGTCATTCTCGGGCCGGCCGAGAGTGGCGTGCTGATTCACGAGGCCGTCGGCCACGGATTAGAGGCCGATTACAATTATAAGAATCTTTCAAATTATTCCGGAAAAGTCGGCCAGAAAGTCGCCTCCGAACGCTGTACAATCATTGACACCGGATTGTTGCCCGGCTCGCGCGGCGCGATCAATATTGATGATGAAGGCCATCTTCCATCTAACACCGTACTGATCGAAAATGGCATTCTGAAGGGCTATATGCACAACAGTATCTCCGCCCGCATGATGAAAGTAAATCCCACCGGCAACGGACGACGACAATCATACGCCTATCCGCCGCTGGCCCGCATGACCACGACATATCTGCAAAAAGGCGAGTGTACGGCTGAAGAAATCATTCGATCGGTTAAAAAAGGCGTATACGCCAAAAATTTTAGTGGCGGCCAGGTCGATACAATCAAGGGCGACTTTACTTTCGGCGTGATCGAAGCCTATCTTATTGAAGACGGGCGACTGACCGCACCCCTGAAAGATGTCACGCTGATCGGCAACGGCCCTGACGTCATGAATAAAATCCTGATGGTCGGCGACGATCTGAAGATTTCCGATAGCACCTGGTCCTGCGGTAAAGATGGCCAAAACATTCCGGTCAGCGTGGGCAATCCTACCGTAAAAATCAGTGAAATCACGGTCGGCGGTTCTTAAATACGAGGAGAAAATGCAGGAACTTATCAAAATCGCGGAACGAGTTATCAAAGAGGCCCGCCGGGGAGGCGCCGATGAGGTCGATGTCCTCATTAATAATTTCACCAGCGCCCGTATAAAAGTACGGCTCGGAAAAATCGAAGAATTACGACAGTCGAATCCGCGGGCGCTCGGCATCCGCGTTTTCAAGAACAAACGCAAGGCCCTTACTTACACAAGCGATCTGCGACCGGAATCTGTCTCCACGATGGTCCAAAAGGCACTGGAAATCGCCCGGCTCTCCGACATAGATGAATACAACGGCCTGCCGGAGGGCGGTTTATTTGGTGCGACAAAAGCCGGACTCGGTCTCTACGATCCGGAAATCGCTCAAATTCCAACCGAACGCAAAATTCAGATGGCAAGCGACCTTGAGACTCTCGGATTAAAGCAAAATTCGCTCATTACCAATTCCGGTGGCGCTTTCTGGAACGATTCTTACGGCCAAACCATATTGCTCAACTCGCGCGGTTTTTCCGGCGAACAGGAGTTCTCGAACTGTTCGCTTTCTTTACAACTTGTCGCCGAAAAAGATAACGTCAAACAGACTGATTACTGGTGGTCTGGTCAACGTACTTTTAGCAAACTCGACCCGATCGAGTCCATCGCCAAAACCGCAGCCGAACGCACGGCCCGCAAAGTGGGTTCCAGGAAGCCGGCCACGCAGTCTGTCCCGGTCGTATTCGACCCGCAAGCCGGGGCCGATTTGCTCAATATTATCGCGGCAGTCGTCGTCGGCAGTGCCATTTATAGGAAAAATTCGTTCCTGATTGACAAATTGGGACAGTCGATTGCCGTAAAAGAGATAAATATTATCGATGATGCGACTCTGCCGGGTGGCAATGATTCCCGCTATTTTGACGACGAGGGCTTGGCCGGACGCCGGAATGTTGTTATCGAAAACGGTGTTTTGAAAACATTTTTATGCGATTGCTATTCGGCCCGCAAGTTGAAAACCGTTCCGACTGGCAGTGCCCGGCGCGGCGCCAGCTCCGAACCGGCGCCGGCGACATCCAATTTTTTTATGCAGGCCGGACGTTATTCGCCGGCGGAAATCATCGGTTCCATACAGAATGGGCTGTTTCTGACCGATGTAAACTGGGTCGGTGTTAATTACGTTACCGGCGACTATTCACGGGGCGCCGAAGGAATCTGGATCGAAAACGGCAAATTGGCCTACCCGGTTCAGGAGTGTACTGTAGCCGGAAATATGTTTGATATGCTCAATTCCATTTCGATGATTGGCAATGACCTTGAATTTCGGGGCTCTATTAACTCTCCAACTTTTAAAATAGATCGGCTGATGGTCAGCGGCCAATAACAGGAGGTACAATGAATATTGTTGTCTGCGTGAAAGTTGTCCCGGTATCCGATTCGGTTGTCACGATAACGTCGGATAAAATGGGAATCGACGGCAACAACCTGAAATACGATCTTAATCCCTATGATGAATATGCACTCGAAGCCGCCATACAATTGAAAGAAAAAACGGGTGGTACGATTGTCGCCGTTTCGATTGGCCCCGAAAGAGACAGCCTGGGATTGAAACGCGCCCTGGCCCTGGGCGCCGACCGGCTAATTCATATAATTTCGGATACCGATGCCTGCTCCGACGCCATTGTTGTCGCCAACCGGCTGGCAGAAGAAATCCGGCCCCTTCAACCGGATTTAATTTTCTGCGGTAAACAGTCAATAGATACCGGCAATGGGCTCGTTGGAACACTCTTGGCGCAACTGCTCGGTTTCCCGAGTATTACTGCCATTACATCTCTGAATTTAGAAGGCAATCACATCGTCGTCACCAAAGAGACGGATGCGGGCAGGGCCGTCTATGAAATTCAGACCCCCTGTCTCTTGACAACCGAGAAAGGTCTCAATAAACCACGTTATCCTTCGCTGAAAGACATAATGCTTTCGCGAAAAAAAGAGGTCGTGACGAAAAACATCCCCTACGGCCGCGAATATATTCAACTGCTTGAAATATTACCGCCCGAGGATCGCGCCGCCGGAATAATTTTGGGGCGCGACATTGCTGCCGTGCCGGAACTCATTCGGCGTCTACGGGAAGAAGCGTGGGTTATTTAACCGGAGACGAAATATGAATATTTTAGTATATCTTGAAATCAAAGAAAACACCATTTCCAAAACCAGCGCCGGTTGCCTGGGCTTGGGACGCCAGATGACCGATCGGGTTAATGGAAAATTGACGGCTGTTTGTCTATATAATGAAACTTCCGAACCGGTCGCCGATGCCGGTCGCTACGGCGCCGACAAGGTTGTCTTTATTGATGACTTGCTGCCGGAAATTTACAATCCGAATTTAATTGCGGGAGCTATCGATCAATTGCTCTCGACGGAACAGGCGGATGTGGTCCTTTTTCCCGACGATATTTTAAGCCGGGACGTAGCTCCCGCGCTGGCAATTATGACCGGCGGCTCGGTGGCAGTCGATTGCCTGCGGGTAAAAATCGACGATCAACATTTTCCCGTTTGCCAACGGCCGGTGTACGCCGGCAAAGCCTTGGCCGAAATCAGGTTAATTAAAAAACCGGCATTTATTACGATCAGGGCTAATGTAATTACGCCGCAGGAAAATCCGCACCAGCCGGAAATCTCTCATTTCAGGCCGGAATTATCTCAGAGCGATCAAAGAATTTCACTGGTTGAAATCCAGCCGACAACCTCAGGGCGACCGGCGTTAGCCGACGCCAGGATAATCGTTGCCGGCGGCCGGGGCATTGGCGGCCCTGAAAATTTTCATTTAATCGAAGAGTTGGCCGACGTCTTCGGGGCGGCGATCGGAGCCAGTCGGTCAATCGTCGACGCCGGTTGGGTAGAGCAGATTCACCAGGTCGGCCAAACTGGTAAAACCGTGGCGCCGGACTTATATATCGCCTGCGGTATTTCAGGTGCATTGCAACATCTGGCGGGTATATCGTCATCAAAATATATTGTCGCGATTAACACCGACCCGGACGCTCCGATTTTCAAAGCCGCGGATTATGGAATAGTTGCAAATCTTTTCGATATTGTCCCGGAAATGATTAAACTACTTAGACAATAATATGATATCCGGAGACAACCAGCCGCTTCATACCGTAATTGCTGTCGATGCAATGGGAGGCGATTTTGCGCCAACCGAGATTGTCATGGGCGTCGCGCGGGTAACGGTTGAAACCTCCATAAATACAATCCTGGTCGGCGACGAGGAAAAAATAAGGCCGATTCTGGAGCGCACCGAACATCGTCCGGAACAAATCAAAATTGTGCACACCGATCAATTTATCACCAATGACGATGAACCTAAATCAATCCTGGTAAAAAAACCGGATGCATCCATGCTGATCGCGGCTCAAATATGTGGCAGTGGACAGGCTCATGGAATGGTTTCGGCCGGCAATACCGGGGCATATATTCTCTCGGCGGCCAAATATATACCGCGCATCAAAGGCGTGCACAAAACCGCTATCGCCACCGTTTATCCAACCAGCAATGAAAAGGGAAGACAAGATCCATTCGCACTAATCCTTGACATCGGCGCCAATATCCATTGTTCGACCGAAGACCTGGTACAATTCGCCATCATGGGTAAAATTTACGCTTCGGATGTCAAGGGCGTGAAGGACCCGGCCGTTGCCCTCCTGAATATCGGCAAAGAATCGCACAAAGGTGGAGATGTTTTGTCGCGGGCCTATGAAATCCTTAGCGCTCAAAAAAACCTGAATTTTATCGGCAATATCGAGGGTAATGATATCATCAAGGGCCTGGCGGATGTTGTTGTGACCGAAGGTTACGTCGGCAATATTGTAATGAAGACCATCGAGGGGATTGCCGAAATGCTCTCGCACCTCGGTCGTTATGCATTCAAGCGCCGGTTCGTATGGATGCTCGGCCTTATCGCCCTTTCCAGCGGAATTAAACAACTAAAGCAGGTAACCGATTATTCTGAATACGGCGGAGCCCCTCTTCTGGGTTTCCGTGAAATTGTTATAAAAGCCCATGGCCGCAGCCGCGCCAAGGCCATCACAAACGCGATCAAGGTTGCGGCCAAGACCTATCGCGACAACGTTTGCGAGAAAATGGCAAATGAGATAGCCTTATGCGAACAGCAATTTCACGGATCTTTAAATAGGAGCAACCCTGATTAGTAAAAGACGCGTATTTACTTTTTGAAAAAACATCTTGCCCGGTGCTAGATCGCCAGGTTATTTTAACAGCGAAGGAGGGTTTATGACAAAATTTTCCATCGTAAAAAGCGCTGCGGTTCTTGGCATAGACGCATATGTCGTCGATGTCGAGTGTAATCTGAGCGGCGCGCAATTACCGGCATTTATCACGGTTGGTCTGCCGGAAGGTGCTGTTCGTGAAAGTAAGGAGCGGGTCTGGTCGGCCATTAAGAATCTGGGCTATTACATACCCAGCAATAAAATCGTCGTCAACCTGGCCCCGGCTGATGTTAAAAAGGAGGGAAGCTCTTTTGATTTGCCGATTGCTATTGGCATTCTGAGCGCGGCGGAGTTGATTCCAAAGGACAAAATTAACGATTATATCTTTCTTGGTGAACTATCATTAGATGGCGCCCTCCGCGAAATAAAAGGGGCCCTGCCAATCTCTGTTTCTGTAAGAGAAACCGGTATACGCGGTATTATCCTGCCCGAACAGAATGCCCGGGAGGCCGCCATTACCGGCGATCTCGAAATCATTGGCGTAAAATCACTGCGGGATGTAATTGATTTCTTGGAAGACCGTCTGCAGCCATTGCCAACCAGGGTCGATGTACAAGCCTTATTTGAAGAGCATCGTGTTTACCAAACAAATTTTTCCGATGTCAAAGGCCAGGAGAATGTCAAACGTGCTTTGGAAGTCGCGGCGGCCGGAGGTCATAATATCATCATGATCGGCCCGCCCGGTTCGGGTAAAACCATGCTTGCCAAACGCATACCGTCAATTTTACCAAATCTGACCCTGGAAGAGGCCCTGGAAACGACCAAAATACATTCGGTCGCCGGAATAATTCCTTCCGGCCAGGGTATTGTGGCAACCCGTCCATTTCGGTCGCCGCATCATACGATTTCGGATGCAGCGTTGGTTGGAGGGGGCAAATTTCCCCGACCGGGAGAAGTTAGTTTAAGTCATCATGGTGTTCTGTTTTTAGACGAATTACCGGAATTCAAGAAAAATGTCCTTGAGGTAATGCGGCAGCCGCTTGAAAATGGTTATGTAACAATCTCGCGGGCATTACTTTCACTGACCTATCCGGCCTCTTTTATGCTGGTTGCAGCCATGAATCCCTGTCCTTGCGGCTACGCCACCGATCCGCATAATAAATGCACCTGCACGCAACAGCAAATCCAAAAATACATGGCTCGCATCTCCGGTCCATTACTCGACAGAATTGACATTCACATTGAGGTTCCGGCCGTCCGGTTCGCAGAATTGGCAAATAAAACGCCGGGTGAATCATCGGAAACGATCCGCGAACGTGTTCAGGGCGCCCGGGCAATTCAGCTCGAGCGGTTTCGGGGAATCAAGAGTGTCTATGCCAATGCCCACATGGAATCCCGTCTTATTAAACGTTTTTGCCAGATCGATCAGCCCTGTGAAGATCTCCTTAGAAATGCCATTAACAAGCTTGGATTAAGCGCCCGGGCATATGATAGAATTCTGAAAGTGTCGCGCTCGATTGCCGACCTTGCAAATTCTTCTCAAATCCGCCCCGAACATATCGGAGAGGCTATTCAGTACCGCAGTCTGGATCGTCATCTCTGGCTATAATATCAGGAAAAATTAAATATTTTGAGAAAGTTTGGCCTTTAACTCGTTAATCAGACGGGTAAAGGTTGCATCGGATTTCATTCGCCCCTCGACCCACCGGCAGGCGTGCACCACCGTCGAATGATCGCGACCTCCAAAATAGAGCCCGATTGTTTTGAGCGACAGGTCGGTGTGTTCGCGGGTAAGATACATTGCTATCATACGCGACTCGGCGACCTCTTTGGTGCGCCCCTTGCCAACCATCGAATCAAGGTTAATTTTATAGGCATTGCTGACTGTACTTTGAACGCTCTCAATTGACACCGATGTCGTGTGTCTGGCCCCTAAAATTTCCCGCAGCACCCGCTGGGTAAGATTAATATCAATATCGACCCTTATTAATGACGAATACGCCAGTAGTCGAATTAAGGCCCCCTCAAGCTCTCTGACATTCGACCGAATATTCATCGACAAATACTCAATGACCTCATAGGGAATATCCAGTTCATCGTCATTGGCCTTCTTCTGCAAAATCGCAATCCGCGTCTCCAAATCCGGGGGCTGTACGTCAACCGTCAGGCTGGATTGAAACCGTGAAAGCAGGCGCTCCTGCAGGCCATGCAATTCCATTGGTGGCTTGTCGGTCGTTAGTACGATCTGTTTGTGGTGTTGATAAAGGTCATTGAAAATGTGAAAAAATTGCTCCTGGGTCTGTTCCTTGTTCTGGAAAAACTGGATGTCGTCCAGTAACAACATGTCAACACCGCGATAATATCGAGAAAATTCCGTGGTTTTGTTTTTCTGGATTGCCGCGATAAAGTCGAGAGTAAATGTATCGCTGGAAACATAAACGACCTTTTTAGCGCGCCCGGTTGCTCTCGCTTCATTGCCAATGGCTTGTAAAAGGTGAGTTTTTCCCAGACCGGTTCCCCCGTAAATAACCAGGGGATTGAAAGAAGTTCTCCCGGGAGCGCTGGCCACCGCCATAGCCGCGGCGCGGGCGAATTGATTTGAAGTACCCTCCACGTATGTATCGAAAACATATCTCTCGTTCAGTCGTGAACCCGTTTCAAACATACCGGTCTTGACATCTGTTTCTGCTGGTACGACGATCGCATCCTTAGTATAATGCGCTATTCCGGCAAGGTGCTTTTCCGCATCTTCCCCCAGGAGAACGGTGTAATTTATCCCATATCCGTTTCCGGTAACTTCGCTGAGGGCCTTAAGGATCATGTCGCGATAATGGCTGTCAACCCAATCGTAAAAAAACTTGTTGGGAACCTGTAGAATCAGGTTCTCTTTAGAAAGAGAAATAGCCTTCATTGGAGCGAACCACGTATCAAAAGTTTGCTGTGGCACTTTCTTCCGAACATATTCAAGGCAACCATCCCAAACCGAAACACAATTAAAAGATTCTGGCATAGATATTTACGCTAATAATTCATAGTTATCAACAAAAAAGGGGCTCTGTGTTTTCACCAAGAAGAGCGCCATTATTAATGACCAATTTCTACCACCACTCCACGGAGTCCACAAAAAGCGTCCAAAAACAACAGACAAAACCCCCAAACCGCCCGCCCCTGTAAACAACTTATCAACACCCTGGTATTCATTCACACAATAAGGTAGCCGTCTGGTGTTAAATAGCAAGAAAAAGTTTTAAAACGATCAAATATTTTATCCCAACAATAAAGACATTGATAATATTGCCAAAAAAGTTAAATTAGGCCGGTTTTAAAACGAATGAGGAAATATGAAAAGGACTTATCAACCGAGCAACCGAAAGAGAAAGAATGTCCACGGATTTAGAAAAAGAATGAGTACCGATGGTGGCAGAAAAATCCTTGCCAGAAGGCGCGCCAAGGGCCGTAAACAGCTATCGGCCTAATTTACCACGCCAAGAGCGACTTTCCAGTTGGGCCAAACGCATACAGATAATCAACCAGGGAAAATCGATCAAATATGACGGTTTTTATGTCTCAATCCTGCCCCAAGATAAATGGGAATTATCTATCATCGTAAAAAAGAATTCGGGTAAAGCTTTTAAGCGGAATGAATACAAGCGAAAAATCAAAGAGTCTTTTCGACTTGGAAAGACTTGCTGTTTGCGCCCGGCCGCAATCGCTATCACGGTTTATAAACCGTTAACTGATCTGCGAGTTCTTGAATTAAAAGAAATCTTTGTAAATAATGTCAATACATAAATAAATGAAAATAATAAATTACGTTTTTATTTTAATTATAAGGTCCTACCAGATAGTGTTGTCACCGCTTTTTCCAAAAGCCTGCCGATTTGAACCAACGTGTTCACAATATGCCGTAGAAGCTTTTCGCGAATTCGGCTTTTTCAAAGCGTTATTTTTCTCAACCCGCCGAATATTGAAATGTCATCCATATCATTCTGGCGGCTACGATCCAATTCCAACAATAAAGGAATAAAGTATGGATAGAAAATCCGTCTTTGGTTTCATTCTCATTTTTATAATAATAATGGCTATGCCATATTATTTCAAAAGCGTTTCAAAAAAACCGGTGGACACACAAACGCCACATACGGCTGTTGAGCCCCCAATCGCCCAGACACAAATAAAAAGCGCGCCCCTTCTCGAAAAACCGGCTCCAAAAACTGATAACAAAACCTCCCCGGTTAAGCTCCGCGCCGATACCTTAACTATTGAGACCGACCTATATCGCCTCAAGGTGTCTTCACAAGGCGGCGGAACCCTTACGAGCATAGTGTTAAAAAACTATAAAAAAATATCCGGACACGATACCTCTTTGGTAGAATTGATTCCACCATCCTATAGTAAAAGGCTTTACCTACGTTTTGTAAATATTAGCGGTGATTCTACAACGCTGGATCAAAATTTTACTGTTTTGCCGGACAAACGGGCAATAAGTAATGGTCATTATAAAATTGCGTCAAATGATAGCCTGTCTATTAAATTTTTACTTAACGCCGGCGACAGAACGCTTGTCGGCCGCACTATGGTTTTCTATGGAAACCGGTTTACTATTCAACTGTTGGACGATCTCAGTGGTGTGCGCAATGAAATGGCCTCCGATAAATATGATCTGATTTGGGAGGGTGGTCTCGCCTATACGGAAGAATTGGTCAAAGACGATATTTATTATTCAAAAGCCACCGCATATGGTGGTGGAGAAACCGAAAACTTAGATGTTAAATCGGGTAAAAGCGGACAGTCTAAGCTTATCGGTTCAACTCAATGGACGGCAATCCGAACAAAATATTTTGCGGCGGCTCTTATTCCCCTGAAACCCGCCGATGCATATTGTTTGACCGCCACGGGCACCCCAACCGCCGGAAAAGATTTTATAAAGACATTTAATATGTATCTTACTCTGAATACCACGGAGCCAAATTTTACTAAGATTTTCATTGGTCCTCTTGATTATAGTCTTATTAAAAATATGGCGCCAGGTTTTGAAAACCTGATGAATTTTGGTTTCAGTTTAATTCGGCCGATCAGCAAGGCAATCTTGTGGGTGTTTACAGAGATGCACCGAATTATTCCCAATTATGGCTGGGTGCTAATTATTTTTTCATTTTTGTTAAAATTTGCTCTTACTCCACTAACAAATAGCTCGACCCGCTCAATGAAGGAAATGCAAAAACTACAACCGCAATTATCAGCGTTGCATGAAAAGTACGGTAGCGACCCTCAGCGCGAAAATACCGAAAAAATGAAAATGTTTAAGGAGCATAATATCAATCCAATGGGCGGCTGTCTCCCGATCCTTTTACAAATGCCAATCTTGTGGGCGTTGTTTATAGTATTTCGGACAACAATTGAGCTACGCCAGGCCCCTTTTATTTTTTGGATAACTGACCTTTCGGCCCCCGATACTATATTTACCCTGCCATTCACAATCCCTCTTTATGGCAACCATGTTAATGTTCTGCCGATTCTTATGGCAATTTCTCAATTAATTCAGCAAAAATTTTCTGGCGCGTCTGGAAATCAGCAACAAAAAGTAATGATGTACTTTATGACATTTTTCTTTCTCTTCCTTTTCAACCAGTTTCCGTCTGGATTAAATTTGTACTATACTTTGTTTAATGTTCTTTCAATCGTTCAAACAAAATATTTTCCACCAAAGCCAAAACCTCCTAAAAAATCTAAAAAGAGCGCACTTCAAAATTTACGTCAGTATCAATTGAAGATGCGCCGGCATTAAACAGAATATCTCTGCGGGCTTTATGTCTCCCGAAAAAACAATCATTGCCCTCTCGACTCCGCCCGGGTTGGGTGCAATTGCCATTATTAGACTTTCGGGGCAACTCTCCCTGAAAATCGTCAGTAAAATCATATCATTAAAATCCGTTATTACTCCAATGGTATCGTTTTATACAAAGATTTACGCTGGAGAAGATTTACTAGATGATGCTATCGTAACCTACTACAAGGCTCCGCGTTCATATACCGGTGAAGATGCGGTCGAAATAAGTTGCCACGGTAGCCCATATATAATTAATAAAATTATTGAAATGTGCCTGATGCGAGGCGCGACCCTGGCGCAACCCGGCGAATTCACGCGACGCGCATTTATTAATGGGAAAATGGATTTATCACAAGCAGAGGCGGTTTCAGATCTTGTATTCTCTCAAACCCAGGCCGCCCATAAGGTCGCTATTGAGGCCATCTGCGGTTCCATCGGACAAAAAATAACCGTTCTAAGGAATAATTTGGTCGATCTTATATCTATTCTTGAGTTAGAATTAGATTTTTCGGAAAACGAAATTGATGCTACTTCTAATAATGATCTTGCCAGAGCTATCGACAATGTCTTAATAAAAACACGCTCGCTTATTAAATCATATTCTTGTGGTAAAATACTGAAACGGGGGGTGCTTATTCCAATTGTTGGCCCGCCAAACAGTGGAAAGTCGAGCTTATTAAACGCCTTTTTAAATGAAGAACGCGCCATCGTTACCCCCTTTCCGGGCACCACCCGGGACACGCTTGAAGAAGCGATCCAAGCGGGGGGCCATTTATTGCGCTTGCTTGATACGGCAGGAATAAGAACAACTAATAATCATATCGAGAAAATTGGTATTAATCGCACCCTTAAAAGCATTCAACGGGGTGATATTGTTCTTTTTGTAATTGATGCATCAAAACCCATAAAAAATATCTGGAAACAACATTATATAAAGAATAGAAATACAATAATTGTTATTAATAAAATTGATATTATCAAAAACGATTCGCTAAAGAAATTCCATGAAATATTCGCGGAATATTCACACGTTTTCGTTTCGGCAAAAAAACACACTGGTCTACACGAACTTACTAAAATGATCTTAGATATAATAAGCGATAAGATTCAAACTGACGATAGTGTAATTATTTCTGATTTAAGGCATTTGAAAGCACTCCAGGACGCAAGGCGCAAGCTTTCATGGGCGCGGAAACAAATGGTTGATACGGGCCGGGCGCCAGAAATCATTATTGCCGATCTACGACTTGTATTAGATCATTTTGATGAGATCTTGGGCAAAACAACCAACGACGACATACTAAATAATATTTTTAACAAGTTCTGTATCGGTAAATAGGCCGTTTCACATGAAACTACTTGATTGCGACATAATTATTGTTGGAGGTGGACATGCCGGAGTGGAAGCATCCCTGGCTGCCGCACGCATGGGCCTATCTGCGGTTTTAATAACTCAAAATATTCAATCGATAGCCAGGATGTCGTGTAACCCATCTATTGGCGGCCTTGCAAAAGGGCATCTGGTTGCAGAAATTGATGCTCTCGGTGGAGAGATGGCAAAGATAATTGATCAAACCGGAATTCAATTTAAAATGCTGAATAAATCCCGGGGGCGTGCCGTTTGGTCTCCGCGCGCACAAGCAGATAAATATAATTATTCTACAACTGCTAAAAATAATATACTTAAACAAGATCGCCTCGTTACAATCGAAGATACGGTAACCGGATTAATCGTTAGAAATCGTTCGGTTTGCGGAGTTCGTTCAATTAAAAATGGCGAGATTTTTAGTCGCGCTGTCATTCTTACTTGTGGTACTTTTTTAAACGGATTGATTCATATCGGCCAACAGCAGCAATTCGGCGGACGTATCGGGGAAGAGCGCGTGGTCGGCTTGACAAAATCTTTGGGCGAACACGGGATTGTTGCTGGCCGATTGAAAACGGGGACGCCACCCCGTATTGCCGGAAAATCTATAGACTTTTCCAAAACCACACCACAATTTGGCGATCTCGTACCAGTTCCTTTCTCTTTTAATACTAAAGATTTTAATCCTCCCAATATCCCCTGTTTTTTAACACACAGTACCGGGAAAACGCATGAAATAATTTTAAATAATCTTTCGCGATCTCCTTTATATTCCGGTATAATAAAGGGCATAGGGCCTAGATACTGTCCAAGTATTGAAGTTAAGGTCGTACGTTTCGGGGAAAGGCCGGCTCATCAAATATTTCTTGAGCCCGAGCAGACCGATGGCGACGAATATTATGTAAACGGTTTTTCGACCAGTTTGCCAATTGATGTCCAGGAATTGGCGTTGCGAACCGTACCGGGATTAGAGCATGCGGAATTTATCCGTCCCGGCTACGCTATTGAATATGATTATTTTCCTTCATATCAGGTAAAAAACACTCTTGAAACTAAAATCGTTGCCGGACTATATCTTGCCGGTCAAATTAATGGAACATCCGGTTATGAAGAAGCCGCCGCACTGGGCCTAATGGCCGGTATAAATGCGGCTCTATCCCTTCAACATTGCGAGCCTCTTATCCTTCAGAGGCATGAGGCATATATTGGCGTTCTTATTGATGACCTAATAACAAAATCTCCAGACGAGCCTTATCGCATGTTTACATCAAGCGCGGAGCATAGACTATTATTACGATTTGACAACGCCGATTTGAGACTAATTCAAATGGGGCGCGATATTGGTCTAATACCACACGAAGAGGCTGACCGTGCAAATTCTAAAAGACAAGATATTCTTTCCGCCATTTCGGAATTATCATCAACATTTATCTCTTCTGAAAAAGCCAATCCTATTTTGTCTTTTGTTGGCGAAACGCTCATTCGCGGTAGTATTTCACTATATAAACTTCTATGTCGGCCAAAGATTAATATAGATTTACTGCGCCCCGTCCTGTCTGAGAATATTCTTAAAACGTTTTCTCGCCTTCCCGCTATCATTGATCAGGTTGAATGTGATGTTAAATACAATGGTTATATTAAGCATAGTCTATCGCTTGCCGAGTCAATGCGTCGTCTTGATTGCATAAACATTCCTCTCTGTTTTGATTATAAAAGTGTGCATTCTTTGACAAATGAGGCTAAAGAAAAACTAGTAAATATATCTCCCCAAACTCTTGGCCAGGCGTCTCGCATTCCCGGCGTTTCCCCCGCTGATATTACTTCTTTATTTTTCTTATTGCATAAACCAAATCGCTCCACGTGAAACCAACCGCCGACTGGACCAATAATTATTTTTCATTGTTTGCCAAACAAGATTCCTTTGTATCTGTTGTTAATAATTTATCTGATGAAAAAAATCTGTTTTCCATTTCGGGGCTCTATGGCTCCTCTATATCTCTTTTTATTTATTCTCTATTTAGATCCTTAAGCCGAACTATTCTTGTTGTCACCAATGATTCCAACGAAGCTGAATATATTCGTGATGATTTGGATTCGTTTCCTGTTGAAGCTCCTGTTTGTTTCTTGCCCCCGCCCGCACCTCAAACGGCAATTCTATCTGATGTAGAATCTTTAAATTCTTTTTTTATCAACGATACTCTAAAAAACATGTCATCCGCTGACAGTGTCATTATTATTGCAACTTTTAACGCTTTAAATATACGCTTTCCCTCTTTGGGCGTTTTTAATAAGTATAACAAATTTATAAGTATCGGAGATGTTTTAAATCGTGATGCCTTTGTTGATAACCTTTATGATCTCGGATATACAATATCAGATGTCGTTGAAGAGCCGTTTGAATTTTGTATTAAAGGTGGAATTATTGACTTTTTCCCTCCGGATTCTTTACTACCCTTTCGAATTGAGTTCTTTGGCGATACAATTGAATCTATTCGTTCATTTAACCCGGAAACCCAGCTCTCTATTAACAAGGTCAATTCTTTTTCTTTCCATGCTCCCGCTAAAAGTACTTTAGACAATGACGACTCAACTACACTTTTTTCATATCTTAAAAAGGATACTATTGTTTTTTTTCCACACGGAGAACAATTAGAAAATAATGTTGGCGTTTTTTCATACAAAAATGATTTGTTGTCTTTTCCTATAATTCGACACAACGACATTTTATCTTCTGACATTTTTTTTCAATCTAACCCTATTTCTCATATTAATAATATAAATGATTTTAAAAATTACCTTCATTCTATTCATATTTCCCATCCATCGGCTAATATTGCCGTCTATTGTTCCAATTCTGCCCAAATAGAACGGCTCAGTATTTTAATTGGCAATGACCATTTATCTTATGTCTTCGCATCAATTTCTCGTGGCTTTGAAATTCCAGAAATTGGACTGTATGTATTTACTGAACATGAACTTTTTAAACGATCTCACAAAATCAATTTTTTTAATAAATTTTCTAGAGATTTTTCCGTCGAAAAATTTAATCCCAACGATATTGCCCCGGGTGATTTAATCGTACATATTAATTATGGTGTTGGACGTTTTTCGGGTTTACTTAAGATAATGGCTATGGGGTCCATGCGTGAATGCCTGTCTCTTGAGTATTTTGGTGGCGATAGGGTTTTTGTGCCCCTGGAAAAATTGAACTATGTTCAAAAATATATTGGAGGAGGCGGCGCCGCACCTCCTTTAAATAAACTCGGAACTACCGATTGGGAGCGCACAAAATTAAAATCGCGGCGTGCCGTAGAGGATATTTCCAAAGAATTGATTTCGCTGTATGCCAAAAGAGTCAACGCCGACGGCTTTGCTTTTCTGCCAGATACAGATATTCAGGTCTCAATGGAATCTGAATTTATTTATGAAGAAACACCCGATCAGGTCACTGCCATTCAAGAAATTAAAAAAGACATGGAAAGAAAACGTCCAATGGATCGTCTTTTATGCGGTGATGTTGGTTTTGGTAAAACCGAGGTTGCCATTCGCGCTTCTTTCAAGGCTGTTTCCGGATCAAAACAGGTCGCGGTACTCGTTCCAACCACAATTCTTGCCGATCAGCATTTTGCGGTTTTTAGTCAACGTCTTAATAATTACCCGGTTAATATTGCCTTGATTTCTCGTTTTGTCCCGCGTAGCAGACAGATACAGATATTAAAAGATCTCGCCGATGGTAAAATCGATATAATTATTGGAACGCATCGTTTATTGTCCAAAGATGTGTTATTTAATGACCTCGGGTTGTTAATTATCGACGAAGAGCATCGTTTTGGCGTTAAGGACAAAGAGCGTATAAAAACATTACGCGCATCCATCGATGTTTTGGCTTTGTCGGCAACTCCAATTCCACGCTCGTTACATTTTTCCTTAATCGGCGCCCGCGACTTTTCCGTAATCAATACCCCCCCTGTTTCCCGTTTGCCTGTATTTACCGAGGTTATTACATTTGATTCCAATTTTATCAAAAACACCGTAATGCGAGAAATTAATCGTGGCGGCCAGGTGTTTTTTGTACATAATGATATCAAGACAATCTCCGCTTTGTGTAAAAAATTATCTGATCTTTTACCAGATATTTCTATTGCATATGCCCATGGACAGATGGGCGAAAATGATCTGGAAAAAATAATGCGCTCTTTTATTGTAAATGAAATTAACCTTTTGGTGACGACGACAATTATAGAGTCCGGTATTGATATACCAAATGCAAATACAATTTTTATTAACAACGCCCATCACTATGGACTTGCGCAATTATATCAATTGCGCGGGAGGGTCGGGCGAAGTAGTCGTCGAGCATATGCATACTTGATTATTCCAGATCCATCCCGTATTAATTCGGATGGATTAAGGAAATTACAGACCATAAAAAAATATAGCGCCCTGGGATCTGGCTATAATATCGCATTGCAGGATCTTGAAATTCGCGGTGCTGGAAATCTTTTTGGTCCGGATCAGAGTGGAAACATTCAGGCTATTGGATATGAACTATACACTAAGATTTTACGCGAAGCGCTTGACGATTTTAACTCAAATGAAGATCATCCGGCCGCAAATAGCAATAGATCGCCCGATGTAGAAATATTTTGTTCTTTTCCGGCATTTTTACCGGATATTTTCGTCTCCTCGCCATCTGTCCGTCTTGATTATTATCGCCAACTTTCTTCTGCTGATGATATTTTGGTTGTTGACAATATTTCTTCTGCGTTACAAGATATTTATGGTAAAATTCCAGCTGAGGGGCAGACTTTAATTTCAATTAGTAAAATTCGGGCCTTGTCCGCTAAACTTGGATTAAAGAGGGTAAATATTTCTGAACGGTCGGTTCATTTTATCTGGAACGCTCTGCCTGTTTGTTCGTCCGTTGATATTTTTCTATCGGTAATTCGCGTATCTCTTGCCGCAACTGGCGTTTCTTACAAGTATAATCCGCATAACATGTTACATTTAGTCATATTCCCGCAGGATAGAGATATTTTTGAAATAACTATTCGATTATTGAATCTGCTGGTCGTTTCACTTAACTTATGAGGTTTTCTGATATTTTAGACGAGTGTTAAAAATGAAGTTATATTTTCGAATTATTTACATTTTAGTATTTTTGACTTTTTTAAATGACTGCGGTGATCGCAAGCAGATTCTTGTTCGGATAAATTTTCATTCTGTCCCAATAGACAATTTCTATAAAATTATCCCTCGGGATGAATTTGTTTTATTCACACCAGAAGAAATAAGAAAGAAAATTACAGAATTTGCAAACGACGAGCTGATGCTGTTCGATTCGCATAAACTAAAAATACATAAAGATAAAGATATTATTAGCAAAATAAACTCGTATTCGATGAATCTGTTGATCGAAGATTACCTTAAAAAGACGGTTATCGACTCCGTTATACCCGAGAATTATCTCTTGAGGTCTTATGCAACCCTAAGCCCAGAATTCAGAAGCGCTCATCCATATTCTAAACAACGGAATCGTCTTTTTGAGGCTGCGGTTAACTCCAATAGAGACGTTATTCAATCTGCGATATATAACTTATTTGAGCGTACGGTAAATGAATTGGAGATTGTTGTCGACGACAGCGCCATTGCCGATCTATCGCGCTTTTATAATGATAATTTCCAGCGACTCTGGACGGCGAACAACGGCGATGTCTATCCTCCACAGGTGTTGAAAAGTTTTAGCGATGATAATATTATTGTTAAGACAAAATCTCGATCATATAATTTATCCTGGTTACAAAAAGAGGTTGAACTGCGAAGAATTGACCTGCCCTTTGGAACCATTGGAATTGAAATGTTCTCGAACATTTTCAGAACCCTCATCGTTGAAGAACATTTATATAAGACGTCTCTGTCTAAAAAATATGATAGATCGCCGGCTATTGTGCGCGACATAGGTGATTATAAAAAAAGACTTTGTTTGTCTCAATATAAATCCAAAAAGATATATGGTTTAATTGTATCTAATGATGATTCGCTTAACGATTTCTATATGCGCAACCGTCAAACGCGTTACCTTGCGCCCTCAAAAGCAGAGGTTTGTGAAATATTTATTAAGGACAGTGTCGTTGCAATCAATATTTTAAAACAAGCCTTGCGCGGGAAAGATTTTTTTTATCTTGCGGGTAAATACACCGAGCGCTTTCGTAATCAGAAACGGCCCGGCTATCTTGGTTTTATCACGGCGACTCAATATGGCGGCATCGGAAAAACCGCACAAAATCTTAGGGCCGGAGGGGTTGCGGGAAGTCTAATCCCTTCCGGTGGGGGTTACTCCATTGTTAAGTCAATTTCTTTCATCCCGTCAGAACCAAAAGGCTTTGAGTCCGTTAAACCATCGGTAGTGCAGGATTTTTTTGATGAAAGATATAAAGTGATTAGCGATTCCCTTGTCACTAAATTAAAAGAAAAGTACCGTTTCAAAATCTATTTCGATAATGTTTTGATTAACTGATAGGTGGGACATGCGGATAAGATATTTAATATTTTTCACCTTATTGTTTAGTTTTTCCCTCTGTTCAAAAAGCAAGGATCAATATATTGCCCGCGTTGGCAATGTATATCTTAATCAAGAAGATCTGATTAAAATGCTTCCAGATGGCGCTTTAAATAAAAATCTAACAAAAAATCATCTTAATTCCATTGTCTCCTCTTGGGTTAATAAGGAGATTCTTTATCAGAAGGCCCGTCAATATCATTTTGATCGCGAAGAAGGGGTCCGCGCACAGGTCGCTGATTTTTACCGCGATTTGACCATTGATTCATATGTGCGTTACTTTCTTCAAACGAGTGTTACAATAAGCGAAGACGAAATCAGGGATTATTACCTGAAAAACAAAAACAGCTTCATTAGAGATTGCGATGAATCAAAAATAACTCATGTTTTAGTACAGGAGTTTAACGATGCAATGGCCATTAAATCCGCTCTTTTAACACATAATAAAAACGATCTTGACTCGTTTTACAGTAAATACAATTTTGAGACAATCGTTGTGAAGCGCGGCGAATCATTAAGTGAAATTGATCAAAACATTTTTGAAACCAGGCCCCGAACGATCATTGGTCCGATAGCATCTCCCTATGGATTCCATATCGTCGAGGTTCTGGCGCGATACAGTGTCGGTTCAACTCGTACAATTGATGAGGTTCGGGATGAAATTAATCAGCTTTTAACCAGAATAAAAATCCAGGAGCGGTACGACGTATTGGTTGACAGTCTAATTCACAGCGCCAATTATGAAATTAAAGACGAAAACATAACCAACTTTTTGAGTAACAAATGAAAATTAAAATCTTCTTCCCTCTTTTCCTTCTTACTAATTTTTTATTTTCTCAGACAATTATTGATGGAGTAGCCGCCATTGTTGGTAGCAATGTCATACTCTTAAGTGAAGTAGAGCAGGTTGCGCGGATTACAGCCTCTCAGATGAATATTAACACCAGCCGAGATACTTTAGCATATAAAATGATAAAGAAAAACATTTTGAATTCCCTTATTGACGAGAATATTCTCCTTGAACAGGCCAGGATTGAAACCGTCGAGGTGAAGGATCGCGATGTTGAAAGTGCGCTTGATCAGCGAGTAGATGCGTTGATCGCCCAGGCCGGATCCATAGAAAACGCTGAAATGTTAATGGGTAATACAATCAGTAGGGTTAAGAAGGACTATCGTCCAATTTTTAAAAATCAACTTATTGTCGAAAAACTGCGTTCTGACAAATTCAGTAAAGTTTCTGTATCAAGACCTGAAATCAACAATTTTTATCAAGCCTATAAAGACAGTATTCCTCCGATACCCCCATCTATTGATTTCAGCAGTATATTGTTTAAAGTAACGCCCGGGCAAAAAGAACACTCTGTCGCAAAAAGGTTAGCAGATTCTCTTTTGACTCTTATAAAAAACGGTACCGATTTTGAGTTGCTGGCAAAAAACTATTCTAACGACGATGCCAGTTCGCAATATGGCGGTGATCTTGGATATATTAAAAGGGGTGCGTTTATAAAAAGTTTTGAAGAAGTGGCTTTTTCTCTTCAGCCCGGTGAGGTAAGCGATATTGTAAAAACTGATTTTGGCTATCATATTATTCAGATGATTGACCGAAAGGGTGAAAGTATTAATGTGCGTCATATATTAATTAAAGTTGATTTGTCGGATGAAAACTTTACAGATCGCACAAAATTTGCTGAAGATATCCGTAATAAAATTATTAACAATGAATTGTTTTTTGATTCGGCTGTTGTTCACTATAGCGATGAACCAAATGCAAAAGTAACGTTTGGTCGAATTAAGCGTATTCCTCAAAATCAAATTCAAAATAATGATTTTGTGAATGTATTAAATGATCTTAAGGTTGGTGAAATTAGCCCTGTATTTGAAACAGAAAATGGATATTATATACTAAAACTAAATAATATCTATGATGATACTTGGTTAACTATTGAAAGATATGCGCTTGAATATAAAAAAAACCAACTATATCAGGATTGGATTAAAAAACTTAAATACAATATTTTTGTCGATATTAAGGTTGTTTATTGAGTGTTAATATGATATTGCTTTTTTGTTGATATATAATTTTTATATTTACAAATATTGGTTTTTTTTTGATATTTATTTTTCACTATTACTAAAAACATCTTATTAACCAATTTTTATATATATCTTTTTATAGTTGTTCTCTATTTTATATTACTTATCAACAAATTAACATCTTAATATATACATCATCTTTCTTTATTTAATCATTAAACCCCTAATATAAAATCTTATCATTAATACAGTTTTAAATTACTTGTAAAAGAGACTAATTTTTGATAAAATCTCAACATGAAAATATTTAAATTAAGGAGATAGAATATGCAATTTTCCGTCAATAAAAATGTACTTCTTTCTCATCTTCACAAAGTGTCCAAAGTAGCTCCGGTAAGATCTACTATGCCAATTTTAAATAGTATTCTGTTTACTCTTAAGGGTCAAACACTGACCTTAAGGGCATCTGATATTGAAATTACATTAAGCACATCATTTCAAGTTAATAATATTGAAGAAGGAAATATCGCAATTCCTTCTCGTATAATTCATGAAATAGTAAGTGAAGTTGAAGATGGTGAAGTATCTTTTTTGGCCAACGAAGATGGAACCGTAGTAATTACTGCAGGCAAAGGAAAATATGAAATAATGGGAAGACCCGGAGAAGAATTTCCATCTTTACCAAGTATTTCAACAAAAAATAATATTGAGATTGATAGTAAAGTATTTTTAAGAATGATTCAAAAAACCGTGATTGCAGTTAGTAAAGATGAACTTAAACCAGCCCTGACTGGTGTTATGTTTCAATTTAGAAAAGACGAATTACGTTCAGTTGCAACGGATGGTCACAGATTAGTTTGTCTGATCAGAAAAGATTTTAATTCTCCCGACTATGAACGCGAAATTATTGTTCCCGTAAAATTCTTAAATCTCATTTCAACCTATCTTACCGAAGAAGGTAAAATTGACTTAATTATCAGTGAAAATCATATTATGGTTGAAACCGACTCGACCCTTATTTTATCGAGAATTATAGATGAGCGCTTTCCGGACTATGAAAGTGTAATTCCAAATGATAATGAAAAAACACTAACAGCCGACGTTAGTTATTTGTCAAGTGTACTTAGAAGAGTATCAATATTTTCTAATAAGACGACCCACCAAATATCTATGCATCTCAATTCTGAATTATCAAAAATAAGCACCATTGATCAGGAATCGAGATCTTCCGCGAATGAAGGGCTTGATGTAATTTTTCAAGGTGATGATCTTACAATTGGCTTTAATGCCGAATACTTACGTGAAGTGGTGAAAAATATAGATACAAAACAGGTTTTTATGAAATTAAAGACGCCAATCAGCGCAAGTTTGGTTCTGCCGGAGAACCAGGTCGAAAACGAAGAATTGGTAATGCTTTTAATGCCAATTAGATTAAGTGAGTAATCTGTAATTTTTATAAATATTCTGTTTAAGATGATTGTTAATGGTATTGAAAAAATTGAGACTGGTGAATTTTAGAAGATATACAGATTCTATTTTTGAATTTCACGAAAAAACAAATTTTATAAACGGTGATAATGGCAGCGGTAAAACTTCAATTCTTGAGGCTGTTCATTATTTATCTCTGACGAAGAGCTTTCGCACCAGTAACGATAATGAATCTATCAGATACAATAATGATTTTTTAAATATATTTGGTGAGTTTCTAAACGAACACAATAAAACCAATTTACACAATTTGAATTTTTCAAGATCGGAAGGTAAAAGTTTCTTGCTTAACAAGATACCGGTGAAAAAATATACAGATATTGTAGGAGCCGCGCCGGTTGTAATTCTTTCTCCGGGCTTACAAAAGATAACGGAAGGCGGCCCGGCAGAGCGTCGCAATTTCATCAATCGGATACTTTCTCAAACCGACCGGGAATATTTCATAAACCTGATAGAATATAAAAAACGCCTGACCCAAAGAAATCTGGTTATAAATCGCTATCGAGAGAATAAATCATACCATTACGATGTCTATTTTGAGACGCAGGATGATATTTTGGCGCGTATAGGGCAAAAGTTATTTTCAGCACGTCAAATATTTTTAACTGCATATAAACCAATGTTAAAAGACATTTTTACCCAAATAAACCACACCAAAAGCCAGATCGATCTGAATATTAAGTACAATATAAAATCTTCTATAGACGACTTTATCAGGCTTTTCAGCAAGAATTTAAAGGATAAATTTAGCCGTGATCTTCAAAACGGAAGAACAAGCTGCGGACCGCATCTCGACGAACTGGTCATATTATATAATGGCCGGGAAATCCGGCAGATCGGTTCACAAGGCGAACACAAATTGGTTTTGATCGCCCTGAAATTGGCCGAGGGCGCCTATCTCGAAAACAGAAAAAATGAACCGATTATATTCTTGTTAGACGATTTATTCGCATTTTTAGATGGCAATCATTGTCGGAAGATCGTCGAAAATATTGGCGATAGAAACCAGACGTTAATAACCTCCACCGATATAAAAGAGTTACGAAAATACGGATTTCGGAAAATTTTGGAATCCACGAATATTATAAATTTGACGGCAGGGGTGGCCTGAGCATGGAATCTCTTGGTTCGGCAATTACAAAAATGTTAAAGTTTTATAAGATTGAGAAACCCGTCCGGCAAAACGAAGCCTTTTTTTTCTGGCAGGAAGTGGTTGGTGAAGTAATTGCCAAACACGCCTCTCCGGAAAAAATCTCATATAGTAAATTGTTCATCAAAGTTGATTCTCCGGTCTGGCGCAACGAGCTTACTTTCCGCAAAGATGAAATATTGAAACAATTAAACAGTCATTTAGATAACGCTCAAATCAAGGAGATTGTCCTACGGTAAGTGAAATCAAGATAACAGACGCCTCAACAGATTACGGCGCTGAAAAAATTACAGTTCTTAAAGGATTGGATGCCGTCCGGAAGCGACCGGCCATGTATATTGGCGACACCAGCAAGCGCGGTTTGCACCACCTGGTTTTTGAAGTCATCGACAATTCAATCGATGAAGCCCTGGCCGGTTTTTGCAGTAGAATCGATGTAACGATACACACGGATAATTCTATCAGTGTTCTGGATAACGGGCGCGGCATTCCGGTTGATATCCACAAGGAGGAGAAGAAATCGGCCCTCGAGGTCGTAATGACTATTCTGCATGCCGGTGGAAAATTTGATAAAGGTTCCTATAAAGTTTCGGGCGGTTTGCACGGGGTTGGCGTATCGGTCGTTAACGCCCTGTCAGAATGGACGAAAGTCGAGGTCTACCGCGACGGATTGATCTATACTCAAAGCTATGCCCGGGGAATTCCCCAAAATAAAGTAGAAGCGGTTGGCAAGACTAAAAAATGGGGAACACTGGTCAGGTTTAAGGCCGACGAAGATATTTTCAAGAAGATCGAATACGAATACGAAATTCTCGAACACCGTTGTCGCGAACTGGCCTTTTTAAATCGTAACCTGGAAATCGTATTACTCGATGAGCGCGATAATAACCAAGACTCATTTCATTACAAAGGTGGCCTCGGGGAGTTCGTATCGTTTTTGGACGAAACGCGCCCGGCAATCACAGATAAACCGCTGACCGCCGAGAAAGAGCAGGACGGGGTTTTTGTCGAATATGCGATGCAGTACAACACCTCATATAATGAAAATATTTTCACGTTTGTTAATAATATCAATACAGTTGAGGGTGGAACCCACCTGGTCGGCTTTAAAACGGCCGTTACGCGCACGCTTAACAATTATGCCCAGAAAAACAACCTCTTCAAGAAAGAAGCCTTTCAGCTGTCCGGCGAGGATGTTCGCGAAGGACTGACGGCCGTCATCAGCGTCAAGGTCCCTGAACCGCAGTTTGAAGGGCAAACCAAGACAAAACTCGGCAACTCAGAGGTTAAGGGCATTGTCGATTCGATCGTTACGGAAAGCCTGTCGGAATATCTCGAGCGCAATCCAACCCAGGGGCGCCGAATCATTGAAAAAAATATGAACGCCGCCCGTTCCCGCGAAGCCGCCCGGAAAGCCCGGGAATTGACCCGGCGTAAAAGCGCCCTTGATATTGGGAACCTGCCCGGAAAATTAGCTGACTGCTCGACGAAAGACCCGGCCATGTGCGAAATATATTTGGTCGAAGGCGACTCCGCCGGCGGTAGCGCCAAACAGGGGCGCGATCGGCGCTATCAGGCCATTCTGCCCCTGCGCGGAAAAATCCTTAATGTCGAAAAAGCTCGGATCGATAAAGTGCTGGGTAACGAAGAAATTCGCACCATGTTTACGGCGCTCGGAACCGGTTTCGGCGAAGAAGAATTCGACATTGAGAAATTACGTTACAATAAAATCATCATCATGACCGATGCCGATGTCGACGGAAGCCACATCCGCACGCTGCTACTGACGTTTTTCTTCCGCTATTTGCCAAAACTGGTGGAGACCGGGCATATTTACATTGCCCAGCCGCCCCTGTATAGGGTCGCATCCAAAAAACAGGAATATTACGCCTATGACGATGAGGAACTCGAAATCCTGACCAAGCGTTTTTCCAAAGACGGTACGGCTAAAATAGATGTTCAGCGCTACAAAGGTTTGGGTGAAATGAATCCCGAACAATTGTGGAGCACGACCATGAATCCCGAGACCCGTACGCTTATGAAGATTACGATCGAAGAAGCGGCCGCGGCCGATCGGACATTTTCAATTTTAATGGGAGACGATGTCGAACCACGTCGCCAGTTTATTCAAAAGAATGCAAAATATGTTAGAAATCTGGATGTATAAGATATGACAGCACAGGTAAATATAGAATTTCAAAGGGATAAAATAGTACCGGTTAATATCGACGAGGAAATGCGCAGCTCCTATCTCGACTATTCAATGTCAGTAATAGTATCGCGCGCCCTGCCCGATGTTCGCGATGGCCTTAAACCGGTTCACCGCCGCATTATTTTTGGCATGGCGGACCTGGGCCTGACTTATAATCGGCCCACCAAAAAATGCGCCAGAATCGTCGGTGACGTACTCGGTAAATATCACCCGCATGGCGACATGGCCGTTTACGACGCCCTCGTCAGAATGGCCCAGCCGTTTTCGATGCGCTATCCGCTGGTGGACGGCCAGGGAAACTTTGGTTCGTTGGACGGTGACAGTGCGGCGGCCATGCGTTATACGGAAGCCAAGATGAGCCGCATTTCGGCCGAGCTGGTGCGCGACATCGACAAAGATACCGTAAAATTTGTCCCGAACTTTGACGAATCTCTAAAAGAGCCGAGTGTTCTGCCGACCACTATTCCGTTGCTTTTAGCGAATGGTTCAAACGGCATCGCCGTCGGTATGGCCACTAATATACCGCCACACAACCTTACAGAAATCTGCGAGGCCGCGATTTATGTGATCGATCACCCCGAAGCCACCGTGGACGAATTAATACGGTTTGTCCCGGGGCCGGATTTTCCGACAGGCGCCTTTATTCTCGGACGCAGCGAAATCCGCCGGGCTTACGAAACCGGCAAGGGTATCATAAAAATCCGCGCCCACGCCTTTACCGAAAACAGTAAAACCGGCAAGGAAAGTATCATTGTCACCGAGATTCCATATCAGGTTAATAAATCCAAACTGATCGAGAAAATCGCCAATCTGGTACGCGAAAAAACCATCGAGGGCATCACCGACATCCGGGATGAATCTGACAAAGATGGCGTCCGGATCGTGATCGAACTTCGCCGCGATATGTATGCCGAAGTTATCCTGAATCAGCTCTACAGCCACACCCAGCTACAGGAGAGTTTTGGCATAAATATGTTAGCCCTGGTTAATGGCGTTCCGCGGCAGTTATCCTTGCGCGAAATGCTCCAGCACTTCATCGACTTCCGGCATGAAATCATTATTAAACGCACGCAATTTGATCTGAGAGAAGCCGAGGAAAGGGCCCATATTCTCGAGGGTCTGAAAATAGCCCTGGACAATATCGATGAGGTCATTGCGATCATCCGCGCCTCAAAATCACCCGAAGAAGCCAAGACAAATTTAATCGACCGGTTTAAATTTTCCGACCGCCAGACACAGGCAATTCTGGATATGCGATTACAAAAACTAACCGGCCTGGAAGTTGAAAAAATCGTCGCCGAGTATCTTGAGACCCTCAAACTGATCGAACGTCTGCAATTTATTCTGAATAATGTCGGCGAGCAGATGTTGATTATCAAAAATGAACTGACCGAGATCAAAGAAAAATACGGAGATCCCCGCCGTACACAGATTGTCGAAGACGAAGGCGAATTTTCGGTCGAAGATATGATTGCTGAAGAAGACATGGTCATTACCATAACTCACAATGGTTTTATCAAGCGCTTTCCGGTGGACGCCTCCCGTCGTCAAAATAGAGGCGGACGCGGTAGCATGGGCGCACAGGCCAAAGACGATGATTTTGTGCGGAACCTATTTATTGCCAACACTCACGACCACCTGCTGATCTTCACCAGCAACGGGCGCTGCTATTGGCTGAAGGTTCATGAAATACCGCGCGCCGGTAAGGGCACGCGCGGCCGGGCAATAGTTAATCTGATAAACACCCAGCCGGGCGAAGAAGTGCGGGCGGTGCTGGGGGTCAAGGAATTCGACGATCAACACTTCGTTCTAATGATTACGCGGAACGGAATTATCAAAAAAACCACCCTTTCCGAATTTGGAAATCCGCGCAAATCCGGTATCCGTGCGATTAATGTGCGCGAAGGTGACGGGCTGCTCGACGCCCAGATTACGGCCGGCAACCAGGATATTATTTTGGGAACGGCCTGGGGCAAATCGATCCGCTTCCACGAAACCGATGTCCGACCGATGGGACGTACCGCGGCCGGCGTCCGGGGCGTAAAACTCAGCGGCAAGGGCGATCGGGTGGTTGGCGTTGTTACTGTTCATAACGAGAGCGGTACAATCCTGGCCGTTGCGGAGAATGGCTACGGCAAGCGTTCCGATATAAAAGAATACCCGGTCATTCATCGGAGTGGCAAGGGTGTCATTACGTTAAAAACCTCGGTTCGCAACGGTCGAATGGTCTCTCTGCGCGAAGTGGTCGATACAGACGACCTGATGATTATCACGGAAAAGGGCGTCCTTATCCGCCTGCCGGTTGCGATGATCCGGGCGATCAGCCGCAATACCCAGGGCGTCCGCCTGATCCGTCTCGACGAAGGCGATCTGATCTCGGCCGTGACCCGGGTCGTTGAATCGGAAGATAAGAATAATGGTGGAGACGACGAGTCCGACGACATGACCCTGCTCGATATGGGAGCGCCGGCCGACACCGACACCGAATAACCATTACCATCGGGGTGATTGCTTTTGAATCAGCATACTATTCAAAACAACCTGCTGGAAATCAAAGATCGCATCGCCCGTGCAGCTAGGCGCGCCGGACGAAAACCCGAAGAGATAAAAATTGTCGCAGTGACGAAAACACACCCGGCCGATGTCGTTCTCCTGGCATATCGGGCCGGACTGCGGATATTCGGAGAAAATCGCATACAGGAAGCAATACCGAAAATAGAAACTCTGAGCGAATATCCCGAAATCAACTGGCATTTGATCGGCCATTTACAGAGCAATAAAGCCCGCAAGGCCGTTGATTATTTTGACCTGATTCAGGCGGTTGATTCCGCTGAATTGGCGGAGAGGCTGGCCGGGATCGGATGCGAAAAAGAACAAAAGATCCCGATCCTGCTGGAGGTAAACGTTTCCCGCGAGGCTACGAAATACGGCCTTTCCCCGCAAGACCTATCACCCGTTCTGGATAAAATAGCTTCTCTGCCGGAGATTGAAATTCAAGGCCTGATGACGATTGGCCCCCTGGCCGGCACCGACATGCAAATCCATCGTGCATTTGCAGAATTAAGAAAAATATTTGAAAAAACCGCCGCGATCGTTGCCGAGCGTCGTCGATTCGACATATTATCGATGGGCATGACCGACGACTTCGAAATCGCAATCGAAGAAGGTGCTAACATGATACGGATCGGTCGCGGTATTTTCGGTGAGAGGGCGCCAATATGATCAAAACCAGTGATATTCGCGATCGCCGCTTCAAAAAAGTAATGCGTGGCTACGATCCGGTCGAAGTTAAGTTTTTTCTCGAGATGCTGGCGGAAGAATTCAGCCAGATGGAAGAAAAAATAGAAAAAATGGAGTTGTTGACGGGCGAATTCGATAAAACCCACAAAGGCCGGGATAAAATTATAAAAGAGGCGCAGGAACGGGCTACCCGAATCATTCTCGACGCAGAGTCAATTTCAGCGGGAGTTGTGGAAACAGCCCAATATAAAAAAGAGCTTATAGAAGAATCTATCACAAAATTGAATTTTGCCAGGGAAAAATTGATCCAGC
This sequence comes from Fidelibacterota bacterium, assembly GCA_043808945.1. Lineage (GTDB taxonomy): Bacteria > Fidelibacterota > UBA2242 > UBA2242 > UBA2242 > JAGNGI01. Next base: position 636 of record JAZDEI010000344.1, on the reverse strand, counting down.
GCCTGCGAGATGCATTGAAAACCCAGACCGAACTGATCGTTATGCTCGAAAATGATGGAGAGGATTGGTCTGACGAACAACCGGATGTCTGACATGATTGATCACAGAACCACACCCGACGAAAAAAAAGAGATCGCGATAATTCTGAGCAGGTCGGCTTATGAAGATAATGGCCAGATAGAAAATTTTCAAACCGCCCATTCGGCCATATTAATTTCATTACTGGCCACCAATTCCACCGCAGATATTTGGCGCGATGCAGTGCGGGCGGCGATAGATAGAGGTGCGGAGCGCTTTTTACTGATCGGCCATGGCCGACCGGCAGTATCATTAGGCGGTTTTAGCGGGGTGGTTATCATTGACCAGATCAATGTTTCCGGGCGTAATCCACTGGTGGGTCTCAATGACGAACGTTTCGGGCCGCGCTTTCCGGACATGTCCGGACTTTATGATCCCGAATTGACCAAAAAGGTGCGGGCGGAAAGCGAAAAAACCGGATTATCATTACTCCCGGGGGTGCTTTTAATTCCGGCGAACACCGGGAAATATTCCGAAATTGAGCAGAGACTGGTCACTCAAAATCAGGTCGCGGTTTATTCACAGGATGTTTTTGCCGGCGCAATTGCCGCCAAACAC
>JAZDEI010000343.1:0-2396 GCA_043808945.1 Fidelibacterota bacterium | reverse complement strand
ATTCGAATGGCAAATCATGGAAATTCTCTGGGATCGGGAAAGAGCGACCGTTCGGGATGTGTTTGAGAGTTTAAGCGGGCCGGAGCGGGCTTACACAACCGTTCAGACGTATATGGAACGGATGGTGGCAAAAAAAATACTCACAAAAGAAAAGATCGGTCCGGTCAATTTGTATTTTCCGCAAATCACCAAAGGTCAGTCGTTGTTAACCGAAACCCGGCATTTCCTCGACAAGAGTTTTGGCGGTTCTATGCCAAGGCTGGCGGCTTTTTTAATTAATTCCGACGGCATATCGGAGAAAGATCTCGAAAAAATCAAAGCCATAATTAAAGAGAGGGAAAAAACATGAGTGACTTTATCCCGCTATTGAATCACCTGGCGTCTGGCTGGCTTGCAAATATCTATACCATTTCCATCCAGACTGTCTTACTTTTCCTTTTTGCATTTTTAATCAGCCGTATTTTTCGGAAAGCGCCGGCAATTTTCCTCTATTATCTCTGGGGTATCGTGTTCCTCAGGTTCGTATTCTTTGGAACGATCCGAATTCCGGAAGCGCTCCTTGGTTTATTTCAATTGCCGCAAACGCCTCAGGTGTTTCAGTTCGCTTCTATCGCTATCGAGCCGGTTATGACGATGGCTATTCCGCGCCTTTCTTTATCGGGGATATTGTTTTTAGTTTGGATCGGCGGAATCTTCGTCTTGTCGCTAAAATTATTGATTAGCGAGAAACGGTTTTACCGGTCGTTGGGTAAATGCAATGAAATCGATCTGGACGAAAAACTCAAACCACTGCTGGTAATTGCCGGAATTAGACAAAAGGTTAAAATAATTATCGGCGAATCCGTTCCGGCGCCCTTCGTGAAAGGATTTTTCAGACCGGTGATCTATTTGCCGGCCAGTATCACGATCTGGCCGGAAGAACGCCTCCGGAACACTCTGATGCACGAAATTGCGCACATAAAACGGCGTGATATCCTCGCTATCGCTTTGCAAAATATCCTGAGCGTCTTGTACTTCTTTAATCCCGTCGTCTGGCTGACGGCACTGCAGTTGAATTCGCTACGAGAGAAAGCCTGCGATGATTTTGCGCTCATCAAATTGAATGAAGACACCGATAATTACGGCAAGTCTCTGCTATTTAGCCTGGAAGACGGACTGCGCCAGCGTCGCTATCCGGTCATGGCCAACGGCCTGTTTTTCCCAAGGAATATAATCATTAAACGCTTTGATTATCTTTATCAGAAAGGCAGGAAAATCATGGTGACTTTAAAACCTTTTCAAAAAACTGTTTTGATTGTGGTGGGAATTGTGGCCTTGTTTCTGGCTTGTATGGCCGGAGATACACAAATTCCTAAACCTAAGTTTGTAAAATATGATTCACCACCCGAACCCATCGGCGGATTTAAGACAATTCAGGAAAATCTGATTTATCCTGAAAAGGCTAAACAATCAGGTATAGAGGGAAAGGCCGTTATTCAGGCTCAAGTTGGTAAAGATGGTGTGGTCAAGCAATCGGTCGTATTGCAATCTTCAGGAAACGCAGAACTGGATGCAGCGGCTTTGGAAGCAATTAACAAGACAAAATTCAAACCGGCTTACCGCAAAGAAAAACCCGTCAGTGTGTATATTTCTATTCCGGTTATTTTTAAATTAAAGGAAAAATCTGGGGCACAAAGTAAATCGAATGATAAGCAAAATATCATTGGAGACGAACAAAAAACAGAGTTTGTGCCCTATGATGAACCACCCAGTCCGATCGGCGGATTCAAAGCAATCCAGGAAAATCTGATCTACCCGGAAAAAGCCAAACAAGCCGGTATCGAAGGAACGACTGTCATTCAAGCCAAAGTTGATGAAAATGGTGATATCGAAAAAACGGTAATATTGCAATCTTCCGAAAATGCTGAACTGGATGCGGCCGCAATAGAAGCTTTAAAGAAAACTAAGTTCAAACCGGCAGTGTTCGACAAGAAACCGGTTGGAGTGTACATCTCAATTCCGGTTATGTTCAATCTGGGTGCTAAGAATGAGGAACAAGATAAATCTGAAGATTCCGATAAAACTGACGATAATGCAAAGCCTGATTCCCTACCTTTTGACACATCGCCGGAACCAGTCGGTGGATTTGCCGCTCTGCAGAGAAACATCGTGTACCCGGCAATTGCCCAGGAAGGCGGTGTCGAAGGAATGGTCATCGTACAGGCGTCCATAGACGAAAAAGGAAATGTAACTAAATGTACAATTGCCAGGGGAATCCCGAACACCGGACTCGACGAAGCGGCGATCAATGCGGTTAAAAAGACGCATTTCAAACCGGCGACTCTGAAGGGGAAACCGGTTGAGGTGACTATTAGTATCCCGATAAACTTCAAAAATGCCAGGTAGTAAATAAAGTC
>JAZDEI010000342.1:0-4509 GCA_043808945.1 Fidelibacterota bacterium | reverse complement strand
TTTTTCGACGTAAGTAGCGCTGTGCAAACCTGAAGTCAGCAGGAAATGCCCGCTGAGAATAGCGCCGCTTTCTTTCAAAATATCCATATAATATTCGTCTTTCATGACCACCTTAAAATTTAAATTGTTTTTGGTAAAATTCGGCCATCCCGGCCACATTTTCAGGGAAGCTGCCTTCGGTCGGAAATAGGATCGCACGGGAGATATTGATCAGACCGGTTCCGCACGTTTCACAAACTTCGATGGCGGATTTAACCTCGCCGCCCTGCGTCCCAACGCCCGGAATCAGAAATGGCAGATCGGGATACATTTGGCGAATTTGAGTCACCTGCTGCGGTTTGGTAGCGCCCATAACCAGGCCGAGATTGCGATTCCGGTTCAGGCGCTGCACCATATCGGCTACTTTCAGGTAAACCGGCTGATCGGCGTCGTGCTCCTGAATTTCACGCCCGGACGGATTGGAAGTGACACACAGAACGAAAGCGCCGTGCGATTCATCCTCGATAAACGGTTGAATGCTGTCCGACCCAAGGTAAGGGCTGACAGTGGCCGCATGGAATGGCAGAGCGTCGAATAAAGCCCGGGCGTAAAAACGAGCGCTGTTACCGATATCGCCGCGCTTGGCGTCGGCAACTAAGAGAATATTTTCGGGAATGTCGGCCAGTAATTTTTCCAGAATCCGCCAGCCTTTTGAACCCCAAATTTCGAAGAATGCCAGATTGAATTTATATGCCGGCGTACAGGAGCTGGTTGCGGCGATGATCTCCCTGACGAAATTGTAGACGCCTTCCGCATCGGCCGAAAAACCGACCGGTAGTTTATCAGGATCGGGATCGATACCGATACATAAAAAGGTGCGCTTCTCGATGAGACTTTTCTTGAATTTTTCGCTGAACTGCATGGCGCGGGAAATTACATTTATTTTACCGATTATACAACACGGCCAATGCGGTTTTAAAGTGGCATTTTTCGGATTAAAATTGGTTGTTTAGTTATCGTCTCAGATCGGCCGTCACGACCCAGCGAAGCGCAAATGGCAGTTCGCTTTTACTGGGTTGCGAAACCCAGACAGGAAAATGCATCCCGAGTTTTAATGTTTCCAGAACTTCCAGTTCGAGACCCAGGCCGGCGTCGGAACGAATTGTTTGCCAGTCACCCGACCGAATCGATTCCGGCAAGAAACCGGTATCGAAAAAGACCAGGAAATCAAACATAGCGGCACTAATCCCGGCGAGATTCCAGTGCAATTCAGTATTACTGGTCAATATCTTACGCCCTTTCAGAGTCTGCTCACCGTAACCGCGCATATCGCCTTCGCCTTTTGCCAGGCGATAGGATTCGAAAGCCTGATTTTCGAGGATGTTTTTCCCAAAGAAATAGAAGTATTCCTGTTTTGGCAGTTTACCGTGTGAATTGCCGAAAAAGAGGCGTTGGTAGAACCAGATGCGCTCTGAAGTGCGGACCTTGATTTGCCCGTCGATCGACAGTTTATCATAGCTGTATTTGCTGGCAGACACCGGCAAGCCGTAACTGAATTGTGCCCGGACGATATGCCGGACATTGCCCCAATTATGAAAATTCACATAATCTAAAAATGGTTTTAAATTTGTGCCCGTTTCCCAGTTGGCGGCATTCAGAAATTTCAGGGAGCGAACATGCTGGTAATCCAATCCGATATCCATTTTCTGGTAACCGTGAATCCGGTTGAGTCCCCAGTAGGTAATGTCGCCGAGGTAAAATTCGGTCGAGATTTGGTTTTCCTGCAGGTCGAAATAATCACGCAGTCTCAGGTAAATGCGGGGTTTGAGAAAAATTGCCAGCAATGCCGTGCTGTAGCTCAGATCGTATCCGAGTGTCTTGCTTTTGTAGCCATAATTCAGACCGAACGACCATTCGTCCAGGCTTTGAGCCGGTAAAAGCGGCCGCATATTGATCCAATAACGGCCGCGAAGTTTGATCCCGATGCGCGTCAGGTCCTTTGAATTAAAGTCGAAGGTCGGATAATAAAAAACCTGATAAGCATCGATCCGTGGTAATCCGGTCAGAAAATTAAAGACGATGTAGTGCGGATGCTGATTGTTATAACGATTCGAGTCCCAAATTTGTTTGTGAGGATCGAGAGTGATTTTGCGAATCGGTTGAGCGGTAATTAAAGTCAGAGTGTCGGTTTTACCGGTTCCGAGCATTTCTTTTTTATAATAAGTTGAATCGTTCCGGTCAATCGCGCTGATTTCAAGCGGTAGAAATAATCGCGGAGTCTGTTTAACGATGACATCCGCGCGAAAAATCGTTTTGGTCGTCCGGGACTTTTTCACTTTAACAATTTTAATATCGACGGCCTGATCGGATTTTTGATAGTAGTTGTAAAAAGCAACGAACTGGTAACCGGATTCCGACTCAGCGATCCGAAAAAATTCGGCCGGATCGGGGGGATTAATCTGAATAAAAGCACGGTATTGTTCGAGCACTTTTTGAAATAGGCTGTCACCCAGAGCGTACCTGGTCATCCCGATTAATTTCTGGCTTTTTAAATACTGAGTCTGTTCGCTGATAAAAGAGTTATTGGCTCTTTCGTTGGTTGAGCCAACCGGTTGCAGAAGGTTTTCCTTTTCCAGACTGGCCAAGAAGAGATTCATCAGGCGGTTGGAATAAGTAACCAAGCGGTTTTCGGGAAATTGGTATCTCTTTCGCAAGTACTGATACCGCTGTTGCAGATATTCATCGGCCAGCAGACCTGCCAGACCATTGCTGATGAAGATCGATGGCGATTTATTATCAACTTGGTCCTGTCCCAGATATTGCCGTGCGATTTCCCTCGCCAGAATATGAATGCTCATATAGTCGAGTTTGCTTACATCGGATAAAATCGTTTTATCGAGTAAAATCAGATTTGAGGTCGTGAATCCGCCCGGGATGGCCGTCGGTGAAACTGTCAGGTGGTGAGCCGGATTGAAGTGATAGCCGGTATAATGGTTTATAATGTCCTGGATAATTTCGATTGTGATCTTGTCTTTGCGACGATCGCTGTTTGTTATCCGGTTGATGAGTTTAATCCTGCTACGGGTTTGAGAACGCAAGGTCGAAACACGAAAATTATCATGCAGAATAAAGCCGATGTCTTGTAATAATTCCGGCTTGAAAACGTATTGATATTTGTTGCCCGGAAGCACCGAAATCGAGTCTGACTCGAGTGAACCAGCCGGCTGAAGGTCTTGCGGTAAAGTGAGTTTCAAAGAATAGGTGGCGAATTCCAGATAAGGTTGTTCGATCTCATCCCGACGGGCGGTCAACCAACGATCATCGTAATAGCATGCAATCCGTGGATAAAAGAAGATCAGACGATATATTTTTTCGGAGTGAGTCGGACAGAGATAACTTTTACCCGTAGGAATTTTCGTAACGAAGTGAATGAGTATTTCGATTGAATCGGCCGGCCGGAGTGGTTCGGACAAAATGATTGCCGGATTGACGGTTTCCGGCTTTAATACGGTTGCTGATCGGGAGCCGGTTAAAACCGAGGCGATTTTGATGAAAGCGGGAGCCTCCAGCTGGTCTTCGTATTTCTGGAAACCGCGGGTATCACGATTGCGAAAGGCGTTGGGCTGAATGTGCAAATAGATCGTGTCGAGCGCACTCTGACCATTATTGGTGAAAGTGATCTTTTCGGCGCCGGAAAGCGTACTGTTGCGATGGTTTAATTGCAGATTCAAATCATATTTGATGCTGTTCTGCAGGGCGTAACCTGGTGCCGGTATCAAGCTAAAAAACAGTAGAATTCCGACGAGTATGGTGGCGATCCGGATAGTTGTTCGATTCCGTGATAACCTGTTACTGAAAATCCTTGAGTCGGTACCGGTCATTACCCGGGTAACTTATAATTACGATTGAATACAGTCAAGCTTACTTTGTTCTCAGATAAAAATCATGATCGCCTCAACGACTTTGTTTGATTCTTCGGCCTTAAAATCTTAAATTAAGCCGCTTTTTCTAGCCCCAATAGCTCAACTGGTAGAGCAGCGGACTCTTAATCCGTTGGTTTAAGGTTCAAGTCCTTATTGGGGTACAACCCAATTCCCCGTCGTGAAACACAGAGTTTTTATACGTCTTTTTGTCATTTATATTTACCAGAGGGACTATTAAAAAAGCGTAAATTTTATCATATTTCACGGTAAGAAACCGGATACCAAACTGGATACCGGTTTTAACGGGTACTATTTAAAGAAACCAGAAATGGGGTAATGATAGGAAAAAACACAAAATCGCAGACTTAAAAATCTCAGAAAGATACTGAGGCTGAATTGTAAGTATTCCAGCAACAAGTAGGCTCCTTTCTGTTTTGGTTCTATTGTTCTTATTCCAAAAAAAGAATGTTGCCTTTTTCAGAAATATAGCCTAAAATCACTTGTTCTTTCTTAGGGCATTTTACGGGATAGGTCATCCTCTCCGTTTGACTGATTCTCAATCCGGGCAGAGTTTTTTGGCATTGTTTGACTAAGTGTTTGATCGTTT
>JAZDEI010000341.1:0-4135 GCA_043808945.1 Fidelibacterota bacterium | reverse complement strand
TCAAGGCCAAAGAAATGGGCATCACGGCCGACCAGATCGAACAGGTTATGAATGCTTCCTACCTTTACCTGCCGTTTGTTTCCGATTATAAGGTCAGCAAGCCTAAAGACGACAAGAATCTGACCGTTTCCATCAAAGGCGGACTGCTCTGGTATCACGTCGTCACCGGCGATGAACCCCGTATCGAAAAGATCGTGACCCTGAACTCGGAAGCCTCTGCATCGGCTGAAAAAGATAGGTCCGATGCAGAATCCAAGGCTTTTCGGGAGGCCGCCAGCACTTTGGCAATGAACCTGCAGGTACTGACCCGCGACGTAAAATTCTTTCGTCTGCAGACGCCGATTGCCTCCGTTGAACGCCGCACTGTCAGATTTCCGCTCGGTAAGGCCGAAGGTATCAAACTCGATGAACCCTATTTTGTCGGAGAATATGTCCAGACCAAGAGTGGCAAAATCCGCTTCCAGAAATCCGGCTTTGTGCGCGTCAGCACAGTCAGCGATAATCGCCAAAACACGCGACAACTTTCTGCGGCTTATGCCGTTCAAAAGGGCGATTGGGTAAAAGGAATGACGATGATGGAACATCCCAGACTTGGAATTGACATAGCGCTGAAACCGCGCTGGTTCAATATGAAGATTAAAGAAGGCGTCTTTCTAAGCGATGATTTCTTGGTTTTGTTTGATAACTACGACGGAATAGCGGTTGGTGCTGATCTGGATATGCAAGTGAACATCGCCCAATTGACCCACAAACGTCAATCGTTTATAGTCATAGGCGCCACCGGTGCGGTTGCTCCGGTTAAGAGTAAGATCTATGATAGTTTTATTGACCTTGCCCTTGATTGGCCTACAGAGAACTGGCTGGCGGGCGTTGTAATGGGTTATGCCGGTTATCTGCGCCGGTTTTACATCGGCCGATTGGCGGTGCATGGCGAAGCATTGGTAGGCGTACAGCATCTGATCATATCCGACACCTATGATCATGAAACTGTCACCATTTCCAATAATAGCGTCGGAGCGCGTATAAATCTGGGACTGGAATACGCCGTCAACATCGATTGTAACGTCGGTGTTTTCGCCGGATTCCAGGCTTTTCCGCCCATCGATTGGTGGACGATAAAATATAAAGACAAAGAGGTTGACGTAACAAACTATACCGGCTGGGCAGCGCCGCGGATTTCGAGCATTTCGCCAACGTTCGGTATTTACGTACACTACTCACCACCAACCCTTTCATTCAATCCGACCTCAATCATGCAGGCTGGAATGAACCAGGTCAAATGAGGTCAATGATGAATAAAACGCTTCTGTCATCAATCATTATATTAAGTATTTTTACGTTCGCTTTGGCTAAATCCGGAAAGCCGAAAACCAAGTCCAACCTGCCACAATCGCACGAAGCCGTCATTTTGGAAAGTACTTCGCCGACCGAGGTTATGGTGCGCGCCACCGGCTATAGCGGCAAAGGCGGCACGGCCTCCGAAATGGACAAACAGGCCGATACAGACGCGCGCAAAGCCGCCATCTGGCTGATCCTGCTGGGTGGTTCCGATCCTTTACTGCAAACCGAGGTTGAAAAGACCAATTTCGCTGCAATCCAGGAGGTTTTTTTTGTACCAGCCAACCTGAAACAATTCATCGTCTGGGAAGCCGATTACTACGATTCCCGCCTGAAAATCGACGGCGGCAAGAGATTAAAAGTAGAAAAATCTTTCAAGATCAATAAAAATCTGCTTTACGACGATCTGGTAAAAAAAGGTATCCTGACCGAAAATGCCCTCGTTGCCGGCGCGCTCGGTTTGCCGACGATTATGGTCATTCCGGAAGCCTCCGGCAAACAGGCGCCCCTTGAATTATTGAAAACCGACCCGAATTTGAAAAAAGGCGCCGAGGTCATCGAAGCCTACCTGACCGCCCGCAAATTCGAAGTCATCGTGCCCGAACAACAGCAGGTTTTACAGGAACTGACTTCCGCGCAAAATGCCTTGCAGGGTGCAACCGAAGATTACAGCTATTTGCTGGCGCTGTCGATCGGCAGCGACATTTACATTTCTTATAATGTCACGGTTGAATCCCGCAAACTGGGTTCGACGCCCGTCAAAAAAGGCGTGGTCGCCTGCCGGGCTTATGAAACCACGACCGGCCGCCTGCTGGGCACCGAAACGGGTTACAGCCCGGAAAGAACGGCACCGGATGCGGTTTTGATTGAGGAAGCCATGCACGACGCAGTCGATAAGGTCCTGAGCCGGATCACCGCATACTGGAAAGAAGATGTCCGGCAGGGTGTTCAGTACAAACTCATTTTGAATGTCAGCGACACATTCTCCAAACCGGACGCAGAAGAGATGATCTACGCCTTTGCCGATCAGGTAAAAAAAGTTTCCAAAACCTTCAAGGAAAACGTCGTCGCCGATTATACCTACGATGTGCTGTTATGGTGCGATCCGGCCGTCTACCGGTCATCTTCGGATTTGTACCGTTTCTTCAAACAGAATTATAAAGGCCCGGGCGTTTTGACCAAGGTCAGCCTGAGCCGCAAACTAATCCTTTTAAACATCGCCGAAGAATAAGAGGTCGTCGTGCAAAAAAATTACTCTATCAAAATGATGCTAATACTGATGGGATTAATCCTCTCTTCGGCCGGCGCTCAGGTTCCCGACTGGTTTAAAACCAACCAGCATAAAAAATATCCGGCAGCTCGTTATTTCCTGGGTGTCGCGGTAGCCACAGACAAAACCGAAGCGATCGAACTGGCGCGCGCCGACGTCGCCAAACAAATTCAGGTTCGCATCGAATCAGAACTCGAAACCGTCGAGAGCGAATTCAAGGACAACGATAAAAATTTCATTAAGTCCGAAACGACCAGCCGCACCAAATCCGCTGTCAGCGAAACCATTTCCGGAATCGAGGTCGCCGAAGTCAAAGAGGTCAAAGGCAAAGTCTACGTCCTGGCGGTACTCAACAAGGAAAAATATCTCTCCGGTTTGGAAGTCCAGATGGAAGATATTCTCACCCGGAGCGAACAACTCGTCACAGCCGCACGCGGCATGGTGGCCGATGGCCGGATTCTGAACGCGCTCAATAATTTCATCGACGCGCAGAACACCATTCCGGACTTCTATACCAAGAGTGCGCTCTACACAGCACTCTCCGGCCGGAAATATCCCAATATCGACCAGTTTACCGGTCCCGGTATTGTCGCTGAAGTCCGTGAAATTCTGGCGCACATTGAATTGCAGGCGCTTGCCGGTAATAATCAACAAGCCGTCACCGGGAAGAATCTGCCAGGCGCGATTAAAGTCAAAGTCGTTTATGCTAAAGACGGCCAGACAATTGGTGTGGCCGGCTTCCCGGTCGTCGCTAAATATGCCAGCGGCGATCCGATCGCCAAAAGAGAAACCGGAGCGGATGGAATGACCGAATTCATGTGCGTGGCGACTCCAACCGATAATCTCGGTAAAACCGGTACCATCAAAATCGCACTGGAATTGACGAAAATCCCTGAACAGTTCCGTGACGCCATGACCCGCTCTGAAGTTTTGATCAACTATACGTTGATTGCCAGCAACCTGGCGTTTGCGGTAGACGTCCGCGATAAAAGCGGCAAACCGCAGACAGTAATTACGGATGAACTCGTACGCCTGATCGCCGAGAACGGCTATACCCATTCAGCGAACGCACCGATCATAGTGCAGGGCACTCTGGTCATTAACTCACAGAAGGAAATTCCGTCACCAGCCGGAACGCAGTATTTAGTTGAAGCTCAATTGCAACTGCGCCTGGTTGAACGCCAGGGGTCAGCAGTTCTGGCGGCTTTGGATGTCAATGCCAAAGGACTCGATTCGCAATCGGCGGAAGGAGCTTCAGCCAAAGCTGCCCGGAATATTAAAATTCCCACCAACAAATTTGCGGCCTTTTTACAAAGTGCCAATAATAACCGATAGTATATGAATTAATTTCAAAAACTAACAAAAGGAGAAAGTGTATGAAAAAGCTACTCGTATTTGCCTTATTGATTCCCGTGACATTGTTTGTCATGAATTGCGGCGCTGAAAAACCGAAAGCCAAAATGGCTGACATCCCGGAATGGTACCTGAATCCGCCACAAACGGAAGATGCTATCTACCAGGCCGGCG
>JAZDEI010000340.1:0-3734 GCA_043808945.1 Fidelibacterota bacterium | reverse complement strand
CGGATGCGTCGCCCTGACAAAGCCGATTTCTCACCCCGATCCGCCCCGTCGGAAATCGGGGATTCGAAATGACTGGTTTGGTTTAGACCTTTTCTTTGTAAGTCATTTCGAGAATCCCGATCTTATCGGGAGACGAGAAATCGTGCAGGCCGAAGCGAATGACTTTAGCGATTCTTCACCCCGATCCGACCCGTCGGAAATCGGGGATTCAGAATGACAATAGTATAAATTTCTTTCAATCTAGTCAAAATATCTCCGTGATCCTCAGTGTTTCCTCTGTGAACCTCCGTGTCGAAGTACGAACATCAGTACATTTCGTACTTAGCCAGGCGGCCATCCAATGCGCCGTTGACCAGAGTTTTCTTCCAGGTCGCTTTAAGTCCGACGGATTTCAGCAGTTCCTTGTCGCCAACGTAGATATAGGCCGTCGAGCCCTTGCATTTTTGTTTAAGAAAATCGCCGATGCTGGTGTAGAGCGCGGCGATCTCCTCCGGCTTCCCTTCGCGGATTCCGTAGGGCGGATTGCAGACGATGACCTGGTTTTCAAGCGAGTCGATTTCTATGCAATTCTTCATTGAAATAGTGACGCGGTTGCCGCCTGAGAGATGATTGACGTTTTCAATGGCGTTTTTAGTGGCGCGCCCGGAAATGTCGCTTCCGGCGATGAGACCTTCCGGAAGTTGCCGGAAGTTGCCTAAGGCTTCATTCTTGACGGATTCCCAGTCGGCTTTATCGTAATCCGGCAAATACAGGAAGCCGAAGTTTTTCCGCAGAAAACCTGCCGGAATGCGGCACCATGCCATTAACGCCTCGCAGAGCAGAGTTCCCGATCCGCATAATGGATCGTACAAAGGTTTTTCGCCCTGCCATTCGGTCAACCGGATGATAGCCGCCGCCAGGGTTTCCATCATTGGTGAAACGCCAGTCTCCGTGCGATAGCCGCGCCGGTGAAGCGATCCACCGGAAGTGTCCAGGCTGAGCACGGCATGATTGTTATCGATATGAATATTGAACCAGACATCCGGATTTACCGGGTCTACATTCGGTCGTCGGCCGAATTTTTCGCGGAAGAGATCGACTATGGCGTCTTTCACTTTGAGAGCGGCGTATTTGGAGTGCGTAATCTTATTGTTCGAGACGGATGCGAATACTGCGAAGGTTTGATCTATGCGGAACAGCGTCGTCCAATCGATCGTCTGCACTGTTTTGTATAAGTAATCCGTGCTGTGGCAATTAAATGAGATCAACGGCGCGAGAATCCGGGTTGCCAGGCGCGTCTGATAATTCAAAGCGTACAGAGTGCGCCGGTCGGCTTCGAACTGGATGCCGCGATAGGCAAGAGTAACGTTGCGCGCCCCGAGTTCACTGAATTCTTCCGCGCCCAGATCCTCCATCCCACCGGCAACCAATGCGAAATATTTACCGCTATTTTGATATTCAAACGTCATTTTTCACCAAAATTCATAACTTTACTTTTACCTTACGATTAGTCATCCACATACGGAATCCTTTCCGATTAATTCAGGCTGAATGGACAGAATTGATATAACCGGAATATGGTCGCCTATTTAAAGACGCTCCGAAAGCGATTCTGGTTGGTGACGTTCCACTCCGGGTTCTTTTGCAGGTTCTTGGCCAGAAACTCGTTGATCTTATCGATGCGGTCGAAAATAGCGTCGTAAGTCCAGTTCGATTCCGGATTCCAGAAGTCGCGCGATGTATTGGCTTTGATGCGTTCCAGGACGCGGCCGAGTGCCGCGGGATCGTAACCGGAACGATAGGCATAGATCATCCCGAGCTGATCGGCTTCGAGTTCATAAGAAACCTGCCGGCGTTTGGTGGCCGACTCGTAACTATTAAGCGCGATTTCGTCGAGTTCATCCGCGACGGCATCCTCTTCACCAATTTCTTCGGTCATTTCATCAAAGCCCTGATCGGCTTTAATCATGGCTTCGCGTTTGCCGACCTCTTTCACACCGTGTTTCTGGACGACGTGGCTGATTTCATGCGCCAGGATCACGGCCAGTTCGGCTTCATTCTGCAAAATCCCAATCAATCCGGAGGTCAAAAAGATCATGCCGTTGGGAGTCGCATAAGCCGACGGCCGGTTATCTTTCAGGATATAGAATCTGAACGGATAATCGTACATGTCGGTATTTTCCAGAACGATGTTGCCGACCAGGTTGAGATATTTCAACTGCGCGGGATTTTCCACCATTCCGCCGGCCGCGATCTTGGAGGCGGCGGCCAGGCCGACCTTTTCCAATTCGAACGAGATCGAATGATCGGTATTCTCGGTCTTGATTCTCTTGTAACGTTTGCGGATTTTTTCCGGGTCGCGGCCCTGGAAAGTTTCCTGTTTAAAGCGCCAAAATTCGGTCGGAGTAAAAATATCGACGTCATATTGCTCGATAAATGCCGCATTGCCCTGGTGAAAATCGATGAATTTCTGGGCAAAACCCTTGACCGCACCGCTGGCCGAAGCTTTCGAGATCATCATCGATCCGCTCCCGTTGAAAGAACCAGTCAAAGAGGTTCCGGTCGGTTCCGCGCCGGAAAGCACGGCATTCTCGGAAATCCAGCCGGTTTGATCGCCGCACTGGACTTTCATCCAGCCGGTTTGCATCTCGGTTACGATGACCTTAACGCCTTTCTTCAACATACCGATCAGCGGATAATAAGAGCCGGGGCCTTGCCGGAAATGGGCGTTGTCCCGGTTAACGATTCTGGATTCAGCTGAAAATACGCTGACACTCAGCGCGATCAATACAACGATTGCAAGGATTGAACGCTTCATATTTTTTCCTTTTGTTCTGTTTGTTTCCATTTTAATGCCTCAGAAATTCGCTCTATTCTTCTCAATAATCAAGTCCGATTTATTTGACTGTGATATTAAACACGCCATCCTCGTCGATCAATTTCGGTTCGTTGATCAGTTGTGCGCAGCGTTTGCCGAACACTTTACTGACCGGATCGTCGGCAAACTGCTTGCTCATTTCCAGGAAAGCCAGTCCGGCGGCCTTGAATTCCCGGCCGCGATAGAGTGTCAGGGCTTTATTATGCAATTCAAGCAGCTTTTCGGCTGCGGGCGTCAGGTCGGCGTTGGCACTGATGACATTGTAGATCGCGAGCGGTTTTTCACGTCCTTTTACCCGGATCAGATCCAGTTCGCGGCAGATGAAGCGCGTCTTGATCAGTTCGTAAGTCGATTCGGAAATGATATTCTGCGTGCCGTAAAGTTTATTGACGCCTTCCAGCCGGGCCGAGAGATTAACCGTATCGCCGATGGCAGTGTAATCCATGCGGTTCGACGAACCGATATTGCCGACGACAAAATTGCCGCTGTTGATGCCGAGCCGTGTGATCAACGGAATGGATTGGTTCTTGGCTTCAATCGTCAACGCCGAGAGTTTTTTAAAGCCCAGCGCGGCGTTACAGGCCATCGCGGCATGTTCGGCGGTTTCCAGCGGCGCGCCGAAGATCGCCATGATGCCGTCGCCGGTATATTTATCGAGCATGCCGTTATTCTCGAAGATTATCTGTTCGACTTTCGTGAAGTATTGATTCAGGAAACCGACGATTTCGGGTGGCGTGAAGAGTTCCGAGATGCCGGTGAAGCCCTGCAGATCGGAAAACATCACAGTAGCGATGATCTCCTTGCCACCCATTTCGAGCCGTTCCGGATTCTTGGTCAGGTTTTCGACTACGGCCGGATGCAGATAGCGGTTGAAAAC
>JAZDEI010000339.1:0-4274 GCA_043808945.1 Fidelibacterota bacterium | reverse complement strand
GAATACATTGTCCGAGAGTGAGTTTCTCGGCGGCAGATAAAGAAATGGTCATCAGCAGAAGCAGACCGATTATATAAACACGTTTCATAGTAAAAATCCTTTCTATTCGTAACGCAGGGCGTCGATCGGGTTAAGATTGGCGGCTTTACGCGCCGGGTACCAGCCGAAGAAAATGCCGACCGCCCCGGAAAATGTAAAGGCCAATATCACGATCACCGGGTCGATCACGGTTCTCAGATCGGTCAGGCCGTTTAAGATCGCCGAGGCTGTCAGAGCCAGCGCAATTCCAATAATTCCACCGGCCAGGCTGAGCACAAGCGCTTCCGACAGAAACTGGCTGAGAATGTCGCTGGCGCGCGCGCCAATCGACATCCGGATGCCGATTTCGCGGGTTCTTTCAGTGACCGAAACCAGCATGATGTTCATAATGCCGATTCCGCCGACGATCAGCGACACGCAGGCCACCGCGCCTAGGAGTAAGGTCATGGTTTTCGAGGTTGACGAGGCAAAGTCGATGATTTCCGATTGGGTGCGGACATTGAAATCATCATCATCGGCCGGGCCGAGACGATGGGCTTCACGCAGAATAGTGCGGATTTCCTGCTGGGCGGCCGCCATGGACTCTGCATCGATTGAACTGGCATTAATCATATCGATATATTGGGAACCTTTCAAACGATAGAGAACGGTAGTAGACGGGGCCAGAACTATGTCGTCCTGGTCACTGCCGCCCATGCCGGAACCGCCTTTTTCCCTGAGCACACCGATTACGGTAAAGGGCGTATTGCGGATACGAATCTGCTCGCCGACCGGATTGTCTTCACCGAAGAGTTCCTTGGCTACTGTCTTACCCAGCAGGGCAACTTTTTTTCGGGCAATAATATCACGTTCGGTAAAACATTCGCCACTTTCGATCTCCCAGTTAGTAATTGAGAAGTAATCCGGCGAAACACCCTGGATGCTCGTGCTCCAGTTATTGCTTTTATAGATTATCTGGCCATTCGCCCTGACCACCGGGGAAAGTCCGCTCAGGAGAGTAGCCTTCTCCTGGATTCTCTCAATATCGCTCATGGTGAAACGGTTGAAACTACCCGCTCCCATGCTGGCGCCACCACTCTTTTTAAAACCCGGAAAAACGATTATCAGATTGGTGCCGAGCGACTTGACTTTATCTTCGATAGTGGCCTGGGATCCACGCCCAACTGCCACCATGATGATAACGGCGCTGACACCGATGATAATACCAAGCGAGGTCAGCAAGCTCCGCATCCGGTTTTTTAAAATGCTTTTTATAGCAACTTTCAGGAGATTATATATTCTGATCATTGGTCATCTTCCATTTTTCGATTCATAATAAAGTCACTCAGATCCTGCGCCGCATCCCGCCGTTTTTTAACCAGTGAATCTTTGTGTAGTATCCCGTCCCGCATTTCCAGAATTCGCCTGGCATAAAAGGCAAAATCGCGTTCATGCGTAACCATAACGACCGTGATATCTTCATCGTTCAGTTCCTGGAATAAACTAAAGATCTCCATCGAAGTTCGACTGTCTAAATTGCCGGTCGGTTCGTCGGCGAGAAGGATCGAGGGTTTGTTCACCAGGGCTCTGGCAATGGCAACCCGTTGTTGCTGGCCGCCGGAAAGCTGGCTGGGAACGTGATGTATACGGTCGCTTAAGCCAACTCGCTCGAGGGCTTCTTTGGCAGCAGTGTGGGGATTTTTGATCCGCTGATGGCGATCATAAACTAACGGCAGTTCGACATTTTCCAGGGCGGTCGTCCGCGACAGCAGGTTGAATCCCTGAAAAACGAAGCCAATCTTTTGATTGCGAATATCGGCGCGTTCATCAGGCGACAATGTGCTGACATTCACGCCATCTAAGAGATATTCGCCGGCCGTCGGTTGATCTAAGCAGCCCAGCATATTCATCAGGGTCGATTTGCCCGAACCCGAGGCGCCCATGATAGCGGTAAATTCACCGGCTTCAATTGTAAAATCGACCTTCCGAAGCGCGTGGACTTCAATGTCCCCGACCTGGTAGGTTTTTCTGAGTTGTCTAACTTCTATTACAGTTGACATAATTATTCTCTTTTTCTCAAAGTGATTAATTCGTTCCGGATTTTATCAAAAAGGTGGCGGGCCGCCGGGGCCGCCCATAGTACGCCGGGTCGATCCTGAACTGGATGTACTACTCTCGGTTTTTTCACTATTTGTCGTGAGGCTAACGATAATTTTCATGCCTTCCGCGATTTCCGGACTTTCCAGAATCTCGGTATTTTTACTGTCGCTCAAGCCGGTTTTCACGAAAGACATAAGCGTCTGACCGGCATCGTTGACATACCAGATAGTCGTCGGTTGTTTGGATTCGTCAAATTCCGCTGGCGGCTGTGGCATGCGTTCCCGCATTTGGGTTTTAATTGAATCTGGTATTTGTTCCATCCGGGCGCGCCGGGCTTCATGAGCTTCGGCCATCATTTTTTCAGTCGGTTTTATTTTCAGGGCATTATTCGGAACAGTCAGTACATTTTCGCGTGAATCGATGATGAAATCGACCGTCGCGGTCATGCCGGGCAGTAACAGTTGCTCCTTGTTATCGGCCTCGATGATTACAGTATAGTTCACGACATTTGAAACGGTTGTCGGTTGCAGACGAACCTGTTTGACGACGCCGTTGAAAGTTTTTTCCTGGTAACTTTGCACCGTGAAACGGACCTTCTGGCCGGTTTGGATCGAGCCGATGTCGCTTTCATCGACCAGGGCTTCGATTTCCATCCTGGTCATATCTTTGGCAATCGTGAACAGCGTCGGCGTCGAAAAACTGGCGGCCACTGTCTGTCCCTGTTCGACGGCCCGGTCGATGACCGTGCCGGAGATTGGCGAGCGAATAATGGCATAACCGAAATCGGTCAGCGCCTTCTCCAACGAAATTTGGGCCTGGGCAACGCCGACATCGCTGGTGGCTTTATTGGTTTTGGCATCGATATAATCCTGTTCCGAAACTAGCTTTTGCTGATACAGGTTGGACATCCGGTCAAACTCGAAAGCCGCCTGATCGTAAAGCGCCTGCATTTTCTGCATGGTGGCTTTAGCTTCTTTGACGGATTGCGCCAGAAGGGTCGTATCAATAACAGCCAACACCTGGTTTTTCTTAACCTTGTCGTTAAAATCTACTAAAACTTCGTTCAGCTTTCCCGAAACCTGCGTCCCGACATCCACCGTCCCGATGGCTACCAGCGTTCCGGTACTGGAAATAAGCGTTTCGATGTTTCCACGGGTGACATTGCCGTAGGCGATCTGAGGCGTCGTCGCGGCATTATTCTTCTTTAGAAAAAACCAGACGGCGGCGATCACCACTAAGAGAATGACCAGCAGGTATATTTTTTTCTTAGCGTTCTTTTTCATAGTGTTCTCTATTCCTTATATAAAAGTCAGTTGGAGGCCGGAGGTTTATGCTGGCCGTTTTCGCCCGGACGGTTTTTCTCTTCTTCGGCCAGAAATTTAGTATAGACGGTCTGTTGTTTTTCGGTGAGAACGGCTTTGATTTTGGTATTGGCCGCCGCGCGGATTTTATCCATTTCGGCTTTCATTTGTTCGAATCTTTGCGTTTTGTCTTCCTTGTGGCGGGCAATCATATTCTTATCTATGGTCGTCATTTCTTCCGCCAGAATTGTTTTAATTTTCGCTTTTTGATCGGTGCTTAGTTTCAGGACCGCATCCAATTTTTCGAGACGTTGCGCGACCATTTGTTCTTTGCTCGCTCTCCGCCCGGGTTCTGGCTGGGCATTGGCGTTTATCGCTACGGCTATCAGAAGTAGCATCGTGATATTCAGCCGGGGCTTTATTGGTTTCATTTAAATTCCTTTCGTTTTTCAATTTTCATAACCGCTGATTAGACCGGTAATAGATCGTTTTTATTCCGGAATGGTTAAAGCCGAAGAAGATTTTTTTATTTCAGCCACTTGGGAATAAATTAGGCGGTCGGTTTGTCTAAGTAAGTGTTTTGGATGTAATGGAGAAAACCGCTTTTTTAACTGATCAAGAGATTATCGATGCAAGCATTTCAGGAAATGAGAATGCCTTTGCGGAAATCGTACGACGGTATGAGTCCAGGGTGGCGGCCACCGTTATTGGCATGCTGGGACACTGCCCGGAAGCCGATGATGTCGGCCAGGAAACCTTCATCCGGTTCTTTAAAAGCATGAGAAAATTTCGGGGTGAATCTGCGGTGGGCACTTACCTGATTCGCATCGCGATGAATCTGTCGCTCAATGAGCT
>JAZDEI010000338.1:0-7536 GCA_043808945.1 Fidelibacterota bacterium | reverse complement strand
ACCAACTCGGTCGGAGCCATCACAATCGCCTTTGCGCATACTTTATTCAACATTATTGGGGCGTGTATTTTTCTGCCTTTGCAACGAATTCCGATCGCGTTGGCCAGAATGCTGGCACATTTAACCCGTAAAAACAGGCTCTATGCGATTGTGTATATTGTCACTGTTTTCTTTGTTATCCCTATAATTATTATCTTTATAACGAGGTAGATATGTTTAGCGAATTTTTAAAAGTCTGGAAGAAGAAAAATTTGACTGCCGAAACTGTCGATGAGGCGATCAAAATGTTATTAAAAACCCGCGAAATGTTCGTTGAATCGGTCTGGTCGCTGAGAGAAAGTCCGACCGGTGAATTGCGCCTGGATGTTTATCAACACGATAAAGCCATCAATAAACTGGAACGGGACATCCGTAAAAAACTGATGACGCACCTGATGATTTTTGATAAAAGTGAGGTTATTGCCGGATTGACTCTGGCCAGCGTCGTGATCGACATCGAGCGCATCGGTGACTATACTAAAAACATCGCCGACCTGGCAATTCAGCATAAACAGAAATTACATGCCGCCGAATTTGAAGAGACTGTCGTTAGCATCGAAAACCGGGTCAAAGACTTTTTCGAATGGACGATCAAAGCCTTCCCGGAATCGGATGTCGAACTGGCCCGCAAGGTCGTCAACCAGTATAAAGACGTTTCGCGCGATAGTGCCATTATGGACAATACCTTAGTCAAAGGCGAGTGCAATTTCAGCATTTCCGATGCCGTGACCCTGGCGCTGTATGCCCGTTTTCTGAAACGCATCGCGGCCCATCTTTATAACATTTGCACCAGCATCGTCAATCCTTTCCATCGCATCGGATTCAAAGAAAAAAGCAATGAATTAAACTAAGGAATTTAACGTGTCAATAAGTGTTACAAAACGCAGTGTGGATTATGCCAAATGGTACACCGACGTCGTCCTGAAAGCCGAGATGGCCGAATACGGACCTGTAAAAGGGACAATGATCATCCGGCCTTATGGCTACGCTATCTGGGAAAATATCCATGATATCGCCGACCGCATGATTAAGGAAACCGGTCACGTCAATGCCTATTTCCCGATGTTCATTCCGGAAAGTTATATGAAGCGCGAAGCCGATCACGTCGAGGGTTTTGCGCCGGAATGTGCGGTCGTGACCATCGGCGGCGGCAAACCACTCGAAGAACCACTGTACATCCGTCCGACTTCCGAAACGATTATTTGGGCCAGTTATAAAAAATGGATTCGCAGCTACCGCGACCTGCCACTGCTGATCAATCAATGGGCAAATATCGTCCGCTGGGAAATGCGTACCCGTCTGTTTCTGCGTACGACCGAATTTCTCTGGCAGGAAGGCCACACCGCGCACGCCACACCGCAAGAGGCCGAAGAAGAGGCGCGCCGCATGCTGGAAGTTTATCGTTGCATAGCCGAAGACTATTTAGCCATGCCGGTGCTGGTCGGCCGCAAAACCGATGCGCAAAAATTCGCTGGCGCGGTGCATACCTATGCCATCGAAGCCATGATGGGTGATAAAAAAGCCCTGCAGGCCGGAACTTCGCACAATCTCGGCCAGAATTTCGCCAAAGCTTTCGACGTTACATTTTTGAATAAAGCCAACCAGCTCGAATATGTCTACGCCACCAGCTGGGGCGTCAGCACACGCCTGATCGGTGGCCTGATCATGGCCCACGGTGACGACAAAGGTTTGATCCTGCCGCCGCGCGTCGCGCCGTACCAGGTCGTGATCGTTCCGATCTGGAAAAGCGATGAGGAAAAAAGCCAGATCAACGCGCTCATCGCCAACCTGACCGCCGCCTTAAAGGCCGAGCAGATTCGTTTTTATTACGACAATCGCGAGCAGGAAACACCCGGCTGGAAATTCAATCAATACGAAATGAAAGGCGTTCCCATTCGGATCGAAGTCGGTCCCAAAGATGTCGCCCAAAACCAGGTCGTTCTGGTTCGACGCGATTCATCCGCAGACGATCCTGCCGCTAATCGCAAACAATTCATTCCGGTCGAAAATGCGGCGCCAATTATTAAAAACATGCTTGACCAAATTCAATCAGATCTGTTTAATTGCGCCCTGGCATTCCGGGAAAAAAGCACTTTCTCGGTCGAGAATTATGATCAATTCAAACAGGTGATCGAAGAGGGCGGTTTTATCCGGGCGTTCTGGGCCGGCGATGGCGCCGATGAAGCCCGCATTCAGGAAGAAACGAAGGCAACCATCCGGGTCATTCCCTTCGATCAGAAGGAAAAAGGCATTTGCTTCTATACCGGAAAACCCGCTGATACCGTCGTCATTTTCGCCCGGGCGTATTAAGATTCGTCCATCTTGAGTTTTTTGTCATTGGTGTCAACGATAGGCATTTAGGTGGACAATTTGAAATTTTCAATCTCCAATATCCAATCCTGTCAATCTTGTTAATCTTGTCAAAATAAAATCAAAATGGCGATAATTCAGACCCGCGCTTTCGCAATCAAGACGATTCCCTTCCAGGACACCAGCCTGATCGTGCGCCTGTTTACCGAATCGCACGGTAAAGTCGCGGTCATCGCCAAAGGCGCCCGTAATCTGAAAAGCCCTTTCCGCGGTTATCTTGAACCGCTGAGCCTGCTGGAAGTCCAGTTCTATTTCAAACCGACCCGCGACATTCAGACTCTCGCAAAAATCGAAACCGTGCAAACATATTTATATGGCTGTAATGACATTCAGACGACCGTGATGGCCACAGCGGTTCTGGAGTGCCTCGATAAATTCATCCACGAACATCATCAGGACGAGCCGGTTTTTGAACTGGTCGTGCAGACGCTGAATTATATGGATGCCAACCGCTCAGACAGCGCGGCGGCGCTCCTGTATTTTTTGCTAAAATTGACGGCGCTGATGGGTTACCAGATCAATCTCGACAACTGTGCTGTTTGCGGTCGCAGTTTACAGGCGGCCTGTTTTAATCTGGCCATTGGGCAATTGCAGTGCGAACATTGTGGCAGAGCGGATGCTTCGGCTCTGTTTATTCCGGCGGCCGGAATGGAATTTCTAAAAAAAATCGTGGTGCCCGATATTCGCAACGGATTACCGCAAAATTCTGGTAATTTGCCGATTGGCATGATTGCTAAAACTCTGGTTAATTATCTGGCGATTCAGATGGATTTGCCGACCCGCTTTAAAAGCCTGGAACTTCTAAACCAGATCGCGGCCACATCCGCTTAAAAGGTTTTTCGAGATGAATTCCTATAATCCTTACCAATCCCGTCCCAACCTCAATTTCGTGCGTCCGCGCCTGTTTCGCGGCGCGATCCGGGATATTATCATCGCCAACGTAGCAGTTTTTCTGATAATGCTGATTTTTCAGGCTCAGCGTTTCTTCTCTTTCAATTTCGGCCTGGTGCCGCACCTCGTTCTGACGAAAGGCTATGTCTGGCAATTATTCACCTACATGTTCATCCACGGCGGATTCGGCCACATTTTCTGGAATATGTTTGTGCTGTGGATGTTCGGGATGGAGATCGAGAACTATTGGGGCCGGCGCGAATTTTTTAAATTTTACACCATTGTGGGTGTCGGTTCCGGCCTGATCACCTTGTGGTTCAGCGCCAATTCCAACATCCCGGTCGTGGGTGCCAGCGGAGCGATGTACGGAGTGCTGGTCGCTTTCGCGATGCTGTTCCCGAACCGCTATATTTATTTTTATTTCCTGATCCCGATCAAGGCCAAGTACTTCGTGGCAATTATGGTTATCATCACCTTTTTTTCGACCCTGGCGCCGGGCGTCAGCAACATCAGTCATCTGACTCATCTGGGCGGATTGCTGGTTGGCTATGTCTACCTTTCCCGGAAAAAATGGCTGGCACTTTTACGGACGCCTCCCCACTCAGCTGACTGGCACTGGCCGCGACTGAAGATCAAAAATCCTTTCCATAATTGGAAGTCACCTTTTAAAATACGTAAACCGGTGGACAAACCGGCCACTTTCTCCTATCAGACTGAAGAAACAATGCGCGAGGAACTCGACCGCATTCTCGATAAAATCGGCTCAAATGGTTACGACACGCTCACCGAGCAGGAAAGATCGACGCTCTACCTGCTCAGTAAATATTTTGCCGACAAAGACCGGCGCCGAAACTGATTCAGTGAATCGGCTGGAATTTCTCGCCAGAGCTTTTTACATTACGTCACTAAAAACGATGAATTTCAGATAAAAATGGATCGGGAAAGAATCTATACATTCGATATCGTCAAAGGCATTGCCATCCTCTTTTTGATCCCGGTGCACGCCCTGATCTATCAGATCGGCAAGAACGATCCGGCTCTGTTTGAACCGCTGATGGCCAGGATTCCCGCGGAGATTATTTATTTGCTGATCCCGGTAATGATTCTGTCGTTGTGGGGTCCGATTTTTACTCTGATCACCGGTGCCAATATCGCTTATGGCTTTCTGCGCGTGTATGAACGGGATCCGGATCAAAGTTCCGCCTACATTCTGCGGCGGATCGTTTCCGCGCTCCTGTTATTGCTGGTCAGCCGGACGGCGGTATTCATATTCGAGGGCGGTATCTTTGAAGACGGTTCGATCAACATTTTTAACTTCAAAATGCGCTATTATGCCGATACGCTGGATTCCATAGCATTGACCGGGATCATTGTGCCGGCATTCATGTTGTTTATCCTCAATAAGGTCAAATCCAGAAAAGTAAAAGCATCGGCCGGCGGTACTGTAAACAAGGCCGATGCCTGGCACATTTATATCGGACTGGCCGTTATCACTATAATCTGGTTTGTGTTTACACCGGTCGTCCACGCCCTGAAACAGCCCATAGAAGCGGTTGCTAACAAACATCATTGGAAACTGATTCTACTGGTGTGGAGCAAAATGACGGCTGGCCGTTTCCGCCTTTTTCCGATTCTCGGCTTTGGGTATGTTGGCGCCATTATCGGCGCGGCTATTCATAATAAAGAGAAATTCACCAATATCCGCAAGTATGCCGGTTTGTTCTTTACGATCACGCTGACCTCATTTATCCTGTGGTCAATCCTGAATAAAAATCCGTTTGGCAACATTGCTTCCGACGATATTCCCAACATGCTCCAGGTCATGAATCTCGGGGCAATGACGTTCGCGACAGTCCTGATGCTGGGCCGGTTCGATTATTGCCGGCCGGAACGCCGTCAGCGCCGGATCGAACATACCCTGGCCATCCGCCGTTTCAGTATCGTATCCCTGACGATTTATGTCATGGAATTTTCAATTGCGCATGGTGTTTATCTGATCTTCGAACAATTTTGGGAAACCGCCATTTCGTTCGTAAATCAGATTCCGGTCCTGATCTGGAACGTAACCCAGATTTTCGTATTCATCGGTGTCATTTGCCTGATCTGGATAATTATCGTGCCGCTCTGGGAAAAAGTCGATTTTGCCGGTTCGCTGGAATGGTTTATGATAAAGACCTTCGCGCTGTTTCGTCATGACAAGAAAGCCTGCATCGGTTCCCAAAAGATTCTGTACGGGGATTAGAATCCGGGTTGTGAGTTACGAGTTGGCGAGTTGCGGGTTATTGGTGACCATAACCAATTTCCGGAGCGACAAAGGAGCCGCTAAATTGGTTTTAATGAACTTGCCATAAACCAGTTGAAAATACAGCGAATCAGTTGTAGTTTTAGGCGTGCAAGGACCGGATACAGGAAAGACGATGTCCGCTGACAGACACTCAATTATTATGACCAGCCTGATGTTTCTTATAACCGGCCTGTTCCTGCTTCTGTCCAATTGCACGCAAGACCCGATCAAATCCGAGGAAACACTAACCGATACCACCAGCCACAACTTCACCTGGGAGATCGATACGCTTGGTCTCTACGGCAGTTACCTGAATGATGTCTTGATTGTGGATGAAAATAACATCTTGGTTACAGGATATATTAAGACAGATAGTGGAACATTCAATGCGGGTAGATGGACTAATAGTAAATGGATACTGTTTAGAGTACTATCTGGGTATTCTCCAAATTATGGTATTTTATATTTTTCAGAATCTGATATCTGGATTACATCTGGATTACCACAGCATTGGAACGGTACAGAATGGATTTTATATCATCTTTGGGATATGAATGTCCTTGATGCAGATGATGGAGGAGTAGAACATATCTGGGCTTCATCACCTGAAGATATTTACTTTGTTGGTAGAAAAGGCACCATCGTCCACTACGACGGCTCAACTTTCCTGAAGATGGAGAGCGGAACGGACACCCCGATCATCGACATCTGCGGCACTGACGCCAACCATATTTGGGCAACAGCAATATCCAATCAATTAGACGACGAGCATCCCAACGGATTCGAAAGTGTGACGTTATTCTGTGACGGTCAACAATGGATAAGGAAATATGAATCCTTAGCAGGCCATACAACTGAAAGAAGCACAACTGAACTGAAAGGCTATATGGCTTCTGTATGGACATATAATGACACCGTCTATATTTCATCCAACTCCGGACTCTGGAAAGAATCCATCAAGAAGGGTAAGGGAATACTGGAGCATGGCCCCGATAAACGTTTGAACGGCTCTCCATTTTTGGTGCGCGGGACCGGCTATAATGACGTCTATGCCTTTACCCATTGGGGTGAATTCTTACATTACAACGGGAAAACATGGAATCGAAATCTAAGTCTTGATGGAATTAATGTCATGGGAGCCAGTGTTACGGAAGATATGGTCGTTACGGTCGGTGATATGGCTTTCAGGTATATTGTGATTGTCAGAGGGCGCCATCTATAAGATCAGCCTTTGTAGGGGCAATTCATGAATTGTTCCCACTACTTTATTGCCTTAAGCCGAACAACCGTCGCGCCCCAGCCGCCGCCGGATTCGTTGGCAAGTTGATACTTTTCCACATATGATAAATTGCGGAGAATGGACTGCACGGTTTCGCGCAGGACGCCGGTGCCTTTGCCGTGGATGATGCGCACGTCAAGGATGCCTTTCTCGCGACAGGCTTGCAGGTATTCTGGGATCAGGTCTTTGATCTCTTTCGGTGAAAATGTGTGGAGATCGAGAACACCATCAATCGGTAATGGCGTGACTGCGTTGACGGTTTGGCCCAATTCCACAAATGCCGATCGGGCGGATTGGACGAAGTGTCGCACCAGACGTTCATCCTTCCAGCCATCAGGTTTTTCCAAACCGGTATGCGCATCGACTCCGGCCGGGTTGACGGTCAGAATAGCATCGCGGACATTGACGGGATTCAATCCTCCGGCCAGGATTATGGGTTTCGGTGAATATTCGACCAGCCGGCGGCTGATTTCCCAGTCGTGGGTCTTGCCGGTCGCACCGGTAGCGCCGGTCGCCGGATCGAAGGTATCGGTGATAAAAGCGTCAACCAGTTCGGCGAATTGATCGACGGTCCGAAGCAAATCGGCATAACCGCCCGGCTGCACGATCAGGCTTTTAATTATGGTGAGGCCGGGAGCAATCCGGCGAAATGTTCGGCCTGCGGTCGGTAAAA
>JAZDEI010000337.1:0-2212 GCA_043808945.1 Fidelibacterota bacterium | reverse complement strand
GGTCTGGTCAAAGGCAAGAAGATCGAAGAATTTTTGGCCGAACGCTTGCCCGTCCGGAACTTCGAGAAACTCGCCATTCCATTGAAAATCGTGGCAACCGATTACTGGAGTAAGGAACAGGTGGTCTTCGAGAACGGCGATCTCGTTCCGGCCATCCGCGCCAGCATCTCCGTGCCGGGATTATTCCGGCCGTATGAATATGGGAATCGCCTGCTGATCGACGGTGGCGTGGTCAATCCCGTGCCTTTCGACCTGTTGACCAAAGATTGCGACTTCATTATCAGCATCGACGTTTCCGGCGAGAAGGAGATCAAAGCCAATGCAGTTCCAAATCCGGTCGATGTTCTGCTGGGGACCTTCCAGATCATGCAGAGAGTCATCCTCGAACAAAAGGAAAAAGACCGGCACGTTAAAATTTATTGCAAGCCGCGCCTGAAAGGCATTCGCGCCTTCGAATTCTACAAATTCCAGGAAGTGTTCGCCACTTTACCGGAGGACATTGCCTGGTTCCGGGCCGAGTTGAAAAAGCATGGACTGGGGAATAATTGAAAATTGCAGGTAGGAGATTGAATATTGAAAATTTTCCGACCGCTTGGCTAATCAATAATCCTCTCAGCCGATTATTTTTCCACCAAAATATTCGCTGTTTTCAGATTGCTATGTCCGGTATAATTTGATCCGGAATTTAAAAAGGATGAAATGATGAACAACTTATGCCAAATCCGCACTGTAAACGAATACCCGATAGCCAATGCGCTGTTTCGGTTTGCGCTTACTGCTGTCATCGCTCTTATGTTTATTTCGGCCTGTGATAAAGACACCCGCGAAAACGTTCTCAACGCCAAACCGCATATCGAAGACAGCATCGTTTACAATCTGCCGCAGGTGTCCCGGCTCTGCGACAATCTGAACGCTGAAAAGAAATATGTCGATATTGGCGATTGCCGCCTGTATTGCGAAATCGAAGGCGACGGCATGCCGCTGGTGCTGATTCATGGCGGCCCGGGCGGAACGCATCATTGCTTTCATCCGTGGATGACCGCCGCAAGTAAGAATCTTAAAGTAATATATTACGATCAGCGCGGTTGCGGACTCTCGGATTACAAACCCGGAGCAGGTTACTCTTTCGAGCAGGCGGTCGACGATCTGGAAAAACTGCGCCAGTCGCTTAACATTGAAAAATGGATTGTGCTGGGACATTCCTATGGTGGCGCCATCGCCCAGTTTTATGCTATTAAATATCCGGAAGCGGTGTCGGGTATGATGTTGGTCGGGGCCGTACCGATGCTCAGCAATCCGGAAATCGACGCCCTGAAACTGACTCCGTTTTATTCCGAAAAGGAAACCGAAAGATTCGGCGAACTGATGTCAATGGCCATCGCCGGAAAACTGACATTATCGCAGTTCTATTTCAATAAAGATATCAACGGCGGCTGGAAACGGCAGAACTTCCGCAAACCTGAACGGGAAAGGATGGCACAGGCCGCGCTATACGATATTGTTTACGACCCGGCTTACAGTTCGGACTTCAAGATCTACGATTTCAAAGGTGTTTTTAATGATTGTCCAATCCCGACCCTGATCTGCGAAGGTAAGTACGATTCGGTCTGGTCGGAAAAGAAAATTCCTTTATTCCGAAAAAATCACCCGCACGCGCAGTTCAAACTCTTCTTAAAATCCAGCCACGACATCTATAGCGACGAGCCGGAATTATTTTTTAACACGATTACCAAATGGGCTAAGGCGCTGAAACCGGTCAATACAGAACAGATTGCGACCTGGCAAAAACAAACTCATGCCATCCTTGACAATCAGTTTAGTGTTATCGCTGACGGCAAAGCATTTATGAAAATGATCAGAAGCGGTAAAATCTCCGATGCTTTGAAATTCCATGCAGAATTCAAGCAACGCAATCCGGATAAAATCCTCTTTTCCGAAAATGCCCTGAATGAACTTGGTTATCAATTATTGGGCGTCAACAAGATTGAGGAAGCCATTCAACTTTTCAAGCTGAATACAGAGGAATACCCGCAATCCTGGAATGTCTGGGACAGCCTTGGTGAAGCCTGGTTGAAAAAAGGCGATCGCCAGAAGGCGCAATCCTGTTATCAGAAATCGCTCGAACTCAATTCCGGCAATACTAACGCTAAAAATATTATCGAATCGCTTTCCCCTCATAAAAAGTAGCGACGTAAATTCCGACTGCAGTCGG
>JAZDEI010000336.1:0-5174 GCA_043808945.1 Fidelibacterota bacterium | reverse complement strand
TGTCGGCCAGGCCGATGCCACATTAATCATCTCACCAACCGGAAAGACGATGCTCATAGATGCCGGAAATGCGGGTAATGGAACGAATATCATCTGTCCGTATCTGACCTCGCTTGGCATAACGAAATTAAATTATGTCGTCTGTTCTCATTATCATGCCGATCATCTCGGCGGACTGGATGAAGTCATCAACAGTCTCGGAGTAGATAACATCGATACGGTATACGACAGAGGAAGCGATCCGATTCCAGACAGCACACAGGGATTTAAACAATACGTGGCGGCCGCCAACGCAACCGGCCGGCGTTATACAATTTCTCTCGGTCAGATCTTGGATCTCGGAGGAGGCGTCACCACGAAGTGTGTCGCTACTGACGGAGAAGTCATTAACTATGGTGTTGTTGCCTGAGCGACATCAAGTGAAAATGACCTTAGCATCGGTTGGCTGCTGAACTATAACTCATTCCAGTATTTCACCGGCGGCGACCTCGGAGGAGAGTCGTCGTCATACGCGGATAGCGAGACCCCGCTGGCGTCTCAGGTCGGCGATGTGGATGCCATGAAAGTTAATCATCACGGCAGTCAGTATAGTACCAATCAAACATTCGTGGATTCTCTGAGGCCCGAAGTTGCCATTATTGAGGTTGGTAATGGCAACAGTTACAAGCATCCGACCCATGGAGTGCTGGATCGCCTGGCCGCCGCGAACTGCTATATCTACCAGACCGAATTAGGAACGGGCGGGACCATTCCATCCGGTAAAGGAGTTGTCGCAAACGGACATGTTATTATTAAGACCTCCGGTACGAGTTATACAGTTACTTATGGCCATACCACGACGACTTATCCCGGAGACGGCCCTGTGTCAATTAAAACCGAAGACGGCTTTGTCCCCGGAATATTTTCACTTTACCAGAATTACCCCAATCCGTTTAATCCGACGACAACCATATCGTATCGGCTACCCAAATCATCATTTGTAAAACTGGCGATTTATAACATCGGCGGAAGATTGATTGAAACCCTGGTGAGTGAACCTGAAAATGCCGGCTATCATTCGGTTATCTGGAATGGATCTGCTGTTCCTTCAGGCATATATTTCTATCGGATCGATGCGGGCAAATACAGCAGTACAAAGAAATGTCTGTTGATCAAATAACGGTCTTACCCGGGTAGACAGTCAACCGAAAAGCGGTTCGACAAATTGAGATTTGAGAGTTTCCGGAACGATTTAATTCTTGTCTCTCTGCTTCCCGGATCGTTTTCTAAACCTCATTAATTCTCCGTCTCGACGCTTCAGCGTCGAGACGAACCATCGGATATGACGTGTCAACACCGGAGCGTTGACACGAGGATTAATTAGTCTCCGCTTTCTTCTTTGCCCGATATGCTTTCAGGTAATTGCGGCAGTTAGGATCGCGCCCGACGAAAAGGCTGGCGGCGGCGATCAGGTCATGAATTTGTTCGTCCATTGGATTGAGAATCGCGGCATCTAATCCCGCGCCGATAGCCTGAGCCAGAAAAGTATTATGTACCAGCGCTCTCTGCGGCAAGCCGAATGAAGTATTACTGACGCCCAGCGATACCGGCAGGCCCAGTTGTTCTTTTATCAGCCGGATAGCGGTCAGGACTTCGCGTCCGGAATTTTCGTCAGTGGCGATGGCCAGCGCGGCCGGGTCGATGATCAGGTTATTGAGGGCGATATGAAAATCGAGACAGGTCGCCAGGATATTCCGGGCAATTGCTAAACGCCTGGCGGACGTGGCGGGCATTTCCTCGTCGATGCAAAGCCCGATGACCGCCGCGCCGTACTTTTTCACGATTGGCAACAATTCGGCCAGCCGTTTTTCTTTACCATTGACGCTGTTGACCAGCGCCTTGCCGACATACATTTTCAGCCCGGCCTCGATTACTTCCGGTGAAGCGCTGTCTAAAACGAGCGGCGAGGGTATGATATCCTGAATCTGGCGCACCGCTAAGGACATCATGTCGATTTCATTGACTAAAGGCGCTCCGACATTCACGTCGATGGCATCCGCCTGGTTTGAGAATTGCGTTTTCGCGTCCTGCAGAAGAGTGTCAAAGCGACCTTCGGCTAATTCGGCGGAAAGCTTCCGGCGTCCGGTCGGATTGATGCGTTCCCCGATTTTTACGAACGGCAGGCTATTGCCGATCCGAACTACCTGCGTTGCCGAAGCGATCCGGAGCGGAAAAACCTGCTGACGCGGAGTTATTGTCCGGTTTTGCACGGTGCCGGCAATTATTCGGATATGTTCGGGAGTAGCACCGGCGCCACAGCCGATAATATTGATTTCTTCAGCGGCGAACTTTGCACTCCATGTATCGATATCGTGGCCACCAGGAATGTCGAACCGCACGGCAATCGGCAGATTGGTAGCCGGTTTGATTTGTTTGAGAGCGGCCCGGCAGATTTCCGGTGCGCCGCTCAGACCGAGGCAATCGACATCGAGGCTCTCGAAGATAGTGGCTAAGCTAAGCAGGTATTTCGGATCTGTTTCCGGTTTCGTGAGGTCGAAGAAACAGATCGAAGGAATCCGGAGGCGGACAGTATTGGCCGCAATCACGGCCGCACGCATGGTCTGTAAATTTTGGATCTGGTCAATTAAGAGCAGATCAACGCCGGTGTTGATCAAAATCAGGATCTGTTGCCGGTATTCCGCAACGGCTTCGTCAAAGCCGGTGTCGCCATATGGTTCGACCGCCATCCCGGCACCGCCAACCGCACCGGCGATGTATACATTGCCGCCACCGGCCTGCAAAGCCAGATCGACAGCCGCGGCGTTCAGGCGCTCGAAATCGCGTTCTGCTCCGAATTTTTTCAGATCGGACGGCAGGCCATTCCGGGTATTAGTCGTAATTATTTCCGCACCGGATGCGATATATTCACGGTGATAGGCGATAATTTCCGATGGCTTTTCCAGGTTTAACAGAATTGGCGGAAGTCCGGCGGACAATTTTCCTTCTGTCAGGACATTGTCAAGAACCAGCACCTCATTTTTCAGTCGATGAATAAACGGCATTTTATCCCCAGTTAAAGATCAATTTTCAATCACGATTTAATCACTTTCGCAGAAATTTACGAATATTTGTCACTATTCTTTAATCGTTTATTGCGCCCTTCGCCATAGTGTAGCAATCAGATTCGGATGGTCGAGCCGGATAAATATTTCTTTCTGATTTTAATTCAATTCCGCAATAAGGATTATGGTGATATCGTAAGAGTTTCTTTTTCATCGCACGCAGTCTGGTGTGAGGATTGGTAAAATGGTTGATAAAGCAGGCGATAAAAGAAAATGAAGAATAAATCCAGTACCAGCAGATACCAGGGCCATTGTGGCAGAAGTTTGATCGGGCCGAACTGCACCGGCGGAACGTCACGCAGGTAAAGATAGTTCGCTTTAAAAACCAGATTGATCGGAATCATTATCAATGCCAGAATATTAATGGCCTGGAAAGCTTTCCAGTAACTATTGCGACTCGGCCTGATTTTCAGTACGATTATGAAATACAGTATACAGAATACCATCAGGCTGTGCGGAATAAACATTGCAAAATATCGTGCCGACGGAATATCCCATTGCAGTTCGGGAATCAGGACCGCCAGGGTCGAACCCGACATGATCCAGTAATATAAAATATCGAATACTGTCTGATTAGGACGCAGGAGATAGTAGAATAGTAAAATTTCACACAGTCCGCATAAATGCAGGGGTAAATCAAAATCAAGCGCGAAATCATGTTGTAAGATGAAAATGATTCGCCATCCTACAATCTGGGTAAAGAGAAAAATCGCTAAAAAGGGATGAAAATATTTTTTACGCCACCCCGGTGAACAGGTTTGGAGTTTATAGAGAGCTACGAACATTGTGACGATGATAACCATCAGCGTCAGGAAATGCGACCGGCCGAACATTTTAAAAGCTGAGTGCATACCGCTTGAAGTTAATTTATCCTGTTGCTAAAAGCAGAAAGTGAACTGGAGAACTTGCGGTGTTACCTTTTAAATTTTGCGATTTCGTTTGCCATGTGATGTACATTTCGTGTACAAGATGCAATTGATTTTCAGGGACAAATCACCCGGATTTTCTGCAGGAATTCTTCCAGTTTATCCTGATCGCGGAAGACGTCGAACTGATCGGTCTCGACGATTAAAACATGGTTGCGTTTCTGCTCTTCTTTGATCCAGCGTTCGTAAGCGAGATTGAGCATATAAATATACTCGGGTGAAATATCGCGTTCGAATCCACGCGACCGTTTTTTGATTCTGGTCAGGAGGGTATCGACGCTGGCGCGTAAATAGATAATCAGGTCGGGCTTTTTTAAATACGAGGTCATTATTTCGAACAGGGCGCAGTAATTGTCCCAGTCACGCTGACTCATATTGCCCATCTCATAGAGATTCCGTGCGAAGATTTCCACGTCTTCATAGATCGTGCGATCCTGGACGGTAGCTATATCGCACTCGGTCATTTGTTTATGACTGCGGAAACGATGGGAGAGGAAGTAGACCTGTAAATTGAAACTCCAGCGCTTCATTTCGAGATAAAAATCCTCGAGATACGGATTGTCGATAACCGACTCGTAGAAAGCCCGCCAGCCAAAACGCCGGGCGATTATGTCAGTCATTGTGGTTTTCCCGACGCCGATATTGCCGGCGATTCCGATGAAGTACGGACATTCACTCACTGAGCAATTCTCCTTTTAAAAAGTCTCCCGAAACATGGATTATTCTAACTTTTCTGATGCGATTAAACAAGTCCTCTTTTGCAAAAACGCGCACTTTTATATAATTATCGGTCAGCCCCTGCCAGAGTTCGGGGGCGATTTTTTCTTCGATCAGCACGCTACAGGCTTTTCCGGAAAAGGTTTGCATGAATTGAACGCGTTTGCGCCGGCTCATTTGACGCAGAATTTCCGAGCGCCGTTTTTTCTCGGAATCCGGAATGTGATCGATCATTTCGCCGGCCGGCGTACCGGGGCGCGGCGAATAGCGAAAGACGTGCAGGTAATTAATATCGAGATTTTCAAGGAACCGGCACATTTCTTCAAATTCGGTTTCGGTTTCGCCGGGAAAACCGACCATGACATCCGCGCCGAGGCACACTTCCGGAACGGCTTGTTTGATCCGGGCGACGAGTCCGGCATAATCGGCA
>JAZDEI010000335.1:0-8182 GCA_043808945.1 Fidelibacterota bacterium | reverse complement strand
GCCGTTGGAATATTTACTTACTCGAAGCGGGTAATGTCGACTATCGGCGAAAAGTTAATCAAGTTGACGCCGCAAATGGCGCTGGTTGTAATATTGGCAACTGCCGTGGTGCAATTTTTATTCGCTTCGCAAAATTTGCATGATTTTCTCATTCATTTCGGATTACCGGCCTTGCCGCTGGTACCGGTCTCGAGTTCGCAATTGGTCGTCGGGGCGGTTGTCGGGATCGGATTGGCCGGACGAGGACGCCGGAACATTAATCTGAAGATACTGGGACGGATTGCTTCGGGCTGGGTGATGACGCCGATGATAGCTGCAATCGTAACCTTCGTTTGTTTGTTCTTCTTGCAGAATGTTTTCGATCAGCGGGTTTACCGGCGGGTCGGATATGAGATCGAACCGGTCGTAACTGCCCGTTTGGCGGGACAGGGTATCAGGCTTGATTTCGTCGAACTGGAGGGCAGTTATAAAAATGCTTATCAGTTACATAAGGTTTTACGGCAATTTAATTTCGATAAGACCACGACTGCGAAAATATACGAGGTAGCTGAAATCGATCTGATCACTTTGAAAAATATCGCCCGTTTTCAGCGGGAAGTGGCGAATTGGTTTACTCCGGCGGAGATTCAATCGATCCGGTTGCTGGAAGATCAGACTTTCCGGCATCGCTGGGAATTGGTAGATACTCTGCAGAAAACCGATAAGGTTTGGAGTGAAAAACGCCGCGAATCGGCCGGCAATATTGCGGCCCGCGAGCGTAAGATGGATTACATTTTTAATTATTTCCGAATTATTCAATAGATCGGTCTGTCGACTGATTTTTTCTTGATAAAACTTAGATAAATGGATTAAATTACCGCCGCTTTTTGGAGAGGTGGCAGAGTGGTCGAATGCGGCGGCCTCGAAAGTCGTTTCCCGATTTATCGGGACGGGGGTTCGAATCCCTCCCTCTCCGCGGATCGTTTTAGACAAGATTAACAAGATTGACTTGTTATATTTATTTGGATAGGATTAACAGAATATATTTTGTTTTGTCATTACGAATAGTGCAGACAATCTCCGTAAAATGTTCTTAAATTCAATCTGAAGTAATTTGAAATTGACCCGGTCAATCGTACAGATTTTAAATGATTACCAATGCCGGTCCTATTTTGTCTCGTTCGATGGTCTATTTTCTATTTTATGAACGAATTTAGGATATAATATCTTCATGCAGGTCGGGCAGATGCCATGTGAAAACCTGACGTTTTTCAGACGTTGGGTGATATATAATTCCGGATCGATCCAGTTTTTATCAGGAGTATCATCGTCCCGGATTTTTTTACAATTAGCGCATATCGGGATGAAATCGCCAAGATGTTCGGTCTGGTGTAAAGTTTCAAGCATGGCCTGGTAAAGCCGTTTTTGTTCACTGATGTCCCGGATAACGGCGAAGGTCGCTCTACTGCCTTTGTACTCAATAATCGAGACGGTCGCTTCAACGTCGATTTCAGAACCGTCTTTCCTGACAAATATCGTTTCATAACGGGAAGAGACGTTCTCCTTATCGGCGCGCCGGCGCGCCCGTTCATATAAAATATCCAGGCCTATTTTCGAATAAACCTTTCGGTAATCGATATTTTCAAGTTCGGTGACGGTATAACCCAGCATATCGGCAAAGGCTTTATTCACGAAAATAAATTGGTCATTTTGATTAATCACGATGGCATTACCGGAAGTTTCGACCATTAGCCGGTATTTTTCCTCGCTTTCCCGGATGACTTCTTCAATGCGCTTGGCTTCGGAAATATCGCGATAAATACCGTATACTGCCAGTTTGCTTTGATTGAGAAAAATTGGTTTTCCAACGATTGAGACGTTTATTAGCCGACCATCTTTCGTTTGTCGGACTGTTTCCAGGTACAGACTGTGGCCTTCGGCGACAGTGCGCGTGGCGTTCAGGCCTTCGTCTTTCAGATGGGGTGGAACGAGCAGGTCATTAATATGCCGGCCGATGACTTCGTCTGGTTTAAAACCGAATAAAGTCACGAATTGTTCGTTCACCTGCAAAACACGATCATCAGGATCGAGAATTGCAATCGCATCGGGAGAAGATTCAAACAGGTTTTCAAAAAAGGATTTTTGAATCAGCAGATCATTTCTGGTCTGATTAAATTCGGTCAGGTTCTGAATGAAAGCAATTCCGCCTGTGATTTTTCCGATTTGATCGGATAATGGAACGGTAGTTAATTTGATCCAGAGTACTTTATTCTGGAAATGAGAGATATACTCGCCCTCATATGATCCTTTTAGGCCATCTAAAGTTGATTTGAAAGTTGCCAGCACTCTTTGATCGGTCAGGTTTTTAAGATCAAACCCGATTGAATTTTTCCAGTCTTGCCCGGCAATTTCCTGCATGCGATTATTGCTTGTCACAATGCGCAGGTCGGAATCAAATTTGATAACGATCAGGGGATTTTCATGAAAAAGGATGTTTCCCAATTGACTTAATTCGAGATTGACATTTGCCTGGTCATTATCTGACATCGAATCACCTATCACTTTAATATTTTCAATACCTGTTATAGATCACATGAAATTTCATAAATATTTGAGATAAGAGAAAATAAAATATTTGGCATCAATTCAGTTCTTTTTATTGCGGGCTTCACGGATCATAAAAGAAAATGCTTTGACGGTCAGAGAAAGAGCCATTATCAGGATCAATATAGCGGTCAAGCCCAGGATATAATTTTGATTTGAGATTAAATTACGATAGCTAAGAGTGAAAAGCGCTGTTACTGTTATCAGAAGCATAATTACACCGGGAATCAGAGTGAACATGAAATTCTCTTTGATTTCGGCTAACCAGATCGAGATTGCAAAGAAAGCCAATGCGGCCATCAACTGATTGGCGCTTCCGAAAATCGGCCAGATCGAATCACTCTTGCCACTGAATGTTAAAGCGGCCCCGCATACGACCGTAATGAAAGTCGCCAGATAACGGTTGCGTGCCAGGATATTCTGCTGTTCCGGAGCACGATCAGGCATTTCAAAAAATTCCTGGAAGGCGTAGCGCCCGATACGGGTAACCGTATCAAGAGATGTCAGCGTGAAGGCTGAAACAGCCAATGTCGTGAAAATCCGGGCCGATTTAACGGAAATATGCAGAAAAGGGATAGCATTCATAAACCGGCTGATTCCTTCGGAAAATGCCATAACGAAATTTTTACTGTTATACAATTCCGAAAATTCTGTCGCACTGAGTGAAGCGACTGCGACCAGGGATAAAATTGCCAGCAAACCTTCCACCAGCATTCCACCGTACCCGATTACTCTGGCGTGCGATTCCGACTGCAACTGTTTGGAGGTTGTCCCGGAAGCGATCAGGGAATGAGTGCCGCTGATCGCACCGCAGGCAATGGTTACAAACAATATCGGAAACAAAGGACCTAAATTCGGCACGCTGAAACCGTTAAACGTGTTGATGTTTATAGAAGGATGAGCGAAAAATACTCCGATCAGTCCTCCTGCCATTAAGGCGTACAGCAGGAATGAATTGAGATAATCGCGTGGTTGAAGCAGAATCCAGACCGGTGCTACGGATGCGACAAAAATATAGGCAAGCAAGGTCCATTGCCAGAATTGACGGCTGGCGTGGATCGGGAAATAAATCCCGAGATAGATTCCGGCGAAAAGCAGGATTACGCCTATAAAAGTTGCTAATCCCCATGGTACTTTATAACGATATATGGATAGACCGAATAAAATAGCTAATAAGATGAAATAAATTGAAGAGGTCGCTGAGGCCGGAGAACTGACAAAAGTATCGGCGATAATATTAATAAATACAGCGATAACCAGAACAATCGTCGCCCAGCAGAAGAGTAGGAAAAGTTGTTCGCCTTTTACGCCGATGTTTTTTTCAATGACATTAGCAATTGAATGGCCGCGGTGCCGGAGTGAGACAACAATCGCTCCGAAATCATGAGTCCCGCCGATAAAAATCGAACCGGCCATGATCCATAATGCCGCCGGAAGCCAGCCGAAAGCCGCGGCAACAATCGTTCCGACGATTGGTCCGGCACCGGCGATCGAGGCAAAATGGTGACCAAACAGCACCGGAAGCTTTGCCGGAACGTAATCGACACCGTCGTAATAGGACTGCGATGGCGTCGGACGATTTCGGTCAATCCGGTATTTGTTCGAAAGGAATTTACCATAAAACCGATAAGCCAGTCCGAAAATCAGGATAGCGATTAAAACCAGAATACTGCCATTCATTACAAATCTCCAATTTCAAATTGCGACAAAGATACGTTTTTTTCCATTTTCAGCAAAATTAGAAATAACCGGCTTTCGCTTATAAAGAATTGTTAAATCCTGAGCACTAACCATTATTTCTGCTTTAGCGAAATGTGTCATCTTCATTTCCGTATATGATTTATCGAGCTCGCCAATCATTTACCGGTATCCGGTCGAAAAATCATCAGGATTGAATCCATCACAGCGATCAAATCTGCCGGATAATAGAAGCCTACAATGTGTCTTAAAGTGTCCTGACCGGGAGACAGAAAGAGGATATTAGGAATACCGACTCCGCCATATTTGTGGGCATTACCGTTATATTTATTGGCAACAGCTGTCTGTTTATCGACATCGATCCTGACGGTGATGAAATTTTTCGATTTTGACATGACCAGCGGATCAACGAAAGTCGATTCCTCCATCGCTTTACAAGGT
The DNA here is from genome assembly GCA_043808945.1 of Fidelibacterota bacterium. GTDB lineage: Bacteria > Fidelibacterota > UBA2242 > UBA2242 > UBA2242 > JAGNGI01. The sequence goes on along the minus strand of JAZDEI010000335.1, from coordinate 3,460 downwards.
GGACACCAGGTTGCCATGAAATCGATCATCAGCGGCTTTTGCATCTGACCGGCCAAGGTCAAAGCACTATCCATATCGTAAATCCAGGCGATTTCCTGAGCGTTTTTACGAGGAGAGCAGAGGCTGAACAACCAAATAAGCAGGCAGAAACCTGATAAAATAATGTGCCTTAAAAGTTTTCCGGATTTCATATTTATACCTTTCATTAAAAACGTCAGAAAATATCAATTCCCGACGAATTCTCAAAACAATCGGATTTGGAAATTGCCTCTAAACCCGTGGTTGCTTAGCTTATCATCAGTTTATTAATAGTTGAAGGGTGAATTAAACAGGAGAAGATCAGTCGAAAATTGTTATTAAATGAAATGAAAAAATGCTTACAGAATCTCTTCCCGGTCTTCTTATTATCAACTGTCCGTTCTCCGCTGGTTTTATCAAAAACTTATCCCGATCAGTTCTCGTTGGGAAACGTCACCGATGGAACTCGGCGTATATTAATGGTACAGTAAATGGTGAGCAGAATGAAAGTCTCCGAAAAAAACAAAAAAGTCAAAAATACAGGGTGAATGCATGAAAGGTGCCGTTGTTATTTTTACCAGTCAGAAGGATCCGAACGGTTTATCACAGACCCGGCAGAATGTTCTTTATATGCTGGAGAATATTAAACAGGATTTGAAGATCATCATCGCCTCCGAGGATACCAAAAATCTGATCGATGATTTGCCATCTGGGTCTCATGAGCGGGTTGTTGCGATTAACGGTAATTATAAAAATTACAATCAGGCGATTTTAACACTCCGGGAAATGGGTATACTGGATGTCGATCTGCTCTTTTTACCGACGCCCGGCGACTATGTCCAGATAGACGATCATACAGTAACCAACTATATTGAAGCCGCGCAGGTGACCGGAGCCGGTTTTATCATCAGCGATCATTATGAATTATTTCGTGATTCGAATGACGCTGAGCCGGTTCTGATGAAATTAAAACCGGGGCATGATCCGTCGAATATCATCATTCCCGGGCGGGCGAATAATCCGGTGTTTTTCTGTCACGGCGGTTTAATCGCGGTGACGCGGCCGTACATAAATGCCCGGGTTTTCGATACCGATGTGAATTACGGGAGCGATTATGCCATCCGAACGGGCATTTTAGCGCAGGGTGGGCAGCTGTATACTATTCCCAAACCAAGCTATACTTTCAGACGTGGTACACCCTATTTTGTCGGAGAAGGTTTACAGGATAGTCTGGCTGAACGGAACGTCCGCAAACTCGAACGACATTTTTCCTACATTAACGATCCTGCCCGTTTTGAATGGGGACCGGTTAGCTTCGAAAAATATTTAAAAGATGTCGGAGCATTTCTGCCCGATTCTTATTTCAGCCGGAAAGTCCCAACCGATCCACGTCTTGGAGCCGGTATTTCGTTTGTGATGCCGACCTATAATCGTGCCAAACTTTTACATTATGCTATCGAGTCGATCGTGGACGTTCGCAAACGGACCGATCCGTTCATTCCGATCGAATTGATAATCGTCGATAACGGAACCGATGAAACGCCGAATATCGTTGCACCTTATAGTGAACAATATCCGGAACTGATCAAGTTTTATAAGACTTTTGGCAAAACGCTCGGTGGCGCCCGTAATTACGGTGTGCATCGCGCGAAAAACCGGATCATCGGCCAGCTGGATTCCGATGATATTCTGATTGGGGATCCGGTGACCGAAATCCTACGCCAGTTCGAACGCAGCGGGTCGGCTGCAATCATCGGAATTTATCAGACGGCCTCACGTAATCCGGAAACCGGCGATCTGACCTTGGATAACCAGATCATCACGCACGATGAATACCTGGTCAACCAGAAAAATCCATTGCTTCAGATGTGTATTCCGGGGCCGGGCGCACCGCGCTATTACCGCAAAGAGGCGATTCAAGCCGCCGGCGGTTATCCGGATTTGCTGTACGGTGAAGATGCGGCGCTTTCCGATCAAATGCTTAAACAGGGCTTTCTGATCGAGCGTAACCTGAGCGAGGCTAATTATGTAGCGGTGCGACATGGCGCCAATACCGACAGCGAAAACCTTGGCTCAAATGTACTTCTGCGGAAAAACTACTCGAAGTACTCCTTTAAAATCGCGATCATTGAGGAACTGAAGCATATCGTCCTCAGCAACAGTTATTATCATAAATACAATAACCGGGTCGGTTTTTGAGAAATTCAGTTACGGATTTTTAAGTGGAGAAATAATTATCAGTGGTGGATGTATTCAAACGTCATTTAACGGATGCCGAACTCGCGGAATATTTTCTGCAACTGGATGTCAGCACGGAGAAAATAAACGATAATTACCGGGCAGAAGCCCTGATTCTTCAGCAGACCGATCCGGAAAAAGGTTATCCGCGATTGGTGAAAAATATGCAAACCTATGGGCAGGGTTTATCGATAGAGCTACCGGTCGAGACGATCCCGGTACGTTTGATGCTGAATAAGACCCGCGTCCAGAGCCTGACCTCCAGCACTTTCGAGATAAAGGTGAAAGAATCCGCCGAGCAGGTCTGTTTTCTGTGCACTTTAGACAAAGGTCAGCACGGGATCATCATTCCGGCGGATCGAACCTTGATTGATCGGCAAGATCAGCAATTTATCATCCTGACTAATCCCGGAATAACACTGCCCGGTGATCTGACCATTGCCACCATCCGGCACACAAACCAATTGATCGCTGATCGTTTTTCCGATATGATCCACATAGCCCGGTCATTATATAATTTTTCAATTTATTTCAACGGTGCTCTGGCTGGGGCGTCCAGTACTCATTTTCACTTTCAGGCCGGCTACAAGGATAAACTGATCGGCGAAAGTCAAATTCAGAGATTATTGGCGGGTCAACCGGTTGGCCAGGCTCGTCTGAAAAGAATCCTGAAAAGAAAAGGACTGGAGGCCTATAACGTTGAGAATTATTTACGGGCGACCCATCTGGTGGTGGCGAAAGACGCGCAGGTTTTACTGGGATTTTTTAACCATTATCTGTCTGCTCTGACGGAAATCAGTCATTCCATTAAGGGCATACCAAATGTTCCGGATTTTGGTGGTCTGATTCCTTCGCTGGGAATTATGGAAAGCGAGCCGCGCATAAACATTATGCTGAAATATTATCCGGATTATGAAGCATACATCGCCGCACTATTCCCGAAGCAATTCAACCGCCCACAATGTTATTTCAAGAAGGGACGACAGCAAATATTACTCGGATTAGCGATCAAAGAAGCCCTGGGCAATCTGATCACCGTACGCGAAGCGGATTACGAACATCTGAAGAACGATCCAAGTCTGATTACCAAGATTTATTCAGACACTTCCATAAACGCTGAAATGGTCGAGGAACTAAATAAATCGTTAAAGTTGAAATAAAAATTCCTTTCTTAAAACGAACTGACATTATTTCTAATAGGTTG
>JAZDEI010000334.1:0-9937 GCA_043808945.1 Fidelibacterota bacterium | reverse complement strand
CAAGGCATAACGCAGATGGGTATATGCACTGGCGCAACCGCCACCCTTAAATTCAAGCTGTCCGCTAACAATAATCGCTTTGTCTGTGGTTGCGACAATAGGACTACCGGTAACAGGATCACTAAAACCACCGCGAATGGTAGCCCAACCGGTCGGAATGGCTCCATTTCCAATACCGGCATCACCATCGAGGTAGGTCGAATCATTCCACTGGATGGGCCAGGCCGTACCACCACTGGTCTTGCCCCAGTCAGTAACATAGATCGGTTCCCAGGGAGCTGGCGGAACCACAATGGGGGCACCAAGGGCAACTTGGACTTCTGATAAATTGACCTGAGTGGCTTCTATATCTTTATTGAAACCAAAACAAATCCCGTTGAATTTGGTGGTGAATGCAGTGTCTACGACTGTGCCGCCATACCAGTACTTGTTATCCGTTTTTACCATATACCAGCGAATTTCGTTAGTAGTCTCACTTACTTTCTTAACTGAAATAGCCCAGTTATAAGTACCGACCGCCATCACGGCATTGCGCGGCGCTTGTTTCAATGCTGAGATAGGTCCGCCGTTATTACTCCAGGTACTGTTCCAATTGCCTTTCTTAATGGTCCAGACTACACCGGCTCCACCGGCTCCATTCGACATCGTACCGGTTCCGGTTCTGGGATGGAATCCGTACCCGTAATGTTTATTCTGATTTTTGGCTGAATCGGCAGTGGTTTTCCAAATTGCAGAATCTGTATTCTGATAGTTCAGAGCAATGCTGTCCACAAAGGTCAAGGCATAACGCAGATGGGTATATGCACTGGCGCAACCGCCGCCAACAAATTCAACTTTGCCGGTGACTACAACTGCCTGACCGGTAGTTGCCTCAAAAGTCTGGTTAAAACCACCGCGGATGGTAGCCCAACCTGTCGGAATGGCTCCATTTCCGATACCGGCATTACCAGCAGGTGTTGCTGCCGTATTCAGGATCGGCCAGGCCGTACCGCCACTGGTCTTTCCCCATTGATCAACATTGACTTGCGCTTGTACTGCCACTCCTCCGAAGAGGAGTAGAGCAATAGCAATCACAAACCATGCATTAACTAACTTTTTCATAATTTTGCTTCTCCTTTTAATGATTAGTTATGATATAAATCTTACTACCATTGCCACTACAGAAAAAACTCTGTAATAAATAAGCACATCCAATTCCACCTCCTTTGTTATGACTATTTTTATCACAGTTCAAGATCATTTTAATATATAATATTTACCTAAAAGTGATCACTTTAGAAGAACAAATTTCCTGGTGATTGAAGTTTCTTCGGTCTGCAGGCGATAGAAGTAGATACCACCGGCCAATCCCTGACCGTCAAACGTAGCAATGTAATTACCGACTACACGGTCACCATCGAACAGAGTCGTCACTTCCTGCCCAAGCGTGTTGTACACTTTCAGAGTCACATGACCCGCGCGTGGAATTGCATAAGCGATTTGCGTGGTGGGATTAAACGGATTCGGATAATTCTGACTGAGCGCGAATTTCGAAACAGTTGTATTGGGTTGTTTCTTAATACCAACGACACTGTCAGGATGTATACCGGTTTCACGCCACTGGGCAATTTTTGCTCTTTCCTCATCAGCCTGGGCTAACCATTCCGTATAACGATCGGTAGCACCAGCCCGGACAGCCGGATTCCACCAATGATAGAGATCGCCCAGCGGAAATCCGTCCATGCCAGCGGTTTTTAAGGTATCATTAGCATAGATCAAGTTTTCCGGCAAAGGCCACTGTTGGTTAAAACCGGCTTCCGGCATATAAGCCCACATCCTATTCGTATTATCACCCCATTTTTTATCCAGGAAGTATTTTAGAGAATCCAGATAAAGCGGAGTTGTATCGAATCGCGGATTGAGTTCGTATTTTTTATCCATATCCAAAAGACTGACATCATAAAGTTTCGCCCGGTTGATAAATGGATAGAGTTTATTTCCGTCAGCATCCGTAGAATCAAAATAAACCAGCGCAGTACTATCCAGCATTGGTCTTGGATATGGTATCTCATCAAAAAACCGTCCCTGATACTGTGCCTTGCTGTAAGGGCAGCCGACAGAAGTTATTCTTGGATTTGGTCGCCATTCCGTACCATTATAGTTCTTTTCCCATCCCCCTCGCATCCAGTCCACCAGCCAGTCCTCAACATAATAAGCGCTATGTGCAAAAATGATATGACGATCCTGATCGGTAAACGGAACTGTAAATGTAATTGAATCTGCCTGTTGGATTGTTACGGTCGCTCCGCCGACACCACTGACGGGAATATAGCCCATCATCCAGGCATTCACAAAAAGGCAGTTGGTCACATTCAGTTTCCACCACCATCCGCTTTCCAGAGGGAATTGAACGACATTATAGAAGGTACAGTGATTAAACTGCACATCTTCTCCCCAGTTGGTACCTTCCTGCATATATACATATCCCATATTGGCAAACGTGCAGTTTTCGAATAAAATCGAATCGGTATGATAACCCGGAACATCGTACGGAAAGGAAACCGCTCTTCCATAATACATGAAATGTGAATCTACACAGTTACGGAAATAGCAATTCCGGAACACGCCTCTGAAGTGATGGCATCTGACGCAGATCGACCCGGAGGCTGTCACCGTGGGACAGGGCATATATTCAAAGATACAGTTCTCAAAAGTACCGTATTCAGTGTTATCTCCTGTTGTACCGGTTGTGTCGCCGTCAAACACGATTGGGGTACCGGTTTGAACACCGGCGGCATCGGCATATCTGACCCAGATATTTTTCATGACCAGGTCACCATAAACCGCAATCAGGAAATTTTTAGTGACACTGCTGCTGGCTGTCCATAATATTTGTGGTGGCGCCGATTCCTGAGTATTTCCGATTGTCGGGCCGACCAGTTCAAGGGTTTCCCCTGCCGGGACTTCAATCGTGCCAGTAATGACGTACCAGTCCCATGCTCTTAACTTAAAAACCGTATTTGACAGCGTACCCGCGTTAATCGCTGTCTGAATGGCAGTGTTCAGATCACCCTCTACTCCTTTCGGCTCCCCGACACCATAAGGGCCATAAACATCAATCGTATCCTTTACTTGAGCGAATAAGAATACCGGCAATAGAATCGCTCCTGTGAGAAAAATAGCATAACGTCTCATAATTCTGACCTCCTGATTTTTGTTTGTATTTTGAATATTTTCATCTAATACTCATTCCCTTTATTGGTTTATAACCTTAATCTGATTCCCAGATTCGCTGTCATTCCATAATTTTTTACGTTCGTGAAACCGTCTATGGTTATCTGAGCGGATGAATTAGTTTCGCTGTTGAGATTGGTGACATCCAGGTAAACTTCAGATCCAAACCACGGCAGAGACTGCCGGACGGAGGCATCCATCCGGAAATAGTCGCGGGTATAACCATCCTGTTCTGGAAATGCTCCTACATAACTAACCGAATTGCCCTGGAACAGGAATGATACGCGCGCCGAAAAACCTTTGAATTCATAACCTATATAGGCATTCAAGACATCATTCGGCTGATAGATCAGGCGGCCGGCACGCGTACTGTCATAAGTAGTCGTTACCGGTGGTCTGGTACTGTAATCGGTTATATCATCATGTAAAGGATAGGTCGCTTCAGATTCGATCCTGGTATAATTTATTCCGAGCACAACTCCATCCAATCCCAGGGGCAAATACCAGAGCCTGGTTTGAAAATCGAATTCAAGACCTTTAATATATGCCAAATAAGGACTATTGACATAAGTGTACAGAGTAGCTCCTTCTTCTGGCATTGAACCCATAATATTTATGTCATAGATCGTTTTTATCGCGGCTGAATTCGAAGTTTTATGGAGGATGTAAGTAGTGTAATAGGTGAAATTTTTCACGATTTTATAAAAACCACCCACAGAGAAAAGTCCTAACTTATTACCATGAAAGGTCAGGTTCAGATCATGACTGTAGGCATGCGCCGGTACCAGATCGGGATTGCCGGCGCGAATCTGCTTCCGAGGATTATCATAGTTGACTTTCGGTGACATCTGATGATAGTCCGGCCGGGCTAAAGTTTGAGTGTAGGCATAGCGGATATCAGCCCACTTGAATGGTGTGTATTTAGCCTGAATCATCGGCAACCAAAATTCACTTTTAGGCCGGGCAATAACCGTATCGCAATTCTGGGCATCCGGATTGCGCATATCATACATATTGTAGGCCGTATATTTTGATTCGGTTTTTTCATATCGGGCGCCGCCGACCACCATTAAATTTCGGAAGGTCATCTCTGACATCAGGTAGCCGGCATAGTATTCTTCCATATAGTGGTAGGAATTGGCCAGATTCTGAAACATTCCATTATACCATCCGCCGGTTTGATCCGCTCCACCAGTGGCTTTTCCGGCCCACTCCGGAGAATTACTCAAATATTGGGCCATGTCAACCAATATAGCCGGATCGCAGGCCCAATAAATTTCTCCGAATTGATTATCCAGAAAGGACTTGGTGAGGTCGGAACTTCCCATAAAATTAGCTGCCGTAAATTTGGCCGTGGATGCATCTACAGGTATCCCAAATTTATTCTCTAATGCTTCTACCATCGCCTCCTGAAAATCACCACTTTTCCGGATACTGGCATAAGGTGTTTTTTGATCATTACTGTTCTCCTGGTGATGATACTGTCCACCGATTTTCAGGTATCCCAGAAGAGACGATCTCAGGTTAAAAGGAAATTTAAAACTCGATTGGAAATTTCTGTTACTCTCTTTGTACATGGAACTAAACAGGTTGATATTATCCAGGTATACTTTATCCTCACCGGGATATGCCCATAGTTTTTTCAGACTATCGGGAATTGTATTATCTGTGACCGCACCGGTAGTTGCCTGGCCGGTTTTAAATTGAATATAAGGAGATTCGGGTAAATTGTTTTTAGAAGAAGTATTGGCGAATTTAAGATCCATCAGCATCCATTTGAAATCATAATTTAAGTCAATGGAATTGACAGTTAGATCGGTGGTGTTAATACCTTTCCGGTAGTTAAAATTTATTATCTTATCAAAATAATTCAGGATCGTTTGATTTTCCTGATAATCAGAATTTAACCAGGCATACATATTCACCGATTTGATGGAACCGGCAGGTAATTTATAATCCAGAATCAGGTTGCCGCCGTAACGCTGGCGCGTTTCGATATGGCGGTTGAGAGTCACATTTCGGACTCTTACCGGGCGATAACCAGCGGAGTCAATGGTTTTCGAAGTAGTGTAATAACTGGCACTCATGTTATCGGCATCGCGATCGTATTGCTCGACATTTATCAGAAAATAGGCCCCCAGATTATCTTGGAAAAATCGTTGACTGGCGGAACCGACTGCCCGATAATTCCCGTAATAATTCGTTTTAGCGGTATATCCGGACTGAAACATCAGGTCGTAATGTAATTCCGGTGGCGCTTCTCTTAATTCCATATTGACCGAACCACCGATCGAATTGGCATTCATATCCGGCGTCAGCGATTTATAGACTGTAATGGATTTAATCATATAGGGAGATATCATCGAGAGATCGACACTCCTGTCGTTTGAGATACTGCCATCACCTGTGCCGCTCGCATTGGTATTACCCAAAGCGGAAACGCCCATCTGACTGCTTCCGGTGGAGGCGAGTTTAACGCCTTCAACAGATACCGTGTTATATTGTGGAGCTAATCCCCGGATCACGACCTTGTTGGCTTCACCGGAACTCTCCAGAGTCGAGACGCCCGGCAGACGGCTGAGGGCCTGGGCGGCATTGAAATCCGGTAGTTCCTGGATCCTAGCTTCGGAAACGATACTGCTGATTTTATCGGACGCCAATTGTTGATTGATGGCCTGCATTTGCCCTAAGGCCTGCGCCGTGACGACGACTTCTTTGCCTTGTAAAACCTCCGGTTCGAGTCCGAAATCTTTCTTTATTGTGCCATTTGCGGGTATATTCACTTCCACGTTTAGCGCAATATATCCGATATACGAAACCACGACCGTCTGCATGCCATCCGGAGCATTGGAAATAGAATACATTCCATCCGCATCGGCCGCCGTTCCGATACTGGTGCCTTTTACGATGACATTTGCATAAGACAGCCCGTCTTTGCTATTCTTATCAAATATTCTGCCTTTGATCACACCTTTTGCCAAGAGGGTCTGAGCTATGAATAAAAAAGCAAGCCCTCCTATGAAAAATGTTCTCCTACTGAAACGATAACGAGTGTGAATCGCAAGCGACCAAGTCGCTGTTCCAATAAGACTTGATGAACTTTTCATAAAAGTATATCCTTTTTTTTCTTTGTCTTATGTTGGGCAAGCTTCGAGAACAGGTTTGTGATTGACTTTTTTTCATCATCAATTTTTACACTTTTAAGATAACCAACTTTGCCAGGAAAATACCGTGCTTTTAGTCACCTGAAAAACTGATTTCACCGCAACAATGGATAACCGCTTAGATTTTGAGCCGTATAATTTCAAATTTTGCATTTGTTCAATTTTAATTGAACCGTTTTAATAAGTCAAGAAAAATCCAACATTATTCAAAATATTTTTCCGCTAAAAATATTTTTGGAAATAGTATCAACTTTCCGGAAAAATGAAATCGCCAAATATGCAACAAATTTATTGATTATATCCCTCACCTTGACGTCTCACGGTTAAGTCTTTCTCAATTATTACCATCATTTTATTATCGAGGGGATAAAAAATCATCAGGATAACGCCAATAGTACCGGCGATGGCGGGATAGATACTCATTACCAACCGAATACCAGTAAGACTTGTGGCAGACTGAGCAACATTAGGTTCGAATCCATAAATAGCCAGAATCCCAGCCAGAATAGCACCGCCCAGGGCAATGCCGAGTTTCAGGGCGAATAAAGAAACGGCCATGATCAGCGCCGTGGCGCGGCGGCCGGTTTTCCATTCGGAATAATCAGCCGTATCAGTGTAAATAGCCCACTGTAGAACCGAAAACGGGCCGACCGCAAACGATGCAATCATCTGAAATGTGAACATCAGAACGAGATCTTGAGGTTTCAGAAAGAAAAACAATGCAGTGAAAATGACCGCAATCCCTAAAAATCCGTAATAACATCTCGATTTACCGAATTTCTTGCTGAAAATACTGGTCAACAATGCACCCAGAATAGTCACTAACGTACCGACAAGCATGAAGGTTGAAGTCAGAGCCTGATATGAAAAGGTATAGGATTTACCAAACAATGAAAGTGGTTGGTCCTGCACGAAGTATTTGAAATAATACATGATACTTCCACCCTTGATCACATTGAAAAGAAGCTGAAAAATCGTGGCTGAACCGATCAAGATCCAGGGTATATTTTTAATCAGGTCGGCTAAGTCCTGTCTTACAGGATTTCTTTGCTCTTTAACGGGTTTTACGCGTTCCCTGGTTGTGGCGAAAGTCGTCAGCCACAGGACTACCGCGAATCCTGACATCACCGCCATGGTCCATTGCCAGCCCGCATTTTCATTGCCCTTCCCAAAAACAGTGACTAATCTCAAGACCGCGAATTGAACGATGAACTGTCCCACAAACGCGGCCACGAAACGAAAGGTCGAGACGACCGTGCGTTCCTGCGAATTGGGTGAAATCACGCCCATCAACGCCGAGTACGGTACATTGATGACCGTATAAACCATCATCATCAGGTTATAAGTAATGAAAGCATAAATGACCTTGCCTTGCACACTGAAATCGGGCGTGATGAACATAATGAAACCCAGAATTCCGAAAGGCAGAGCCGTATATAATATATAAGGGCGGAATTTACCCATTTTCGTGTTGGTACGGTCTGCAATTGTGCCCATCAGCGGATCATTTATTGCGTCCCAAATCCGGCCGATCAAAAAGATCGTCGCCACGGCTGAGGCGGGAATACCAAACACATCCGTATAAAAGAAAAGCAGAAAGAAAATAAATGTCTGGAAGAACAGATTCGAGGCGGTGTCTCCCAGGCTGAATCCGATTTTTTCACTTAATTTCAGTACTCCCGTTTTCTCTTTCATGATGCTCCTTATGGCTAAAGGTTTTTTATAGATGTTAAAACTTGCATTTTCATCCCAGGTCTTTTCACATTGCCTACTTCATTAAATTCGTGACAAAAGTTTTTAATTGGTGAGAGTCAATTTGGGTGGTCCCGGTCTGTTTTTGTTGCTCTTTAATATATTGGATAACGATTTGCGTCATGATGGCGCCCGGTCTGGGATAAGCGGCTACGATATAGTGGGGCCCCGGGACGGATTCACCCTCTTCCTGTTCCAGTTCGGCCCTGAGGTTGTCCGGTGAAATCAATGAATTTGCGTATTGGAAGATCACCTTATCCATGGCCTTATACACTTCTTTACTCTCTTTAGTCAAGCCATAATAGTCGAGAAGCTGGGCAAATACATAATTGGAAGTTGTATAAACGTCCTGTCCCTGTTCTGATTCTACCGACCCCCCGTTCTCTGTCCGACACATAGCCCAGCCCATACGGGTTCGGTTATTCTTATAAATAGTTTTGAGAATTTTCCGGGCCCTGTCTTCAGATATAAAAGGCTCTTCTCCCATGGCTATCAGAGCCCAGATGGCATCCAGTTGATTGACCCAGGTATCCGTGTTCATATTTTCTGTTTCCGGATCGTAGCAGGTAACATAATACTGCAATCGCTGGCCGTTGCTGTTTTTCGCATCTCTCCATAACTTCTCGAAAATCACCGAGACTTTTTCAAAATGTTCCTCGTATTCTTTTTTGGCGAGCGCATCCTTCATCAGGTCGGCCATTTTGATCATAGCCTGACAACCGGCCATAAAAATAGTCACATCATAGGCGTCCACGCCGAACAGGGTGAGATTATCAAAGGTATTTTTAACTTCATCGTGATTCCCCTCGGGGATTCCGTCTCCGTCATTGTCCAGTGTAAGGAGATGCTCAAATCCAAATTTTAACGTTTTCCAATTTTTCCTGAGAAAGTCGGTATTCCCCGAAAATTTCACATTGCGGAGTACTCTTGTAGCCAGTTTCGGAAAAAGATCAATCCAGTAATTGTTATTGTACCATGCGTAATCGCTGACGTTACGCAGGGCATGGCCTTTCGGCAAAGCACCCAGATCGTGCGCCACACTGCCTTTCACTTTAAAAGCATCCCTGATCTGGGTTAGGGAGATGTCTTCATATTCTTCGGGGTAGGTTTTAAAATGTTGCCTGGCTTCCGTGAAAGAGGCGTGCAGATGATAAAAGCGCTTGGTTGGATCTTCAGCCTGAATCGAGTTGATGAAACTCTGACAGAGTTCCTCTTCGATCTTTGGGAAGAGAATCAGCAGAACCATGGAATACCAGTCCACGTCCGAGGGATTGATATAGGCATAGTCGAAACATTCAAGGAACCGGGCGGTTTCATTGCCGTTTTTATCCTCAACCCAGACCGCGGCATTGGACAACGGAAAACTGAATTCGTTCAATATCAGCCGGGTGACTCGCAAGGCGCCATCTTTATCATCCTTATAGGAAGGGCTTTTGCTGATCAACTCAAATATTCTGTTCTGAATGGTCAGTGTCCGTTTCAGCCATTCCGGATAATTATCCAGAGCAATTTTCACCATCTCTATGGTTCGGGTCGCATCATTTTTAAAATGCCTGACATATTTACGCTCAAATTCTTTGCCGTCGATAAATTGCTGCTTGGGGAAGTCTATAACAATGGCAACCGGGATTTTCAGACTCGCTTTTGGTTCTAACATAAAGTGCAGACTGATAGCTGCTCCGTAATCCTGGTTGGGAATGGCGTTCCGTTTTTCGTAAAAACTGCCATCTGCATTCAACAATAAATCCTGCTTCAGCCGGTTCAGACAAAAATAGGGCTGTGTGTCGATATCCACGCCATCCATCTCG
>JAZDEI010000333.1:0-3282 GCA_043808945.1 Fidelibacterota bacterium | reverse complement strand
GAGGATCAATGCAGAGAGAAGCGAGAGGCTTGCCCCAAATGAGAAGGGAACCACAGCCCCGAATGTATTCCAAAGCAGTCCGGCGATTACACTGGCAGGCAGGAGCGCAATTCCCACAATCGTCGAATGAAGACCAAGCATAGTTCCTTTCAATTCTTTCGGGGCGATTTCGGAAATAAAAGCCCGTTCGACACCGGCTGTCATCGCCGTGAACACTCCATAAAGTGCAAAAGCGGCGACTATGATAGTCTTATTCGGAGCCCAGGCAAAACCGGCGTACACGAGTGTAAAGGTCAGATAACCGGCAACCAACAGGCGTTTCCGGCCGATGCGGTCGGACCGCTTACCGAGCGGCAATGCCAGCAGGGATGACACCATATTGTAGACAAAATAAAGAAGCACAACAGAAGCCGGATTAAACCCTACATTCGCGGCTCTGAGCAATAGAAAAGTATTCGATGAGTTCCCGAGCGTAAATATAAAGACGACAATTAGGTAAAGTTTAAGGCGCGCATCGAGAGTCTTTAGCCCACGGAAAACATGTAGCGGCGCCTTAGAATCGCGGGGCTTACCGGTTTCCTTAATAAAGATAAACATGAAAAGCGAAGCAATCGCCGGAATGCACGAAAGCAGGAAAAGCCGCTTGAAGGCATAATCTCCATGCCAGGCCTTCATAATAAAGAATGCCGCAAGTATTCCGGCTGCCGAACCGGCCATATCCAGAGCTTTGTGGAGACCAAACGAACGCCCCAACCTTGCCGAGTCGCTGCTTTCGCTCACGAGCACGTCGCGCGGAGCTGTCCGCAGACCTTTACCAAAACGATCTATGACCCGCGCGCCGAGTATGCCGACCCACGAACCGGCCACGAGCAGGGCCAACTTGTATATCAACCCAGTCGCATAACCGAGAAATGCAATCGGCTTTTTCTTCCGGTACTTATCCGTGATATAACCGCTGAATACTTTCAGGAGACTCGCCAGACTTTCGGCAATGCCTTCAATCACGCCGATCAGGGCCGGCGTCGCGCCGAACACCTGCGTCAGATAAATCGGGATCAGCGGATAAACCATCTCCGTGCTCAAATCGGCGAAAAAACTAACGAGTCCTATAAAAAATACGTTGTTCATTTTTGCTCCGGATTCAGGCTGACAGGGATAATTAATGCGAACAAAATCTCTACTCCATTTATCTTCATCACGCTGACATTTTAGCGCAATCCGGAAAATAATCCAAGCCTTGTAATCTGGAAAAAGAGATAAATTCCACCAGCCGGTCTATCCCACCGGACATGATTACGACTCGCTGATGAATGCAGTGTATGACCAGATGGCGCTGGAAATCGGGTAAGGAAGCCCCCTATTCCAAACTATGATTTTTGACAGGAAAGGTTTACCCTTTATATTTTGCTTTCTGATATCTGAACATATTCATATAAAATTGAATCGACCAACAAAAATCGCCGCCGTCCAAACCAGCGATTTTATTTTCCTTTAAGGTATTATAGGAAGTCCGTAATCTTAATCCAATGTTGGTTGGCTCACCATAACCGGTTCTGGTATCCGGCAATACTGCTATATCCCAGATTACTCCGGTAGTAAACCCAAAATGTTCGCCCTTCATATTCTTGGTAATTTCATATTCTTCTTTTGGAACCTCAGCAATCCCAAATGAGTTAATTGACATTCCGATATAAGGAATAATTACTAATTTCTTGAGCTTATCATAGGAATATCCCAAACATAGGTTATGCTGTAGTATTTGAGGACCAGCCTCTTTTGGGAAAATATATCCGTTCTGTTCTATATCAGTTTTACTCGTAGTATTAATTATCAGCATTTCCCATTCGGCATACAGAGGCTTCTTCTTGAAAAAAAAGCCCAGATTCATAAATCCGGTATCATTAATTATTCGCTCTGCTCCCTGAACAAATTTAATCCCACCGCCGCCCAGATCCATACCCCAGGAAATATCGCTCGGCTCGGTTTTAAACCAAATTTCCTCAATAATGAAATTATAAAGACTGGTATCGTCAATACTCTCAATATTGTCTTCCACATAGCAGTTTAACTCTTCCTGAGAGGTACTATCCAGTTTCATAGACAACATTTTAATAAATTGCCTGGTGCTATTATTTTGTGATTTAAGATTTTCGTCAAATAGTTCAGATCGGGAAAAATCATTAAAAATTTCTTCTATATTTAAATTCAGTGCATCTCTTTGTACCGATACTTTCATCCGGTATTTGTTTGAAATCAGATACCTGAGAGTGTCCACATTTAATAAAAATGGATAATCTCCAGTCATTAATTTTAATGTGATCAACTCATAGCAAGTAAATGGATTGATATTTAATCTTCTTCCATAGATTAAAGTACTGTCAATATCCGGTAAAACTGTATCAAATTTCCTGTTGATAATATTTTCTGCAATAGAATTTCTCCTGGACAAAATATCAGCGTTAATCATAGATACCAAAATTAATATCAGCATCATCGCTTTAGATTTAAAGCCAAATTGCATACTCAACTCCTTTTACTAATACGGCCTTAATAAGAAAACAATGCCTTCCAATAACCGATCCGCTTAACAAACGATAGCGCTTTCAATGTTTATCAATACAATTGCCAGTTCAATATAATATAATTTCTGTTTAGGAGCAATAGTCTAAAATGGAACGGAAGCTGTAAAATAAAATTACCTGAAGTTATCAGTTTAATTCATGTAATGGGAATAGCTCGTTCCCTCGGAACGAGAGAATTTGCTACTTGAAATACCCATCGCGCTGGTAGACACGCACATAATCGATGTCGTGGTATTGCGGGAAGGCGGTCGTCGAGTCCGGATTGCCCGGCCAGCTGCCGCCGATGGCCGTATTCAGGATCAGGTAATGCGGCGCGTGCGGAATTCCGACCACGCTGGTATGGATCAGTTGGTCGTCGATATACCAGTGGATCGAATCCGGTTCCCATTCCATCGCATATACATGAAAATCGGCGCTGTAGTCGCATTCGCCTCTCCAGGTTCCGGAACTGCTGCGACGCTGACCGTCATATGAACAATAATGCAGAGTTCCGTAGACAATGTTGCGTTCGTGGCCAAGAAATTCCATGATGTCGATCTCGGTATACCACGGCCGCTCCTCGGGAATCAAGCGTTCCAGACCTTTTTCGACGGCGTCTTCCATCAGGCGTTCCATGCGCCAGTCGCGGTTCTGCGGGTAGAGCCAATGCGCCGGCCAGAGTCCCTGTCCACCCGGCAGTTTGGCACGAATCTCGAAGCGC
>JAZDEI010000332.1:0-3804 GCA_043808945.1 Fidelibacterota bacterium | reverse complement strand
AATTCGCAACTACAGACAGGTTTCGACTTTATTTCTGCTTCTTAATCCCGCAGCGGTTTTAATTATCCGGATTCTATTTGATCAGGAGCATTTTTCTGACCTGCATAAAATCACCACTGCGCAACAGATAGAAGTAGATTCCACTGGAAACATCTTTTCCGTTAAAGACGACTTCGTGAGCTCCCTCAGGCAGATTATTATCGATCAATGAAGCCACCTCGTTTCCTAAAACATCATAGATATTCAAAGAGACAAATCCCGATTGTGCAAGCCGAAAACGAATGGAAGTGCTCGGATTGAATGGATTCGGAAAATTCTGGTCAATTCCGCTGAACTCCGCAACCCGGACATTGGTTTTATCTCCGACAGAAGAACTCAGATTCGTATAGTCGGGGGTCGGTAACCAGAAATATTCATAACAATTGATCCGGTTAGGAGAAAGGCCATAGGAAATATCGGCCGTCTGAGCGCCGAAAGTCAGGGAATCGATATAAATAAAAACGTCGCCGGTTTTCAATGCCAGACCGATCTGTTCCCCTTCCCCGTTCAATTTAAAATCCAGGTGCCTGATCCCCAGGCTTAACTCTTTATCCGCCCAGAGAAGTAAAAATCCGCCTGGCTGAATAGTTGTCGAATCCGGAAAAGTCAGCGGGATTTGCCAATTTCCCGGTTTCTCCAAATCATCCGTCATATATAGTCCGCCGACGTCTATGGCAACGTCACTGTCATTGTATAATTCGATCCAGTCTTCGTAATTGCCGAGACTGTTGGTAATTCCGGAATTGTTAATTGCCATGAATTCATTGATAACGAGCCCTGTATATCCCGGTATGCCATCTCTTTCGAACACTGCCTGTAGTTCGGCATCGCCGGTCAGGACGATCGCAATCGAAGAATCGGTCGCGTCGGAAATTCCCTGCCAGCCGGCGAAGCGATACCCTTTAGCAGGAATTGCCCGGCATTCGAGTGAAACATCCCGAAAATATTGGCCTGTAAAACCATCATCGGGAATTGAAACTCCACCGAGCAGAATATATCCGGCACCGGATTCACTCACTGAGGCCGTCAGATTAGCCATTCCACTCAACACAAATTTTTCGGTCAAATGGGATATCATATATTCGGGGCGTTTCCGGGCAAATTCCCGGATGATTTCGACCTGGGCTTCCCACGTGGCGCCAAAAGAGAGTGAAGCAGACCACTTAGCCTTGTGGCGGGGAATTTCGGCGGCAATGTTGGCCTGAAGACTATCGATGATATGCAGAACATGGTCGGTTTGAAACGTCGTATTGATATGGCTGGCAAAACGCTGGATAAATTGCGACCGGAACTCCTCGTTGGTAAGCATTTTACGAAGCAACAGGGTTGACCAGCTTGGATTAGCATAATAGGTAGATGTCTCGGCCGTGGCATTTGCCAGCGAATTGCTGTTATATTGCCCGAGCTCATGCGCTCCGAAACCGAGATCGGTATCGAAGAGTATCCAGCGCCATTTATTGCCGTCGCCCTGCGGACGCCAGTATTTAATGTTACCGCCCGGCCAGTCGATATTTGCAAAATAGATTTCAGCGACTAAATAGTCCAGGTATTCGTTGATATCGATCCTGGATTTGACATAATTAAAACTTGCGGCAACACTCAGGTCAGTCGATTTAATATAATTGAGCAGGGTGTTATACGTTGCCGCCGAACCGTTTTTGACGGTGGCCTGGCCGACCAGAATATCGACTTTATCGGGATCGACACCGTAATTGTCTTCCAGATAATGCTCATTATGTTTTTCGCGGATAGCATGAATGCCCCAATATTCGCCATTCAGGAACAGGATGGCTGGTTTATATGCCTGCCAGTCAATATCCATCCGGTCTTTAACGATAGTCTGCATTAATCCGTCACGGAAAAGAGTCCGGTACCAATCCTGACCGCTGTTGCGCAGATTGATATTATTAAAACTGCTGATGTTTTTATCGTCGAAAATCCTGTAATTGATCCGGCTCGCTCCGTAAATGCTCCGCGCATAAATTGCCAGCGTTTTTTGTGGGTATTTCCGCGTACAGCCGCCACCGATCTTCATCCCGGCATCTGTACCAAAAGCACGACTGCCGTCTTTTTCAAACAACTCGATGCTGATCGGCCTTTCCCAATCCTGATTCCAGTTTCTTGCCGTGGTTAAGCAATATCCAGGTATACCGTTTGTCCCTTCGACATAAATCCCTGTTTGATCACTCCAGAGATTATCTGGATCGGTGGCAACCGAAACGACCGGCAGTGTCACCGATTCGTCGATGAAATATGTATTGGTAATAACAGCACTGGGCAGATAACCGCTTTTTGTAGCCTGCGCTCGAATTACGACAGTGGCAGTGACCGCAATCGGCCCGGAATAAACGGGAGCATCGTCAGATGGAGGCGAACCATCAAGGGTATAATGAATTACTGCATCGGGTTCAATGGTTGTAAGACCTATATTTTGCGCTCCATGATAAAATCCGCCGTTATGCGAAAACCTGGGATTTGGAACCAGTCCGTCAGACGGTTGGCTGATATTAGCACTTCCGGGAGTTGGCTGCTGAAAATAACGCCAGTTAGTCCCGGCGTCCGGGTAACGGCCGTACGCAATATCGGCCGATTGAACCGGGTAACTGATCGTATCGATCGCGGAACCGTCAACCGAAAAAAGTCCGATCTGCTCACCGCTGCCTGACAATTTAAAACTGGCATGTAATTCCGTGTCGTGCCCATCCATCCAAATTACCAGAAAACTATTAGCCGCAATAGATGTATTCACAGGAATCTGCCACTTCAATGGCTCGCTTAAATCATCTGTTAAAAACAAGCCGCCGGCCAGTACAGTCGTGTCTTCCGCGTTATAGATTTCCAGCCAATCGGAATATTCGTTATATCGGCTGTCTAAGGTAGCGTTTATATTGGACGCGATAAATTCGTTTATAAAAAGCCGGGGCAGGATTTCCTGTGGTAACAGGTTGCCACAAAAGAACAAAATCATACCGGCATACCGAAGCATTTTCGAAGATTTCCGATTCATTCTGAGAGTACACCCTTTTCTTCATCGATTTTCACCGCGGAAAGATATGCAAAATATCCGACTAAAGGAATAAAAGAACCGTCAACATATTGGCTTTTGTGTCTTCAGGCAAATCTGATGCATTCCGACCGGCTGGAAAATCGAGAATTGCGTTGATTTTCGGCATATTACCGCGGGATCCTGACACGAGGTTTTATCAGTTTGCAGGAATTTCCGTTCGAAAAATCCGGTATTCATAAGGATCTAAATTAATTGTCTGGGAAAATTGAACCTCTGTATTATTAAACACGTCTGACCACGACGTATTAATAAGATCCGACGGTGTATTTACCGATATATTTCTATTTCGGGTGTTGACGATTATTAAATATTCTTCAGTACCAGAGGTACGTTTGAAAATAGAGATATTGGCATCATTATAAGTGGTCAAACTACCGGTACGAAATGCCTCGGAAGAATTATAAACAGAAATAATATCACGGTAGGTTTTTAACATATCCGGATTAAGGGTCCAATCGATCGGATCATTTTCAAAAAATGAAATCGGTTCAGGCACACCGACTTCCTGACTGCCGTATATCAATGGGACTCCGCCTAAAAATATTGTAATGACCGATGCTGCCAGCGCCCCCTTTTTTCCATTAAAAAGTATCACAGGAGTTTCATTCCAGGCCGACTCGTCATGGTTCGTAGTGAATCGTAGTTTGTGTTTTCCTTCCGGAATATTTTTATACTCTGTATTATGAGTGTTGTATATT
>JAZDEI010000331.1:0-2314 GCA_043808945.1 Fidelibacterota bacterium | reverse complement strand
ACTAAGCGGGCGAATTCCCGGGCGATCAATATCAGGATGTCAGCCACGTTCGCGCCGAGCGCCTTGCGAATCCCGATTTCGCGGATACGGCGTTCCGTGGTGAATGACGCCAACCCGAACAGTCCCAGGCAGGCGATCAGGATTGCAAGAATCGCCGCGTCGGAGAACAAAGTCCCGGTCCGTTGTTCAGACTGATATAGCCGGTTATAGTAATCGTCGAAAATGAAAAACTCGAATGGCTTATAAGGTAGAAATTTATTCCAGACCTGTTCGATGTAAGCAATCGTTTTGGAGACTTCTTCCGGCCGGATGCGGACGCAGAGATAAGTTCGCCGGAGATTCTCTAAACTGATAGCAAGTGGCTGGATCGGTTTGTGGAGCGACTCATAATGGTAATCCTTTATTACTCCGACGATCGGAATGCTCTCATTGGGGTCATTGGGAACGCCCAGGAATTGTTCGGTATAGGGTTTTTCCAAACCGAAAATACGCGCCGCAGTTTCGTTGATGACGACGCCCTGGCGTTCACCATATTCCCGTTCGAACCAGCGCCCCCCGGTTAATTCCAGTCCGAAAGTCGTCGCATAATCATAGTCGGCCTGAAACCAGTTGATCACATGCTGTTCCTGATCGGAAGCGCTCTTCCGGATTAAAACTGCATTGGCGTAAAGTTCACCTGGTAAATGGGTACTGCCGGCGACCGCCAGGATGCGGGGATTTTTTAGTAACTCAGCCTTAAAAACATCGATCGGTGCGGTTTCATTACGCCCCCATTCGATCAGGCTCCCATCCGGATTTTGCCCGATGGCCCAGCCGCGTTTGATCACGACGACATTCTCCTTTGCGAAACCCAGGCGCTTATTCTGGATGTAATGCAATTGTTTGAAAAGCAAAAAGGTGCTGATGAAAAGCACAATTGATATGGAAAACTGAAAAACCACCAGGATACTGCGCAGAGATCGTCCGCGCAAACCCATACTGAGATTTTCCTTGAGCACAACAGCCGGTTGAAAAGAGGAGAGGAAAAAGGCCGGATAAATTCCGGAAATTAATCCCAGTATGATTCCAAAAATAAATAATCCCGGCAGCATAAACCAGGGTCTGAAATAGTTCAGCGCGATATTTTTCCCGGTTATTACGTTGAAGGATGGCAGGATCAATTGAGTAAGTATCATCGAAAGCAGGACGGCTAAAAGACAGATCAGGATCGATTCCGCCAGAAATTGCATAATGAGATGCTGTTTGGTGGCTCCCAGAGACTTGCGGATGCCGACTTCGCGACTGCGCCCGGCTAACCGGGAAGTGGATAAGTTCACATAATTGATACAGGCAATTATCAATATGAAAATAGCAACGGTAATAAATATATAAACGTATTTTATATCGCTGTTGGCCTCCAGTTCCCCGTCATAATGCGAGCGCAGATGAATATCGGTCAGAGGTTGCAGGAAAAATTTATAGCGTCCGCCGGATTTTTCCATTTCATCGAAATTCATCCCGGCTTCGCGCTGGAGATGAGCAGTCGCATATTTGCGTAAAAACCGAGGAAATTTTGACTCCAAATCAGTGGGACCGGCATCGGGATGCAGGCGGATATAAGTAAGGAAGAAGTTATTGAGCCAGGACTCCTCCCAGTTCCATTCCCAGGATGAAAACGTCGACAACATCCCGTAATGAAAATGACAGTTCCTGGTCGGATTTTCCACCACGCCGCTGACCCGGTAAGGTGTCCCGTCTTCGTAATTAACAACCTTGTCAATGGCATCGGCCGGATTGCCAAAAAATTTGGTAGCATTGTCCAAAGTCATGACGACGGTATGATCGTCTTTCAGAGCGGTCTTCGGATCACCGTAAAGAACTTTCAGCGGGAAAATGTCGAAGAAATTGGTATCCACCCACAAAAAATTTTGTTCATTGAAAGCGACATCCCCGTAACGGACCAGCATATTGGGAGTATGCAACAATCGTGTGGCAGATTGAATTTCGGGATACTCCGTTACTATCGTCCGGGATAAAATCGACGGTGTTCGGACAGTTTTGAGATCCTGGTTGCCGATTAAGGCATCAACACCGATCCGATAAATATAATCGTTATCAGGCCATTGCCGGTCATAGCTAAGTTCATCGGCTACATAAAGTGCGATTAACAGGCCGCAGCTGATGCCGATCGCCAGACCTAAAATGTTGATGACACTGATGCCGTAACTCTTTTTCAAATTACGGAAACTGAGCAATAGATAATTGATTAGCATAACAATCCTCAATTTAACCAAACACGGTTGGATATAAAAACAGGCAGATGGTTGTCAACAAA
>JAZDEI010000330.1:0-5136 GCA_043808945.1 Fidelibacterota bacterium | reverse complement strand
TGCCGGCGACATCGAAGTTCAAAGTCAAAAACTGGTAGATGGAATTCGGGCTCAGGTTCTCCAGTACGACGACATGACCCTGGCGGAACTCCGTATCTGATTTTGTCAATGTATCGGTCGTCTCCGCTATCAGGTACTTGATCTGTACCGAGCACGGTTCATCAGTCGTCCAGCTGATGCTGGCGGTCGTATTAGTCGCTTCCGTGAATGGTTCGACCGTAATAACCGGTGGCGTGAGGTCATCTTTTACTTTGACGATCTCCTTTTCGCAATTGGATAGGATGAGAGCGACTGCCGCCGCTAAAACGATCCGGGCTCTTTTTGATTTTATCAACATGAATTTTCTCCGGGTATTATACCGAGCCTATTGATTCATTAAAAAAAATGCTTTATATTCAGTCAGTGTTAACGGTAATTTTAAAAGGTGGTTAACAATGAAAAACGAAGACGAAGATAAAAATATAAGTCGCCGCAATTTCCTGAAAAAACTAGCCGCAACGGCTGTTTTTACGGTTCCTACCATCCAGACCTTCTCCCTTCTGGATTCCCAAAGCCAAAACGGCTGGACCTGGTGGACCGGACACCACCATCACAAGACAGCCACCGAAGGTTCACAGACCCCGCCGCTTCCGCCGCCGCCGCCCGGTTTATAAAACCTGAAATCATTTACCAATTTTCTCCGGGTTAGCAATCAGATAATTAAGCGCCGCGATGAAGGCCTCGGCGTAACTGTTATAGCTCTGCGTGCCGACTTTCCATGAAACCGGCAGATCGGGATTTAAACCATTGGCCGGCCAAAGAATATTCAGCTGATCCTGGGCCTGACTCAGATTGTCGGTTTGAAAATAGGCTTCCGCCAAAATTAACCGCAGGCGCTTCCAGCTGATATCCTCGTTGTAGGTGTAAGTCCAATTCGCATCCGCCTCTAAAACCGGTGTCAGATATGCGATAGCCTCGGCCGGTTGGTTATCAATCATGCTCAAGGTTGCCCGGCCCGCCAGAGTGATCGGCAAATACCGGTTTAAGTCATAGGCCTCTAAAAAGCTCTGGTTGGCGGCATCCAGTGAATCGACTTTAATCTGTAACCAACCAAAGGCCGCATAGGTTTCCGGCCAGATGGTATTTCGGGCCAGTGAAGCCTTGAAAAAGAAACGAGCTGAGTCGTAATCTCCCAGCGCATAACAGCGCCAGCCTTCCCTTAGAAAACTGTGTTCGTTATGCTCGGTCAGAAATACGGCGTCAATCGATTTGACCGGACCATTCCCCGCGAAATCCCAGTTATAAAGCCGGTAGTGATACCGGGTATAAGGCGCCAGACCGGTCAGCTGCAGGCGATGGAGTTCGCGGTTTTCCTGATCTGTCAGTGACAAATCATATTTTGTTGATAGACCATATTTAATCTTAACATGGCAGGCTTCGTCGGTTTCCCAATAGATCTCAGCCGTGCTGTCGGTAACGCTGAGAATATTCGGACCGGAAACAATAACTGGTTGTTGATCGTCATAGGTGTAGACTACTTTTTCACAATGGGGAATCAATCCCAGGATAATAAAACCTGTAATTGGCAGAATGACCGCTGTCCATTTTTTCATTGGTCGGTCCCTATTTAATAAGCGTTAGTTTTTTATTACTCTTGTAGAGAATTTCGTCGCCATTGGTTATTTTCAGGCTTAGATAATAGATACCGGAAGCGACAGGCTCTCCACCATTGTTGAGACCGTCCCAGGCAACCTGATAAATTCCGGCCGCCTGTTTTTTCACTACCAGATCGCGCACCGTACGACCGAGCAGATCGTAAATGGTCAACCGCACGGCGCCGAATCTTTGTACGGCGTAACGGATCATGGTTGTATTATTGAACGGATTGGGGTAACAATCATCGAGCGCAAAGACGAGCGGAGGAGTGGTTTTCTGATCGGCGGATGCCGTTTCCGGAAAGTAACAATATGTGCCGGAACCGGAAATCTGCACTGCTGAATTCTGACATTGGCCGACCAACTCCCACTTTCCATCCGTTAAACGGTAAAGAGCCAAGTCGTCTGATTCGATCGGATTAATCAGCCGTAGAGTGGCTTTTTTCTGGTAAGTAATATTGTCCGGGCCGATATAGAT
Source organism: Fidelibacterota bacterium (assembly GCA_043808945.1). Lineage (GTDB taxonomy): Bacteria > Fidelibacterota > UBA2242 > UBA2242 > UBA2242 > JAGNGI01. The sequence goes on along the minus strand of JAZDEI010000330.1, from coordinate 3,024 downwards.
CGGATCGCCGGCCGGTTCACGCTCATCTGGCGAACCTAAATCCATCCGGCAACGCGTCAGATAAATTGGCAGGTTTTCCGAAAGTGTGCCGGTGGTTAATTCCAATTGTACGCCAAGATCTACCCCGCCGATTTTATTAGTGCTACCGGTTTTAGATAATTGGTACTGGATAGAAGTCGATCCCGTCCCGGAGTTCCCGGCGGCATCACTGCCGGTTATAGCGAGATTCAGCGTACTGCTACCTGAAACATAGCATTTGCCATAGTAAATATTGGGCGGTGAGGCAACCGGGGTCAGATTGACCGCCTCACCGTTTACAGTTGCTGATAAGGAATTCAACGGTTCCGACGATACGATGTAAAAAGTCAGATCGTTCGGCGCCAGCGGATTGCTGGAAAAGATGAATGAGAAGGTCGGCGCAGTCGTATCGGATACTTTGGTGGCTTTGAGATAATATGTTTTGGACGAGTCGCTTATCTTAAAGTCGTAATAAGCTGTCTGTCGCAGGTCTTCCACCAGGACGGTGCTGTTGTCGTTATCCAGTAAGGTGAATTTCAGATTTTGCGGAACCAGGCGCATTTGCGGCCAGACGATCGCGGCCTGTTTTTTGACATTCTGAGGTTTGGTATTAACGCGCATCTGCCAGGTGCTGGTTTCATCGAACAAATTGTGAATATCATAGGCAAAGGTACGCTCGTTTTCACCGACAAATTCCAGCTGGATATAATTGCCCTGGGTATCGGTGCCGCGCATCTCGAAGGCGTCCCAGCCGTCAAAACCATCCCGGGCCAGAGCGGAAACCCCGACGCCATTCTCGACATCCTGTAGTTTCATGCCCTGACTGACGACGCCCATTTTTAGGAACCAGTCCCAATCCGGTGAAATGCTGGCGGTGCGATAGCGATACTTCTCACCGAAGGCCGCCAGGAATTGCGCGGTTTCCGATGGCTTTTGTAGCACCCGACGATACGGCAGATTAAGTTTTAAAATGCTGGTGGAATCGATCTGCATAAAATAAAAGCCTTGCCAGACCGACAGGCTGTCGCCATGACTACCCCCATTAGGTACGACGATCTCATATTGGTTCAGATCAGGATTCCAGGTGTAGGCATACTGGCTGATCCATCCTTGCGTGGCACCCTCCGCCAATGTGTACTCCACTGGCGTTTGCGAACCTTCTGTCGGATATTTCAGGAGTACGGCATTTGACCAGTCAATCGTGAAATAATACGGATTGGCAAATTGATTAAACCCCAGCGCATTGCCATGCCGGGAGTACCAATTAGCGGTAGGTTTCTGGGCCACATCCAGAACACAATGATCGACCGGACAACCCGTCACATCCACATCGACAGGATTTCCGGTTCCTTGCCAGACAAAATAACCGGTTCCGGGGTACGGTATCGGCGGCTGATAAATCGTTCCGTCACCATATTCATAATACTCCATAACGGAATCTTCCGTCACCCAATGGATGCAGTACCAATTATTGCCATTTGGCATTAGTCCGCCAAAGTCATCGCCGAAAATAGCGTATGGATCGCCCTGCGGATTACCTTCCCATGGCGCGACCGGGACACCGATCATGACCCATTTATTATTTGGGAAATTGGGATAAACTGCCGTCAAAGGGCAATCGTTTTTCTTCTTGGAAGCCTCGGGTGTATTGCCATAACGACCGATGTTAATGCGGTTGCCATTGTCTTCCGGTTCCAGGCTGTATTCATCTTCCGGCTTGCCGGTATCCAGGCAGGGAGAATCCTGGTCATCAAACTGCCACAATCCGAAGTGATACGATCCGCCGGTACTTTTAATATGCAAATCGTCATCGAGCCAGTTATCTCCGCCCAGGACATTATCGCCACCGTCCGGATCGACAAAAAGAGGATCGGCAATAAATGAACCAACGCCCTGACTGATGCCGCTGTACCAGTTGTATGTATTTCCATAGACACAGTTATAGGCATCGACGGCACTGAAAGGCGTTTTACCATAGAAACCGTAAGTCGAACCCATCACAATATTATTGCGCCAGCTGCCGCTGACGTAACAGCCGTAGATTCCATACTTACCAGCCTGATATAGCGTGTTGTTTTTGATATTGACCGTCTTGGTTGCGGCATTATAAATCCGCATACCGTAGGCACTACTGCCGGTGGTTCCGTAAATGAGGTTGTTTGCGATGGTCGTGTTCTGGATTTTGGTCAGATTCATCCCATAAGAAGAATAGGAAAAACAACGGTTGAATGCCATTTGACCAACCGTAAAATAATTGGTGCTGGATATATAAATACCGGAGACGACGTTGTAGATAGTATTACCCGTGATTGAATTAAAACCGATCGCATTTGCAACGTCAATGCCTCTGTCATCGCAGTGATAGATCATGTTCGAATCGAGTGCGCTTAGCGTATAAGTTGAACTAGCATTGTAATAGATTCCATCATCGCCGATGTCGTGAATTAGATTATTCGCGACTCGATTGCAATTAATCCGGTCAATGTACATTCCATCACTGCCGCTGACGACGTTGCTGATTTCGTTGTTTGTGATCGAGCCAATGGAATAACTGCTAATGGAGGCATAAATATAGAGACCATGCAAGCATGTCCCGCTAATGGTATTGCCGGAGATGATACTGGTTGTGGCGCGGTACAAATAAATGCCATTACCGCTGAAAACGTCTGTGATTAAATTGCCTGAAATGGAGGTGACTGCAGTGGAGGTTTTAATGTAAATGCCGTAAGAGTTGCTGTTTTCAATTACATTATTATCGATTGTATTCGCTTTTGAATTCTCGACATGAATCCCCTTGCCACAGTTTTTAATGTAATTCTGGTCAGTAGAGAGGACAAGGTTAGCATTGGATGCGGTAACCAATATTCCGGCCGTGGCGCTCCCGTCGATGGAATCGCTTAGCATCGTCAGGAAACCGTAACTACCGGTGGCATAAATGCCGTATTTCGTGGCGGAGAGTGTGTTGCAGTCTTCAATAGTGATATTACCGGAATTGTAAAGATAGAC
>JAZDEI010000329.1:0-3110 GCA_043808945.1 Fidelibacterota bacterium | reverse complement strand
ATGATACCGATTTTTAGGTTATCCATTTGCATACTCCTTCTTAGATGATTTTCAAGTTTAAAAGTTAATTTCCCCCCCGGTTTCAGGTATCAGGTTACTGTTATCGGGTTTCTGAAGCCTGTAGCCTGTAACCGATTACTTAAAATTCTCCCATGATTTAATGAGTTTTGATAATGAAGCACAAAGATGATCAAATTCTTTATCAAGGTCAAATTGAGTTTCATTCGATATATAATTGCAATCTCTTGATATTTCGAGCCATCCTCGAGTTTCTTCTGCAGAACCTAATGCATCTATAAGATGACGGATGTAAACCTGCTTATATTTGCGTTTGGCAAAACCTTCCCTGATATTCATCGGAACTGATCTTGATGATCTTCTTATTTGATCGATTAACGAATACATTTCTTCTCTTGGAAGCATTTTTGTTATTTCGAATATTTTCGTTGCTAATTCGTAAGATGTATTATACACAGATAAATCTTTTATCGATTCTATTTTCATCCCCAAATATTCCTTCTTTTCCGATACCTGTCACCCGTCACCCATTACCCGTTACCCGATACCGGTCACCAGTACTACAGTTTCAACGGCAAGGCGACTTTCTGCCCGGTCTGGGCTGATTTGTAAATGGCGATAATCAGTTCGAGGCTCTTGCGGCCGCTGCGCCCATCGGTATTGGCTTCGGCGGCGCCATTCAGGACGGCGATCACATTTTTATAATAAGGCAGATGCCCCAGACCGTAGATATTGGGCGGATTATAGTTAGCCTCCTGAATCAGGCGGTCATCGTCGTTATAATCCTCGAATTCCCATTTGTCGATCCGGTTGATGGCCACTCCGCCCAGTCGGGCAGTGCCTTTTTCCCCAAGAATGGTAATCGAACCTTCAAAGTTCTTGGGATAGGTCAGCATGGTGACATTCACTGTGCCGATCGCGCCGCTCCGAAACTTGATAATGGCCGAACCGGTATCTTCGGTTTCGATCTTGCGGGCCATCGTGGCGGTTTCAGCCATGACGTGATTGGCCGGACCCAACAGCCAGAGCAAAGCGTCCAGATAATGACTTGCCTGGTTCATAAAGGAACCGCCGTCGAATTCCCAGGTTCCGCGCCATTTGGCCTGGTCGTAATAATTTTGCGGCCTCTGCCAGAAGACATTCGACTGTGCCAGGTAGATTTTTCCAAAACGGCCGTTATCAATGGCCCGCTTCAGCAATTGCGAAGTGGTGTTCAGCCGATTTTGTTTGACGACAAAAAGCTGGACCTTGTGATCGTCACAGGCTTTGATCAGGGCATCGGCGGCCGCCAGCGAAATGGCCATCGGTTTTTCGGAAATGACATTGATACCTTTTTGGGCGGCTTTTATACCGTGCTCGGGATGCAGACCGCTGGGTGTGCAAACCGCGATCACCTCGATGTCACTACGCTGGAGCATTTTGTTATAATCGGTATACCAGTCGGCGCCGTATTTTTCACCTGTCGTCTGGGCGCGTTCCTCGATAATGTCACAAACTGCGACGAGTTTCAGGTCATTTTGCAGTTGGCTAATGGACTCCAGATGGTTCTTTGAAATCCGGCCGCAGCCGATCAGAGCAATGTTTTTCATAATTGTTCTCGTTTAAAGGATTAAAAAGTTAGAAAGGGATGCTGCTGACTTGTTATTACTAAGAGTCCTTCCCGAGTAATCGGCCTTCGGCGATCCGGTATTCCAGACCACATTTCGGGCATTTCACTGTTTCTTCAAACTGCGGCAGTCTCTGGCCGCATTCGCAGACCCAACCGATCTGCCTGGCCGGCACGCCGGTCATCAGGGCATAGTCGGGCACGGCTTTCGTCACGACCGCTCCAGCTCCGATGAAGGCATGTCTGCCAATCGTATTCCCGCACACGACCGTGGCATTGGCGCCAATCGAGGCGCCTTCTTTTACCAGCGTTTTCCGGTAGAATTCCGAACCTCTCTGGGGATACTTGCAGCGCGGATCGAGTACATTCGTAAACACCATCGACGGCCCGCAAAAGACGTAATCTTCGAGCGTGACCCCTTCATAGACCGAGACGTTGTTCTGGATTTTCACAAAACTGCCGATGACAACATTATTGCCGACGTTGACGTTCTGCCCGATCGAACATTTCCGGCCGATTTTGGTCCCTGACTGAATATGGCAGAAATGCCAGACTTTCGTGTCGTCGCCGATCATGACATTGTCGTCAACGTAGCTGGATTCATGGATAAAGTAGTTCATATTAAGTCCTTATATATGCATGGTTGCTTAAATGCATGGTTGCATGATTGAGTAGAAAAAGTCTATTGATAATCTGATTCCCATTTTTCACCGTTATTCATCTTTTTAATTAACGATTGATTCATCCGAATTATCTTGTTTTCGATTTCATATAATTTCGAATCCAATGATTCGAATTCAGATATCGTCATTTGTCCGGATTCTTTCAAGGCGTGAATTTGTGAACAATTCTCAGCAGATGAACTAAGGGCAATTTCGTTGAATCTAAGATTTTCCTTTATAGAACGGCGTGAATACCCTTCTGCAATATTTGATGAAATTGATAAGGCCGAATCTTCTATTTGTGTTTTGATTTTTAAAGGAATTGCTTTATCTGTGGATAACACCTCGAAGATCATCTTATAATATTCTATAGAAAGCTTCCAGATATCTAACTTTCGAAAGCCCCTGTTAATATTTTTTCGTTGTGAAAATTCTTCGAGCATTAATCAATCGACCCACTAATCAATTTCTACCAATCATGCATCCATACAATCATGCACTCATGTTATCACATCTTAATAGAACTTTATCACTTTCTCAACCACATAGGCCTGCATTGCTTCGGTCAGTTCCGGATAGATCGGTAAGGCCAGCGAATGCTCGGCGGCGTACTCGCTCTGCGGGAAGTCACCCCGCTTATAGCCCAGATACCCAAAGCACTCCTGCAAATGGAATGGCACCGGATAATAGACTTCCGTGCTGATCTCGTTTTCAGCCAAATAGCGGCGCAATTCGTCGCGCTTTTCAGGGACGAGGATTACGTACTGGTTATAAATATGAAAGGCCCGCTGATAAGCGATCGCCGGGGTTTTGATGGCAGAACC
>JAZDEI010000328.1:0-5969 GCA_043808945.1 Fidelibacterota bacterium | reverse complement strand
CGAGGTGGGTTGTTCAGCAAAATTGAGATTTCAGACTTCTTAGAGGAGTTTTGAAAATTAAATGTTTATCGCTTCATCTCACCTCGTGCCTCATCATTGTTCGTTATTCCAATCTGATGGGCGACAGAGGGGTGCTTTCATTCTCAGCGTCATCCAGACTCGTAATCGTATAGGAATAGCGCCGGTCCAATAACTTCATCTCGGTTTTATAGGAAGTCTCGGTTCCCGGGATAATCGCGAAGATATTTTCGCCTTTCGTCAGGTCAATTGGCAGGTTAACCGAGCGATAAATTATGAATCGTTTACAGACATCTTTGTCGAGCGGGATTGCGGTCACCTGCCAGGTAAACTCGACAATTTTGGAATCGGTTTTATCGATGCTGAAATTGTCAGGCGTCGCCGGTGGAATCGAATCTTTCCAGGAGAATGCCGGGATTATGGCGGGGAATTTGAACTCAGTGGTTTGCAGAGAGTTGAAATTTTCATCATCCAGCGAACTGAGGGCGAAGAAGACCATTCCGGGAAACTGATTATTTCTGACGTCATGAATTTCTGCGATGATTTCTTTCCATTCGAGATTAAAGGCTCCCAAACCGGGCAGAAGCGGACGCTCGCGGCTGATCTTCGATTTCCAATCCTTGATTACTTTCGGGAATGAATATTCGCTTTGATTGCGGGCATAATAGGTCATCGGAATTAGCAGGTCGATTTTTCCGATTTCCGACCAACGCCGGACATCCTGGAAGACGGAGTGATAACCGTTCCATTCCGTTGATTGATAACTGCCAATGGCGGCGACCGAAACCTTGACCCAGGGTTTGATAGTCGTGATCCGATCATAGGCTTTGGCAATAAATTCAGTGACCTGTTCTCTCTGCCAATCGGCCCAGTTAAGATTAAGCGGATTGCCATCCGGTGACTTGAAACGAGCGCGACTGATCGGGTCGTGTGAGTAACCATGGGCTTGCGATCCTTCCGGATAGCGGATGTAATCGAAGTGCAGTCCGTCAATGTCATAGCGACTGACGATGTCGGAAACGACTTTGATTATATAATCGCGGACCGCCGGAATGCCCGGAGAAAAACTGACATAATGTTCTGAAAGCGGCATCGGCTGGCCGGTGTCATCGCAAACTAACCAATCCGGATGTGCCCGATATGGTTGAAGCGGCCGGGTTATCGGTGGTGGAGTGGTGCCGCGCCAGGCCGGAAATGTATTGATCCAGGCATGTAACTCAAGGCCGTTTTGGTGAGCGGCCTCGACCGCGAAAGCGAGCGGATCCCAGCCCGGATTCTTGCCGAGTTCACCGCTCAGGAAAGCCGACCACGGTTCGTATTTTGAAGTATAAAGCGCGTCGCCGTTCCCGCGTACCTGGAAGAAAACGACATTGAAATTGGCCGCTTTCAATTTCCGGAAAGAATCGCTGATATAGGCTTTCATCGAATCCGGATCGTGCGTCTTAAAAGGTTGCGTATAATCGAATCGACTCATCCAGATTCCACGCAATTCCCGCGACGGCAGGCTGATGAGTTTCGGTTTGTTGAAATTATGGATCAGCGAGATCGAGATCAGGACCATGAAAATGACTAAAAATATTATGACGAACCAGAGAAAAAAGCGTTTGGATTGGGGAGACATGTTTTATTCCTTATGCCCGGGTTTTAGCGACTTTGGCAGTAACGGTTTGGCTGGGGTAAAAACTGAAAATTGTATGTTTATCTTTGTGTATGGTAAAAACATCTGCGAAAATATAATAAAGCCGACGGAAATTATCTTTGTTTTTTTTAAGAGTATTTTAAAAAATGTCGCAACGCAGAGCATTGCGACAAGAATATTTCGCAAAATCTGGCTACATCGCTCTGCGTTGTAGCCTAAAATGTCGTAACGCAGAGCATTGCGACAAGAATTTTTCATTTATTTCTACAAATTCAGCCATTTTTTCTATTTCACACAAAGGATTTAATTATCTAAAAGTATTTAAGCGACGAGGCATCACTGCGGAATACATAATACCATAATCGAACAGATATGTTCGCGCAAGGGTGTCCAATTAACTCCCATAAAAATAATTGCGATTAGAATAAACATCCGCAGGACAAAGATCAGTCGGTCGGCCTGAATTGACAAACGAAACGATCCGTGGAGTACGTTAGCATTCAAACGGATCAGACGGCCGTAGTAAACAAACATCAGGGCATAACCGAAAATACCGATGGCGATCAGAAGGTACTTACCCGGATCATTGCCGGCCAGACTTGAGAAAACCAGGTACTTAGCCGCGAAACCAGCCGTCAGCGGAATGCCTGCCAGGCTTGCCAGAAAAACTAACTGACCGGGCATGGCCAGGTCCCGGCCTTTATCCGTAACGATCTCTCCGGCAACATAGGCAATCGCACCAAAAACGAAGATAATCTCATAAAATATTGCCGCAGAGTTCCCGGAGCTGTTGAGCGCGCAGAGTGCCAGCAGACTAAATCCGGTCTGCGCCAATCCGGAAATATTCAGCGTATCTCTCAAATTGCGGTTCTTTATTGCCAGCCAGCCGGGATAAACGATGGCGATTACCGCGAACAAACTCAGTGTCAAAAATAACGGCCGCTGGTCGGCGATCTTTCCGAATCCGACCTCTATCAGGCGAATTAAAACTCCGATTTCAGCGAATTGCGGAATGGTCAAAGAGATCAGTCTGACCGGCTCGGACGTCACCGGGCCGGATCGCAAATCCCGGTGTAATCGCAATACTCCGGTTATTGAATGCGTAAATCCGAAAAGGATCATCACCCAGGCCATTGTTACCGGGAATTTCAGTCCGGGTTGAATGGCAAGCATCCGACCGATGTCCGCCATGAATAGCGAACCGGTTATGCCATAAATTAACACAATACCCATCAGCATGACCATTCCGGAAAAGACGTGAAATATCAGATCATGCCAGCCAGAGGTGATAATTTCGGGATTTGAATTGTTGCGTTGAGAAATCAGAAAATCTGTCAGGTTGATTATTTGCAGGGCAATGAAAAGCACGATCAGGTGGTTGGTGGAAACTGTCACCAGAGCGGCGAATATCAGACAGCAAAATAAAAAGCCAAACTCTGCGGTAATTATGGGTTTCGTTCGCCGGTCGCGAGTAATTATGCTGAAGAGACCGATCGCCATTAAAACCAGACATATTTTCAAAAATCTTCCGAATGGATCCCAAACAAGCAGATTATAGAATATCCCATGAGTTGTTTCAGGTCGCAAAACGACCAGTATAATTAAAGCAATTCCCAAACTTAATCCGATCAGGGGCGTTCCATTTTTTTGCCAAATATTGAGATAAGTGGTGATAAGTATAATGCCCAGAGTGGTTGCCAGCAGAATTAACTCTGGAAAAAAATAAGCTATTGATTGCAGGTTCGGCATGTTGATAATTACTTACATAGTGACGGCAAGGCTGAACATCTCGACTAATTTTACCAATTCGGTCTTTATTACACCGAGTAACGGACCGGGGAATATTCCGAGCATTACTATCACGATTAAAAGAATGATTATGGCAATCCGTTCGCTGAGATCAAGCGCTTCGGCTGATTGAGCGGAATCGGACGGAGAATTGAAAATCAGACGTTTGAAAAGTCTTAGAAAAACCACGAAGTTCAGGAAGATTCCAATCAGGCTGATGATTACAATTACCGCAAGTCCCGGGATTTGATAAGCGCCGAGCAATGTCATAAACCTGGCGATGAAATCCGACATTCCCGGCATTCCCAGACCGCCAAGCAAAGCCAGAACGATGATCGACCGCATTCCGGGCGACGTCTGAGAGGGATTAATCCCATCCGGAACGGCCTTTTTTAAAATCACTAACAAGAGCGTGATCAGGCAAGCATGGCTGATTACCATGATCATAGCGCCACTCAATCCGGTCACTGCGGCGGGCAAATTTAGCCTCGATCCGCCAACAATGGTCGCAAATCCGATCAAAATAATACCCATCTGCTGAATCGTGTAATAGCCGATTATCTGGTCGGCATCTTCTGTGCCGAGGGCGCATATCGCCCCGTAAATCAGGTTGACCAATCCCCAGATACCGAACCCCAGCGCCAGAATATTAAAAGCAGCCGGCATCACCGGCGCTATTATACGAATCAGACCGTAAGCGCCGATCTTGGTCAGAATACCGACGACCAGAATGCTGACTCCGACCGGTGCTTTCTTAATGACTGGAATCAACCATGAATGAAAAGGAAAGAGCGGAATCAGCATGGCAAAACCGATCAGGAAAATGACCAGAATTACCATTTGAGATGAATAGGGCAGAGTATTACCGGAAACCAATTCGGTCAGGTTGAGCGAATGAATATGGCTTTCGTGGAAAAGTAAAATCAATCCCAGCAGGATCAGAGTATAGCCGAGCATCAGATATATTCCAATACGGTTTGCCGGATTAGAGTCGGATTTATCGCTCCAGATGCCGATCATTAGATAAATCGCGAAAAAAGTAACGCCGAGAAAGATGAAAAACAGAAACAGGTTCATCGCCGAAAACACTCCGGTCAGGCCGATGTCTGTTACTAATAAAAGCATATAAAAATCTTTGATCCGCTTTTCTGTTTTCCAGGAAATCAGCGCTGTCAGAAAAATCAAGAGAGCCGTTACAGTTAAAAAGAGCAGATTAATACTATCCACCCCAAGATAATAGTCGATCCGCAGGGCTGTGATCCATTTAATGCGTTCTGAAAATTGCAGAGCTGTTTCGGCCGGATTGAAATTGAAAAATATTTCGATAGCGATCCAGAATTGCAGACCGGTTATGACTAAGCTAACAGTCTTGATAATCAATGTCTTTTCACGGTTCGTCAGGGCGATGAAAAACAATCCGGCTAAGGCGATCAGAAGATTAATGGATAATAAATGTTCGGTCATAGTACTTTACCTCTGAGATTAATCGTCATATTATACAGATTAAAACGATGATTGTCAGAATTATCAGGCTGATCAGGATCAGGTTGTAGAATTTCATTCGCTGGATTTTTTGAAACAACTGCTCGGCCAGCCTATTCGGTCCTTCCTGAATGCGAGTCAATTCACGGGCGCTGTCAGCATTTAGGCGATTGATGAATCGGACGGCGCTCTCTGCGAATTTCATCAGACGGGCGCCCAGATCGGGAATCAGCGTTTTATCAAACCAGGCTATTCGTCGGGCTACTGCGTTGGAGGATTGAATAACCGGAATCAGTGAGTGTTTCCGCAGTCCGGATTTGACTGCAACAAGCATATATTCGAGTTTGGCAGCCTTCAGGTATTTTTTTAATAGGAATCCAGTCAGAATGCCAATTAAAATTATTCCCATGTAAACAACTGCCGGAGTGAAATCAGTTACGGCCTGCGTGGTGACTTCACCTGAAACAGGATTATTGATAAAAAAACTCCGCAGGTTAAGATCGATAGTCAGCGGATTCAGACGCGGCAGAGTGTAGATTGGATAAAGTGAAACAGCGATCAGTCCTGCGACGACCAGGCGAGTGATCAGCGAATCAGTGACCGCCTTCGGCTGACGGGATAATTGCAATGCATCGGTTACCAGAAATATCCTGAAAATCGCTGCGATATTCAATAGCAAAATCAGCCCAATCAAACCCGAAACAATTATCCGGGAAACCTCGGAATAACCCGGATTTGCCAGTATCGTGTCGAAAATCAGAATTTTGGCATTGAATGCCATCGTTAGCGGCAGTCCTGTTACAATGAACAAGGTCGCCAACCGGATTATAAAATTTCCGGAAAGAGTAACTTGCCATGAATCGTCATCCGATGCGTTGGGTTGGACCATCAGTGCGGAGCTCTCAAGCCGGATTAAACAGATCAGTAAATAGTTCGTGATGAAAATAGCGATGAGCAAGAAAGCCGCAACCGGAAGGGCGCCGATTCCGAGCACGATAAGTAAAAGACTGATCTGGATGAGAGTATTCAGCCGGATGAATTG
>JAZDEI010000327.1:0-3317 GCA_043808945.1 Fidelibacterota bacterium | reverse complement strand
TGGTCGGAATTCAGATAGCGCGCCGGGATAATTTCATCGGTATTGATGTGATCTTTTTGATAAACGTGAGCATTACCTTGCACGATTAACTCCTATAGATATTGACGCGGGTCGCTGATTTTTCCGGCCACCGCCGAGGCGGCCACCGTTGCCGGGCTGGCTAAATAAACTTCCGATTTCGGGCTGCCCATACGTCCGACGAAATTGCGGTTGGTCGAACTGATACAGCGTTCTCCGGCGGCCAGGATGCCCATGTGCCCGCCGAGACAGGCGCCGCAGGTCGGCGTACTGACTGTCGCACCGGCCGTCATGAAAATATCAAGCAGGCCTTCGCGATTGGCCTGTTTCCAGATTTCAGTTGTGGCCGGGACAACGATCATACGGGTTCCGCCCGCCACCTCGCGACCTTTTAAAATCCGGGCTGCGACGCGTAAATCTTCGATGCGGCCGTTGGTACAACTGCCGAGATAAGCCTGGTCGATCGGAATGTCGCCCGCCGTACGCGCCGGTTTGACATTGCCCGGCAGATGCGGACAGGCCACAACCGGTTCCAGGTCGCTGACATTTATTTCAAAAGTCTGCGCGTATTGCGCATCTTCATCACTGCGATAGACGGTGAAATCGGCATCCGTCCGGGCGCGCACATATTCCAGAGTTTTGGCGTCGGGATTGATGACGCCGGACTTTCCGCCAGCCTCGATCACCATGTTGCAGATCGTCAGGCGTCCTTCGACCGAAAGTTTATCGACGACTTCGCCACAGAATTCCATGACTTTGTAAAGCGCGCCATCCACGCCGATCTGCCCGATGATTTGCAGAATAATGTCCTTGGCATAAACACCTTCCGGCAATTTGCCCGAAAGGACGAACAGCATCGATTCCGGCACCTTAAACCAGAGTTTGCCGGTCGCCAGAGTGGCGGCCAGATCGGTACTGCCGACCCCGGTTGCAAAAGCACCCAGTGCGCCGTGCGTGCAGGTATGACTGTCGCCGCAGACAATCGTTTTTCCCGGCATTACAAAACCCTGTTCCGGCAATAGAGCGTGGCAGACCCCATGCCGCCCAATATCATAAAATTTGCTAATGTTTTGCGTTTTCGCCCAGCGCCGGATTCTGGCGACCATTTCGGCCGACTTGATGTCCTTGTTTGGGACGAAATGATCGGGCATGATGACGATCCGCTCCGGATCGCAAACATTCTTAATATCGTATTTCTCCAGCATATCGATGGCCGGGGTGGTAGTCACGTCATGACACATGATCGTATCGATCTCACAATTGACCAGATCGCCCGGAACGACTTTTTCACGGGCGCTGTGCGCGGCGAGGATTTTTTCGGTTATGGTCGCACCCAATTCTTGCTCCTTAATGTTAATAGTTAAACCGCATGCGGATGAATTTTCTGCTCGGAACAAAAGGCCTTATTGATGCCTTTGACGATGCCAAGTGCACTGGCCTTGATGACGTCTTCGTCAACCGCCCGGGCCGCAAAAAGATTGCCCTTGCGGTCGGCTAATTTGATCGAGACATCCGCCAGGGCGTTCGTGCCGCCGGTAATGGCTTTCAGATTATACTCGACCAATTGTAATGACGGACCGATAATATTCCAGATGGCGTTGCTGATGGCATCGATCGGACCGTCGCCGATCGCGGCCCCGATCTTTTTCTCACCGTCGACGGTCAGGCGCACCGAGGCGGTCGGCGTCAGACCGCTGCCGGTCGTGACCGTGAATTCATCGAGATGAATATGTTGTTCCTCCTCCGGCAATTGCATTGTGATGTCGCGGGCAATCGCCAGAATGTCCTCCGCCGCAACCTGTTTCTGTTTGTCGGCCAATTCCTTGACTTTGTTGGTGATCTGGTTGAGTTGATCCTGATCCAGGCGGAAGCCTTCCTCTTCGAGCAACGCCGCGACGGCATGTTTACCGGAGTGCTTGCCGATCACGAGGTTTTCACCTTCCCAGCCGACCTCTTCCGGTGTCATTATTTCATAAGTATTTTTACTGCTCAAAACGCCGTGCTGGTGAATTCCGGCCTCGTGCGAAAAGGCATTTTGCCCGACAATGGCTTTATTACGCTGAACACTCAGGCCGGTCAGGTTGGAAACCAAGCGGCTGGTTTTGTAAATCTCGCGCGTATCGATGCCGGTCTCGATGTTGAAAAAATCCTGGCGGGTGGCCAGGTTCATAATGATCTCTTCCAGCGCGGCATTGCCGGCGCGTTCGCCGATCCCGTTAATACAGCCTTCGATCTGAGTAGCCCCGGCCTGAATGGCAGCCAGGGAATTGGCGACCGCATTCCCGAGATCGTTATGGCAATGCACACTGATGACCGCCTGCCTGATTTCGGGGACTTTCCCGATCAGGTAACGAATGCGCCCGGCGAATTCATCCGGTTCGGCATAGCCGACCGTATCGGGAATGTTAATGGTCGTGGCGCCGGCTTCCAGGGCGGCCTTGACCACAGCACACATGTAATCGAGATTAGTGCGCGCGGCATCCTCCGGTGAAAATTCCACATCCTGACAATATTGTTTGGCGTGTCGCACGGCATTGCGTGCCAGCTCGATTACTTCGGCTTCGGTCTTGCGCAGTTTCTTCTCAAGATGAATGCTGGACGTCGCAATGAAAGTGTGAATGCGCGGCTTGGCGGCATATTTGACAGCCTCCCAGCACCGGTCGATGTCGGCCGTATGCGTGCGCGCCAGCCCGCAGATGGCCGGACCTTCGATATTCTGTGCGATCTGTTTAACGGCTTCAAAGTCGCCCTCTGAGGCAATCGGAAAACCAGCCTCGATCACATCCACTCCGAGGCGCGCCAGCTGCCGGGCAATGATGAGCTTCTCGGCGACCGTCAGGGAAGCGCCGGGACTCTGTTCGCCGTCCCGCAAAGTTGTATCGAAAATTACGATCCTTTTAAGAGACATCATTCTACTCCTCGGTTTTGGATTTTTTTTCGTGCTGGCGCATCAGGTAATATGAGATACTTTCGGTTAGGGCCTGCCAGCTGGCTTCGATGATATTTTCCGATACTCCGATCGTGCCCCACGTGTCTCCGTCGGAAGTGGATTCGATCAAAACCCGGACTTTGGCGGCAGTCGCGGCCAATGGATCCAGTACCCTGACTTTATAAGCCGATTACTTCATTTCGTTGATCTCAGGATAAAATTTGGTCAGGGCTTTTCGCAGGGCATTATCCAGCGCATTGACTGGTCCGTCGCCTTCTGCCGCTGAATGCTCGACGGTGTTATTGACTTCCATCCGAACCGTGGCTTCCGAGCGCAGATCGCCGCTTTCGTTTTTTTCGATCAGAATCCG
>JAZDEI010000326.1:0-3308 GCA_043808945.1 Fidelibacterota bacterium | reverse complement strand
AATCTGGCGGTACCAGACAAGCGGTATGCTTAGAAAAAGCAGGCTGAAAGCGACAAAGAAAAAACGTATATCGCCACGCACCGGCCCGCTGAAATAACGAAAGCCTTCGATCACGACAGCCAGAAAACCGGCGCTCAGGATCAGGATCAACGCCTTAAGTATACCAAGTCGCAGAACATGCATGGCAAATGCCCGCCGCAAACCGGCTAATTTTCGATCGATCAGATTGACGGTGGACTGACTGTCTTTCATTTTACTCTATCAATGAAAATAAAATTATGTTAACGCCCATTTTGAGCGCCGCCTGGTGTTTCTCGTCGGGATCGTTATGCACTTCCGGGTCTTCCCAGCCGTCACCCAGATCGCACTCGTAAGTATAAAACACGACTAAGCGGCCTTTATAGAAAATTCCGAGTCCCTGTGGCGGCTTGCCGTCGTGTTCGTGAATCTTCGGCAGACCACCGGGAAACTGGAACAAGGTATGATAGATCGGATGACTGAACGGCAACTCGACCAGGTCGTTATCGGGGAAGACGCGTTTGATTTCGCGCCGAAAGGATTGATCCATACCATAATTGTCGTCAGCATGCAGGAATCCGCCGCTTTGTAAATACTGCCGTAATCGCAGAACTTCCTCGTCGCTAAAACGCACATTGCCGTGGCCGTTCATGTAAAGATACGGATAGGCAAAAAAATCCTTGTCCGTGACGGCGACGCGCGCCTCCTCCGGCGCAACTGTCATATTCGTGTTGGCTTGCAGAAATTTCAGCAGATTCGGCAATGAACTCGGATTGCTGTACCAGTCGCCACCACCGTCATATTTCAGTCGGGCGATCGTGAACTGGCCGAAATTGTTTTTCGCTTGCCCGAAGAGAACAATGCTTATTCCGAAGACGGCTATTAATATTTTAAAAATTCTGTTCAATCTGTTCCAATCTCTCTGTCAAACGCCGTGAATTTACTATACGCCTGTCCCGGTAACAAGTTTCCGGCGAAGTTTTTAAAAGTAACTCAACATGGATGACGAGTAACGCGTGACAAGTGACGTGTGACGAGTAAAGCCGGGACTTCGTTGCGCTCAGCCAGCGTAAGGCGTAATGAGCAACTATAAACTCGTACCTAATTTCCCTTGCATTTCTTTACAGAATTGCTTAGCATTTTAGCGTTGTTTCAGGATTCGATTAGCAGTACAATGTTTAATAGGGAGTTAAACATGGTAAAGGAGGTAACAATGATCAGGTATTTCATCGTGAGCATTATTGGTGGTATCCTCTTTGGTACGATGGATGGTTTCATTAATGCCAATCCTCTTGCACAAAGACTTTATGAGGTTTATAAACCGATCTCAAAAACTGCCATCAATATTCCGGCCGGAATTTTAATCGATCTAATTTACGGATTTGTTATGGCAGGCCTATTTCTGCTTTTATATAAAAGTCTGCCGGGTGAAACCGGAATATTTAAGGGCATCAGTTTCGCATTAATTGCCTGGTTTTTCCGGGTTGTAATGTACGCCGCTTCGCAGTGGATGATGTTCACTGTGCCGATCGGAGCACTGCTTTACACTCTTATTACCGGATTATGTGAAATGCTTATTCTCGGCATACTATATGGTTTGACATTAAAACCATGAGTACAGCGAATCATATCCAAAAATGATGGTGGAACTATGGAAGTAAACGGACGCGGTGAATAACCGAGTGTCCGACTATGACGGATTTCCATAATCTTCAATAATGGCCTTACTTCAGCGTAAAACTCACTAAGTTCCATTATCCTCTTTATTTTTTCGCGGGGGATGATTATTTTCTGACCGTGAAACGGTTGATCCAATTATTAGTCTTGCTCGGCACGCTCAGTACTTTTTCCGCCGCGCAATGGTACTTCAAGATCGCCGACTTTTTCCGGAATCCCACCGAATACCGCACTCCGCTCAAACTGACCCTTTTCGAACTTAAAGGCGGCTTTCAGACTTTCGGCATCGGTACTCAGCCGCTCTACTTCGACAGCACTGAAAGCAGTTACGACGACTATAATCCATTCTATGCCCGCATAATGAACAGCTACGAGTTGGAACTGCTCAAATTCAACTGGCCGGTTTTTATATTGCCGCAGAATTTGTTTGATTTCCAGACCGGAATTGGCGCCAAATATGCTTTTTCGATGGTCCGTTATCCTATTCCGGACGCCTGGCCGCAGAACATGCCTAATTCCCACGATCAGCTTTATTTACAACCACGATTCTACGAGTTCAATATCAATCAATCGGTGATCTTTCAGTGGTCGCCCGCCGTTTACAATTATTTCACTTTCAGCTACGGGCAGGCTTATGGTTCGGCTTATAAAACCCTCAGAGACGAATATTTTCTTTATCAGAAAGGGCATACTTATTCATTCGCGCTCGGTATTAAATTTCTGGGAAGTGTCGGCTACAAGATCAAAGAAGGCTACGGTCTTGAACTTCGCTACACATATGGCGATTTCAACGACCTGCACGATCCGCACCATATCAGCCCGATCTCGAAAGTCAATTTCAATAGCCTGGGCATTTCGCTGGCATTTAATTCCAACCTGGGCGGCGGCCGCACGTCCGGCGATGAAGCCAAAGCACTGTACAAATCCGGTGATTATTTAGCGGCCAAAGCTACTTTCGAGGAGTTCATCAGTAACAACCGCCGGCATCCACGCCTTTTCAGGGCCAGGTGGATGCTCAAGGAATGTGACAAACGCATTCCCTATCAGGAAATCGTGCTGGCTGAAAATTTCATTACGATTCAGAATTTTACTAAAGCGGTCGAATACCTGGAACAAGCCAAAAACACCCGCAATCTGACGTTACTGGCCCGCATCGACGAGAATTACCAGAAGATCACCGATTGGTTCGTCCGCACGATGGACTCGACTATCACGATCAATAAAATCGATCAGGCCGAGAAATTACTGACCGAGGTCGAAAAACTGAACTTGCCGCAGAGCGCCGATCTGTTAAGTCGTTACCGCAGTGAGATCTATTTTCACCGCGGGGCTGTTTTCACCGAATACGGCTACTGGGAAAAAGCCATCGAATATTTCGATTACTCCATCAGGAACTATCCACCCATCCGGCAACGCGTCGATCCTTACCTGATGAAAATCGCCGCCGGGTACGTCAACGATGCCAACCTGTCCGTTGATAAAAACAGCATCGCCCTGGCGCTCGAATCGCTGAAACAGGCGACGTCGCTCCGCCCGGATATCCGCACCCTGACATTACCCTATATTAATAACCTGGAAGATGGTATCGAATATCTGAAACGTTCGGCCGCCCG
>JAZDEI010000325.1:0-2728 GCA_043808945.1 Fidelibacterota bacterium | reverse complement strand
TGTTGCCAGAGCGCTTGGATTGTAGCCATAGCCGGAAATTGCATCGATGACATGACCCTGCGGCAGATACATTACTTTAAAAGTAATACCAGCCAAATAATTCGGCAGAAAAAATAAAACAGAGAGAATCGAAAGAAATTTGATTAATCGGCCTGATCGGTAGTACGTTCTGTTAAAAGGGGTTTGCATGCGTGTTCCGTTCATTTCACCATCATCATTTTCCCATGCATCGTCTTGCCGTTCAGTCTGACCTGATACAGATAAATGCCTGCCGGCAGAACGCGACAGTTGTCGGCTCTACCGTCCCAGGGAATGTTGTAATTGCCAGCGCCGCTGATCCGGTATGGAATCGTGCGGACAAGAGCGCCTTTCAGGTCATAGATTTTTATGGTTAGAGACTGGTTAATCTCGGAATCAACCTTCAACCGGATATAGGTAGATGGATTGAACGGATTGGGATAGTTGCCATCCAGCGTGTAATTATCGGGATGAATAACGGATGGTTGAACTGCGCCGTAATCCGGATTGAACTCGTCCTTAAACCACCAGATATCGGTTTTTCCGTCAGCTTCGTGTTCCCAGAAATAGAGCAGGGAATCTCCGGTTGCCATAACCTGCGGCTTGCGGTCGTCACCGGCGATGTTGGAAAGATTGATCATATCAGGATACATTTCTAAATAATCAAAGACAGAATTCCAGAAGATTTCACGGTTACCGGGAATCGAATCAGAATCAAAAATGACAAAAAACGGGGTATAATTCCCCGATGCTTTTTTAGTTAATTTTTCATAACGGAAGAAACGAGGATTGGCACAGTTGTAGGATAAACTGTCAGGTAGATTTAATAATTCTTCTGGTTGAATTCGCCAGAATCCATCAACGTTAGACTGATAAACAATGTCTTCCGTATGACTAAGACCCCACTGTGGATTTATATCATTTTCACCGGACGAAACCTGTGTAATTGACCATGTTGGTATGTTATTTTCTTTCCTGTAATAGGCTCTATAGATATTTCGGACTCCATCTGTTTCTTTAACATAAACGATGGTAGTAGAATTTCCCGCGTCTTCATCTGTCAGCACCGGGTTGGAACAATTTCCACTATCTACAAGTATAGGCGTTTCATGTCCATCAATATTGGATAGAAATGCTTTGATATACATACGTCCAGTATCAATGAAGGCGATTCTGGCGTAGTTCATTGAAAAACTTTCGCTACTATTGATTGAATCGCAGATAATGACTATCTGTCCAAGTGAATCGCCATTTAATGTTCGTGATAAAATGCGCCAGTAATCACCTGAGCGATTGAGCCAGGCGATCCGATAATACTCATCATCTAGGAAAGTAATTTGGGGTAATTGAGAATAGGACGTATCGCTGTAAATCACGATGTCATTTCCTAACGATGGATAAACCTGTTTGAGATAAATCGTGGACACTGAATCGGTCTGATTTTCCCAGCAGATGTGGTATAAGAATTGGTCACTCCAAAAAGGAGATTGATATGAAAAATCGAAATTCAGATTATTGCCGGGAATCGTTATCAGTGGAGCAGAACCCTGCCCGATGACAGAGCCAATAAAAAGCGCAGTCAGCAGACTGATGAAAAATCGCTTCATTTTGGGCCTCCTTCAAACATTTTTCGATTACTCTCATTAACAATATACATTCGGACGCCAATAAATGTCAATTAATTTGTTGGACGGTAAAGGATTAATTA
This sequence comes from Fidelibacterota bacterium, assembly GCA_043808945.1. Lineage (GTDB taxonomy): Bacteria > Fidelibacterota > UBA2242 > UBA2242 > UBA2242 > JAGNGI01. The sequence continues at coordinate 1,002 of JAZDEI010000325.1, read as the reverse complement.
CATCGGACAAGTTTGGGGAAGCAGAATTCTAAACGGTCATTTCCGTTTTCAGAATGTCGAAGAATCGTTCGCTGGCCTGTTTCTCGAGCCAGGGGCGATGCCCGCACTGTTCCAGCAGGACAAAGCGGAAGTCATTAAGCAACTGTGGAAAAGTAAGTCGGATCGCATCGGCCGGGTGCGGATCATAATCGCCATGGATGGCTGTGACCGGGCAGGTGATTCGTCGAACATCGGCGAGCAATTGGCCGGTCTGGCGTAACTGCGCAGCCTCTGTCCAGACTTTTCGGTAAATTTCGGCCTGAAATTCAATTACGTCCGGTTCGCTTTCGAGCGGATCGAAGGTGTCGGCTTTGGTCAGCAAAGTGCTTATCCGCCCGAAAATTTCAGACTTGTTCTGCGCCGATGGATCATTGATTATCTGAAACGCGGAATCGAGCATCGTCCGTTCGTTTCGATTCAATCGTTTCAACCGGGTGCCGTTTATCCCGACTGCGTGATGCGGTTCAAGAGGTGGAGTGCCGATCAGGATCAGTTTTTTTACGAGCGCCGGAAATCGGGCGGTCAGGAAAATCGCCAACCAGGCGCCCCACGAAAAGCCGACCAAAGTCACGGGCAGGGAAGCGTTTTTCGATAAAACAGCGTGCAGTTCGGCGACCTGGCCAGTGACGGAATCAGCGGTCTGAAGCGGCTCCAAAACGCCGCAAGTTCGGGCGAGTTTGCGCGCTACCGGGGCCATTTCACCGGGTGCCCCCGGGCCGCCATGTAACACTGCGATATTATAAGGTGATTGACCGTAGAGTCTGAAATTCTTTTTCATTCAATTGCCGGTGCTATCGTTTGACTCTGAAATTAACTCAAGGTGATTAAGTGGCGCCCAACCGCCTTGACCGTGAGATTTTTCCGCCATTCCGAATCCACCGATAATTTCACTGATCCGGAGCATTTCACCGACCTTAAGGTTCAATTCCCTGGCGTCATATTCTTTTAAGAAAATCCCCTGAT
>JAZDEI010000324.1:0-5128 GCA_043808945.1 Fidelibacterota bacterium | reverse complement strand
GACTCCGCGCCCTGTTACGGTTGCGGCATTCGTTATTAAAAGAAATGACTATCTATTTTGACTAGACCCAGAATACTGGATTCTGATCAATTTCTGGTCGGGAGATTTTCGTTTAGCGCCGGATAAATCGATTGGTGAAATCGGACTGATCGTTAGACCAAGTGCCAAAAACTGGGCTTCGATTGCTTCATAATTAGTCTTTGAAGAATCATAACGGAACGTGCATAGCCGGGCATTAATATCCAGGATTACGGTTTCAATCCCGACTACCATATTCATCAAATCGCGGACACGTTGCTCCGAGTGCTCGTCGGTAACGCCACTGATACGGACAGTTACTAATTTGCTGTTTGATGAATACTCCTGTCCAACGAAAAGAATTCCGACGCAAAACAGAACTAGGATAGAAACTACCACAATACCAAAAGATTGTCGCCCCATACCTTACACTACCTATTTACACTGCCCCTAAAAAGCGGGCTTAATTTAATTACTAAATTAAGGAAATGGTAGAAATATTTTAATGCGAGTATTTTCCGGCCAATTAAATTAAGATCGTACTTTAATATTCTAATTTAATGAGTGCAGATGTTCGACTTCTGCTCGTCCCTTTTTCTCGTCGACAAAATATAAAAATATCGCGCCAGCCAGGAACAGGATTGAAATCGAACCAATCCCAACACGCGATGCCAGATTGGCCGAATATCCGGCACGCCTGACCAACAAACCAACGGTTCCGATTAAAAATGGACCGAATATTACGGAAAATTTTCCAAGCATATTGTAGAATCCGTAAAACTCGGCGCTTTGTTCCCTGGGGATCAGGCGTGAGTAATATGAACGGCTAATTGCCTGAATACCACCCTGCACCAGACCAATCACAATCGCCAGAATGTAAAATTCCTTGACATCTTTCATCAGAACGGCATACGTCGTTACTCCCAGATAGACTGCAATCGTTACGAAAAGCGCCTTCTTCGGATCCCATTTCTCCGCCAGTTTACCAAATATCAGAGCCGCCGGAAAACCGACAAACTGCACAATTAAGAGCGCCACGATAAGCGAGCTCGATGGGAAACCGATCGACATTCCGTAATCCACCGACATTCGTATAATAGTATCGACACCGTCAATATAAAGCCAGTATGCCATTAAAAATAAAAATACTACTTTCAGATGCCGAATTTGCCGGAACGTGCGGACCAACTGGCCGAAACCCAATTTGAAGTATTTCTTTTTCTGTGAAGATGCAGATTTCAACCGCGACTCTTTAACATATTTTATCAGCGGAATGGTAAAAATCGCCCACCACAGACCGACCGAAAGAAAACTGATCCGGATCGGCAGATACTCCCGCGCCGGCGCTAAAAAATCGGTTGTGATCGAAGTCTTACCAATATGATTGACCAAACCAGCAACACCCTCAATATTTTGATCGTGAAAGCCCCTGTACGTGATCGGATTCTTAATAATTATCCTGGCAGAATCAGTTTTCGTGAGGCGCTGGGTAAGTCCGGCGATGACGTATTCGCCTTTGATAGAATCGGCTAACAGTAATTCGCCGCGTTTATACTTACCGAACGTAATCAGCTTCTCAATATATTTTTGATCGATCTGAGCCGGTATTTGCAGGTGCATTACGGCAGTATCCTCAGAATGGTAAGTCAATCCCATAATCGGTAAAACGATCTCACTCGAGACGGTCGCCCGACCTATGTTTTGATTTTGCGGAATTGTAAAATCACGGTTCGGTTCAATCTGAATCACGACCGCATCTTTCGTCAACGGCTGGTGAATAAAAGCCCGTTGTTCGACAGGAAATCCGAACAAGCCTGGCTTAAGGTACCATAAAACATTAACCAGAAACAGCAATCCGCCGCCAAGATACCCGAGCGCAAAACCTTTCGCGGAGACATAATCTATCTTTTTCGGAGAAGCGATATCCGGCAGTAATCCGTCGTAAAAAGTATTGGCCCCGGCGAATCCGATCGAGCCGAGAACGTAAAGAAAAGCCGCCAGCAACCACTGACCGTAATCGACCATAAACAGGCAGGTCGTCATCAACACACCGAGATAAGCGAAAAAAATCAGAAATCGTTTTTTGGACGAACTCTGATCGGCAATCGCTCCCAGGATCGGAGACAGGAAAGCAACAAATAGCGAACCGATTGAGTTGGCATAGCCCAGCATAGCCGTGCTGACATTGACATCTGCGCCGGCACTCCAGTAGCTTTTAAAAAACACCGGGAAAAATCCCGCCATTACCGTCGTGGCAAAAGACGAATTAGCCCAATCGTACATCGTCCAGCCGAAAACCTGTTTGTCTTTAATTAATGGCATTATTTGTCCTTCTCTATAGTCATTCGATTGTCAGTCGATAGTCACTTTACAGTTCCCGCTGAGCAATCGGGTAAATTTGAAATTTGAATTTTGAAATGTCAAATATTCAATCTCCAACCTCCAATTTAGACTCAGAACAGGAATCCTATATCAATGTACAACGGACTGCCGGCTTCTTTATTAAAAGCCTTCTCGGCATAAACGATGAAGTTTTCATTCCAGGCAATGTGCAAGCCCAAACCTTCCCCGGAATGCAAATTCTTCAGACCGCCTTCCGAATCGGTATCATGCCAAACCCGCCCGAAGTCAAAGAAAGTATTGGCCGTCAAAGCAAAATCCTGTTTGGCGAACTGAAATTCGTAGAAACGATAGCGCAATTCTGTATTCATTAAAAACTTGGCTGAACCGCCATAGCGATTTTTCAAAGCGCCTCTGATAGAGCGGTAACCACCAACACCTTCGTCAATCCGGAATGAGCTCCCCATTTGGTAAAACAATTGAAACGGCGCTTTACCAAAAATATTCTCGACCAGTAAACGGTTGGCGAAAACCATGTTTTTGAAAAGCGTAAAATAGCGCCGGTCGGTTAAAGTCAGCCGCAGAAACTGATTGTCACTGCCGATCAATCCGGTGTACCATTCGCCCACGATATCCGTCCAAACGCCGCTGTTCGGCGCCGGTTCATTATCACGCGAATCGTAGACCAGTCCGAATTTCAGGAAATCATTGAACGAGTCCTCGGAATCGCTTTTGGTCAGAATACCCGTCTCGATATCTTCCACGAACTTAGTTTTGATTCCTTCATTGTAATTCTGTCCGGAGTGAATCCGGTATAAGCCAAATCCGCCCAAAGCCGAAATCAATGGCCGTCCGTCTTCGCGATATTTTAATGCTTTCTGGACGTTAGTGTAAAAGATGATTTGCTCGGATTTGAGCGTGTAATAGTGCTTGCCATGCAGTGTGTCAAGACTATTGCCATCGTCATCCGTTTCCACAAAGTCGGCATGGTACTCCGCATCGTTACCCAATCCGTAATAAGGAAAGTATTTTTCATTTTTATAGCGGATCCGGCCGGTAATGCGCATCCCTTTTCCAAGTATATAGGGCGAATCAAAGAAAATGGCATGATCCTGTTTACCTCCGGTAGTGAAAAACACCTGATTGTTGATTTTCAAATAATACGGTGCATATCCGCCTTTGGAATAATTGAAAATATCCAGGATAGCCCCATAGCCAAAACCTTCGTCGGCATTGTAATTGATGGCCGGGACTCCGCCCCAGCCCCAGCCGGTTCGCTCCTTGGCCTGCGATTGGGAAATCATCACCAAACCGATAATTGCGACGAGAACTGAGAATCCTTTTTTCATAATATCCTCAAAATGAAATAGGAGGAGCCAAAGCGACTCCTCCTATTATTCTCTAATCCAGCATATTTTCTTACAGTTTTACCTGGACGCCAAATGCCACACCAAAAGTAGTCTGATTGTACTTTTCGGTCTTCAAGGCATTCTGTCCTTCGAAATAGGTCGTGTTCAACGCGCCCAAATTAACTTGTATTTTGGGTGTGACTGCATAGAGCAATCCGCCGCCGATCGTGTAGGTATCCAGATTGAAATCCATATCGCTCTGGGATTCGTCAGTAGCACCCGACTTGCTGTACAAACCTCCCAGGCTGATCTTTAATTTCTCGGTCAGTGAGTACTCGGCTCCGAGACCGAATTCCATACCATTGTCGAAGTTGACTTCGGCGCTGTCCCAATCCACTCCCGTATTGCCAAAATAGTTGAAATCCGACATCAGTTTCAGCTTGCCCATTTTATAGGATAGGCCAACTGCTAACTGGGAAGGCAGATCGGAACCGATTTTTGCGCCATCGGCGAAAGCGGCCTGTCCAGCATCTTTGCCTGGTTTGGTATCGTTTTCCATCACCATCGTGGTCTTCATTTCGTAACGAATACCGACATTCAAATCTTTCATCGACAGATTCAATCCAATGATCGGAGTAATGCCACTGCCGGAACGTTTGGCATCGACTTCTTTGTCGGCGGTCTCATCAGCATGCCCGGTCATGGTATTAGCAATACCAGTATAGGTCGCTTGAATTTGAGTAGCAGTCATTGCTGTGATTTGACCTGCAGGTACTCCAAACTGAGCTAAACCACCAGCTATCGTTGCGGAATCAACCACTGTAATCATACTGGCACCTCGTAATTGAGCTAAAGTATAGCCGCCACCACCGGCAGTAATAATTGGCTGTACACCGCTCGCACCTCCAGAGGCCAGTGTCGATAATTGAGTAAAGTAAGTCGCCGCTGGAATGAAAGAACCACCAGCAGAAGCAGGATTGATCTGAATATTTTTTAAATAACCGGTATAGCTGTTGTTGGCCATAACATAACGGGCGCCACCATAAACCGAAATCATATCATTGATTTTATAGGATACACCACCCTGCATACCTAAGTAGGTCGAAGAACCTTCGAAGTTTACATCAAGTTTATAATCAGTGACTCCAGCACCTGCTAACAAGGTCTTCATGGCCGAAACCGGGACTTCGAACGATGGCAAGCCTTTATCATAAGTCGCACTGCCGCCGCCGCCAATCGGCATAAATCCAGCCGATAGAACTAATTTGTCCATTTTATAGGCAACATAAGCCGTCGGGAATACCAGCGCCGCGACATCTCCAACAAATTCATCTTTATTCAGCGTCGCTGTATTGTTGGTTACCGTTTTCTTTTGCCAGATCGATTGATTGCTGATGTCCAAAAACAGACCATTACAGCAA
>JAZDEI010000323.1:0-9800 GCA_043808945.1 Fidelibacterota bacterium | reverse complement strand
ATTATCGGCGGATTTGGTGAGCAGGTGTCAAGATATTATATCAATCAGAACATGCATGTGATGATCAATTTGCTGGCGATTCCGGATCGGTTCATTGAACAGGGAGCCAGGGAAATATTACTGAGAAATCTTGGGCTGGATGCTGAAGGAATCGCGGCTAAAATTAGCCAATTATTCCAAACCATTAACTAAACAAATATATTTTATCAAGAATAGAATACTAATTGTATAATTAGTTGGTAGATAATAACCTCAGGTAACGTCCTGAGATTTATATCACAGTACCGTTGCGAATAATGGTGTAAAATCAGCCAGTATTTTTGAATTTAGATTAGGAGTGTCATGAATAGGTTCAAAATAGTTATAGTGATTGGGGGGGTATTTTTATTCCATTTTTGCGATATGAAAATGCCCAGTGAATCGGATTATCCGAGCTGGTCTGTCAAGTTGAATGTTCCAATTATGAATGAGATCGTGACGGTTGATGATTTACTGGATGATTCCCTGATTATAAAGATTCCCTATGGCACAGCCGGAGACTCGATTTTCGCTTATGAAGACAATATCGAGATCGAGGAAGTACTCGTCGGAGATAAATTGAATATTGATGACATTTCGCAATCAATTTCTCAAAGCGTGGATGATGTCACCGTTACCGGTAATGAGAAACAGTACGCGATTGCTTTTAACGAAATCGGCGTTGATCCGGTCGTGAATAATACCAGCAACACTATTGGAAATATTTTTCTCGATGATACCGAAAGTGAAGTAACCGATCCGATTTATTTTACGGATGTCATAGATCTTGGCGGTGTCAGTGATGGTTCAAATACAACGATTGGACAAAGTACGGCGGTTCCTGCGATCGACCGGCAAATAACCTTTGACGATTTTGATAATGCCGATTTCGCTAACGGAGCCCTCGAAATCAATATCACCAACAACTTAGTAATTGAACTCGGACAGCCGGTGTATGTTCGCCTGCTCAAAGCCGATTTAACTACGATCGTTGGAACGGATGGTGATTCGGCGATTGCGGTCTGGGATACGGGTTTATTAACCGGACAATCCGGTTCGCAATCGATTAGCCTGATCAATAAAACTTTACCGGCTACCATTATTGTACGCGTCACCGGTGTGATCTGTGGATCGGGTGCGGTTGAAATCACGAACAATTCGGATACCCGGAATTCCTCATTCGTGGTGGCTGTCCAGGCTAAAAATCTGGAAGTCTATTCCGCAGATGCAATTGTTCCAGAACAGGCGATCGACACGACCAGTTCGATTGCTTTAAATACCGAAGAGACCAATAAAGTCCGGTCGGCTGTGATCCGGGATGGAAAACTGAGCATTAACGTTCAGAATGGTTTACCGGTCGATGCCAATCTCGAACTCACGATCAATTCCCTGAAAACTGTTTCAAGCGGCAGTGAAGAAACCTTTGTCCGGACGATGTATTTGCCGGCCAATCAAACTACGGAACAGGAATATGATCTGACTGATAACGTTCTTGAAATGGATTTGGTTGCGCAGGAAATAATTTACTCATATACGATTCGGACGCTTCCGAGCGACCCTGAAAAAGTCACCATTACGGCGGACGACCTGGTCGAAGTCGATCTGGATATATACGGCGACACGGCCGGTTCTGATATTACCTTTTCTGAAATTGAAGGTGTTATTGAGGCACAGGACATCATCGAGACCGGTGAAATCAATACTGACTCGGATGCTCAGATAAGCATGGCGCAGATTTCGGCGGGCACATTATCCATTACATTTGAAAATAATATCAATCAAAGCGCTACCGGAATTCCGCACCTGGTGCTGGATTTTCCGGAATTAGTGAATACTAACGGTTTACCGGTTTCTATCGAATCGGATATTCCGGGCGGTCTGTCGACTGTTAATATTAACCTGAGTAATTACGTGCTTCGACCCCTGTCCGAACAAATCAATACCGACAGCGTTCGTCAGTACATTACTTACAGCACACGTACCACAACTCCTTCCGGTGAAATTGCTTCATATAATTTAGTTGATTCCATTGATGTCGATATAGAAATGACCGAAATGTCCTTCTCGAGTATTACCGGCTATTTCAATCAGGATGCTATTGTCGAGGAAAATGCGGTCGTACTTGAAGAAGAAACCAAGTTGTCATCGGCTGCAATCTCGGATGGCGATCTGGTGCTGACAATTACCAATAACATCGGAGTAATCGCCGATGTCGAATTCGTCATCCACGAACTGGTTCACCGCACTACCCGACAACCATTATCCCGGAATGTTGAATTGTCAAGCAGTTCAACACCGGTAACAGTGACGATTCCGCTCGATGATTATGCTCTTGAATTATCCCTGACCGATCTGAACGCTGACCAGGTAATTCATTACACCTCGACTATCAGCATACCGTCTTCGGAAGAGATGACGATTACAATGAGCCAGGAAATCGATGTGGATATGCAATTGAATGAGATGAAATTTTCAACCGTCAGCGGTTATATTGACACCGTGCGTGTCGATATTGATGCGGTCGAACAGGAAATCAGCGCTCTGCCGGAAGAGATGAGTGGCATCAATTTACAAAACGTCGAGATGCTGATTGATTTTGATACCAATATTGGAGTGCCGGTCGAATTGAACCTGGTCATTACGTCCTATAATAATGCCGGCGATTCCGTGCGGAAAGAAGTTCACCAGATCATTACGGACGATCCGACCGTGGTTATTCCTGACGCAGAGGAATTAATCAATATCATACCGCAAAGAATTGTGGCTTCCGGATACGCTTTGATAGGCGGCAGCGGCGCAGTCGACACCGCTCAATACGTGCGTGGGAATATGTCCATTTCGGTTCCGCTCGAGATGGAGATTACTGAAAATGCTACGATGGACTTCGACGCGGACTTAGTCGATGACCCTGGTATTCCGGAACAGATCGAAGGCGCTACAATCTTTGCCCAGATCGAAAACGGTCTGGAAATCGGCGGCGATCTGACATTGTTAGCAGCTAAAGATACGTTGCTCTTCGAAGCCGGGCCGAATTATAATCCGGACACGTTGGCCGTTATCAACTTGTTGCCGGATTCGACCTTTCTCGAAACCATTGAATTAAACGAGTCTCAGATCGCTTTATTCTCAGATTCCCTGTACATCAAGCCCGAATTTAAAATTAAAGGAATGACCGACGCGGCCGGCAATCCGGTCAATTCGCGCTTCCTGAGTGGTAAAAAACTGAAGATATTGGTATACGGTACGATTAACGGCCTGATCGATTTCGCGAATCGGGATGAGCAGGGAGCGCACTAATGAATAAGAATAAATTTTTAACTCTATTAATAGTTTTAGCGACAGTATCGCAGGGATACGCCCAGCTTTATATGAATCCTCGCAGCATCAGTTTGGCAGGCGCCTACGCCACCTTAGCGCGCGGCGGCGATGTTATTGGCTGGAATCCTGCCAATCTCGGCCTTTATGATAATCCGAAATTAAACCTCAATTTTGGTGTGATTCCGTTATTGCCGTTTCCGGCTTTGCAGGTCAGTAACGATGCCATTTCTCCCTGGGTATTGAACAAATATTTCTTCACCGGGGAATATCTGGATGACGCCGCCAAGGATAAATTTCTATCATATTTTCCGGATGACGGGATCAATATCAATCCGTTGGTGCAGATGCGCTTTGTGAATTTTTCCATTGACGACTGGGCTTTCACACTCGGCGCCGAGGTAACCGGTAAAGTCGTAGCCCCAAAATCGTTGTTTCATCTGGCTTTATTCGGTAATGAATTTGGCGAAGCGATCGACCTGAGCGATACCGACCTGGAATTACAGTCGGTCGTGACGCTCGGGGCGGCGCATGGCTGGGAAATCAGGAAAATTCCCTATATCGATTTTAACATCAATAACTACGTCGATAAATTAGCCGTCGGAGTGGCTGCCAAAATCCTGGTCGGTGCGGCTTATGCCGGATTTGACGATCTGAGTGCGACCGCAACCACTTATGAAGATAAAGTCGTTCTGGATGGCAGTGTCAAAGGTCAGTATGGGATTGGCGGAACCGGTCTGGCAGTTGATCTAGGTGCCGCGGCCATAATTAATAAACGAATGACGGCCAATCTGGCCTTGAACAATGTTATCGGTTTTGTGCACTGGGGCATTAAAGATGCTAAAGTTGTTGAATATTCCATTTTTACCGAAATCCCAAGTTCCGATTATGATATTGCTGACTCACTGATTGAAGATAGTGTTAAAGAAGATACGACCTATGCCATTTCCGGTTTCTCGTCGAACTATCCGGCTTATTTGCTCATGGGTTTTGAATACCGGGTGCTTAGCAATTTGCACGTAATGGCCAATTACCGCCAATATTTCAGTAACGACCTGGCGGCCGCGACCTTACCGGCGTTTTCGGTTGCCGGCGAGTATTATCCGCTTCCCTGGCTGCCAGTCAGAGCCGGAATGGCTGTTGGCGGCACCGATAAATTCAAATGGGGATTCGGCAGCGGCCTGGCTTTCAATCATTATCATTTTGATTGGGGTTTTGCGCAGATCGGCGGATTTTTTAACCATGGCAAGGGTATCGCGTTTTGTTTTGACCAGTCATTAATCTTTTAGGAGGTTTATGATTCTCAATCTCATCTCGTGGAATGTAAACGGTATCCGGGCAGTCCATAAAAAAGGCTTTATCGATTGGGTGAATTTAATCCGCCCGGATATTCTGTGTCTTCAGGAAACAAAGGCTGAAGAATCCCAATTACCGCCGGAATTAATTAATATCGATGACTACAATTCCTATTTTTGTGCGGCGGCAAAAAAAGGCTACAGTGGAGTCGGATTATATTCACAACTGAAACCTGTTTCCGTCGACAGAAAATTCGGAATCGGAAAATACGACACGGAAGGGCGTATTTTAATCGCCGATTACGATATCTTCGTCTTATTCAATATCTATTTCCCAAACGGGCAAATGTCTGAAGAGCGGTTGCGTTACAAATTAGGCTTCTACGATGTCTTCCTGGATTTTGTCGATGGAATGAATACCGCCGGTCGGAATATCGTCATTTGCGGCGATGTCAATACCGCTCATACCGAGATCGACCTGTCGCATCCGCGGGAAAACTCCAAGATTTCCGGCTTCCTGCCGGAAGAACGGGCCTGGATCGACAAATTTCTCAGCCATGGTTATTACGATACCTTCCGGTTATTTAACAACGCGGGCGGCTATTACACCTGGTGGAGTCCGCTGACCAGAGCGCGGGAACGCAACATCGGTTGGCGGATCGACTATTTTTTCGTCAATAAACGGTTTATCGGCAATGTCCGCTCCGCTAACATTTTTAAGGAAGTGCAAGGCTCGGATCACTGCCCGATTGCCCTCCAGATCGAGATATAAAGTTCTCGCTGATCGTAAAAGCCTCAGATTTTTTCGCGAACATTTCCAGAATATAAAAAATCGATATTTGAACTGGTAAAATATTCCGGTTTTGAATTATATTAGCGTATAGTGATTTTTCACAAGAGTTAATCTATAGAGGGATTTAAGAACGGGATATTTTAATTGCTCGAAAAGAGGGATGACATGATTTTTCGAAAAATTGCACTCGGGCTTGTGATTTGTTTGGTAATTACATCGGTATTGTTTGCCCAGAACCTGGTCGGATTACGATGGAAATTTCAAGTCGGTGACGATCTTGCCTGGGCTAATCCTAAATTTGACGATTCGAACTGGAATTCGATCATTACCGGTAAAATCTGGGAACAACAGGGTTACGATAATCTGGACGGATTTGCTTGGTATCGGTTCAGCGTTGTTATTCCATCGACTTTAAAGGAGAAGGCTGCTAAAAAGGGTGGCTTTCTGCTGAGGTTAGGCCGTGTCGATGATTCGGATGCCACTTATTTCAATGGCAAATTGATCGGGCAATCGGGAGACTTCCCGCCAAATTATATCAGTGCTTATGCAATGGATCGCGAATATACAATCTCCGTTGCCGATGTACTCTGGGATCAAACTAATACAATTGCAGTCCGGGTTTATGACGGCGGCGGCGGCGGTGGAATGTACAGGACGGCGGCCGAGATGGCAGTCAAAGGTTTTGCCGACTTGTTCAAAATCGGGATAGGCCTGGCACAACCAGATCATGTTCTGAAAAATGTCACCGAAGTCGCAATTCCGGCTATTTTACAAAATTTAAGCGATGAAACCTTCGAGGGTAAACTTTCGCTGGAAGTCAGCTCGGATTTCGGCGAGAAAATCACCTCTCAAACTCAGACGATGAATATTAAAAACGGTTCTACTCAGACCGTCGTTTTCAATATCAGGAATTTAAAGCCAGGCTTTTACGTTGGTTCCGTATATTTCGAGAGTCAGAACTGGAATAAAATGCACAAATTTGCCTTTGCCGTTGATCTGGAAAAGGTACTCTCGCCGGTCGATGCGCAACCTGATTTTATTGCCTTCTGGGAGAAAGCCAAAAAAGAACTGGCAGCTGTTGCTCCGCAATTTACAATGATTCGTAAGGACAGTCTCTGCACAGAAAAACGCTATTATTATTTGGTAGAGATGCGTTCGCTCGGGAATGTGCTGGTACGCGGCTGGTATTCCACTCCGAAAAAGCCCGGGAAATACCCGGCCTTTCTACATGTTCAGGGATATGGTTCGGTTATGCAACCAACCAGCCTGGTAAGTGATGATGATTTTATCAGTTTCGGATTAAATATTCGCGGGCACGGCAACAGCCGCGACAATGTCAATCCGGGATTTCCCGGTTACCTGTTATCCGGTTTAAAAAATAAGGAGATATATATCTATCGGGGCGCTTATATGGATTGCGTGCGGGCAGTGGACTTCCTGTGTTCGCGACCGGAAGTCGATGCCAGCCGTATTATTGTCGAGGGACAGAGTCAGGGCGGGGCGTTATCTTTCGCGACGGCCGCACTCGATCCGGAACGTATCCGTCTCTGTGTTCCGGGCGTACCGTTCCTGTCAGATTTTCCGCATTATTTTAAAGTCGCGACCTGGCCGGGCAATGAATTCAAACAGTACGTAGCCGATCATCCGGAAACGAATTGGGAAGAGGTCTTTCGAACATTAAGTTATTTCGATATTAAAAACCTCGCACCGCAAATTAAAGCGCCGGTCTTCATGCTTGTCGGACTTATGGATGAAACCTGCCCGCCGCATATCAATTTTGCAGCCTATAACAATTTGAAATGTCAGAAAAGTTACCTCGCCTATCCATACTCCGGACACGGTCTGCCAGCCGAAAATTACAAATCCCGGATGACCTGGATTCGCCAGCAACTGAATATGAGGTAAGACGAATTATATAACGGTTGGAATTTCTTCGACGTGTAAAAATGAGTAAAAACTCGACCGCAATTCTTGTTTTTTGGCTGAAATCCTGTCGATCTCTGATTTCCCGGAATTATTGTGCAAGTGATCGGTGGGTTGGGAAGTCTGAAACTATATTGAGGTCGATTGCGTAGAAAATACAATATGAAAAATGATTAGAGAAATCCTAAAATCAATTGTTCTATCGTCCATTTATGGTGATTTTACATATAAAAACATAAATCAGGTGAAGGAGATTATATGTTAGGCAAGCGAGTTATTTCATTCCGTTTGGCATTATTCTGTGCGTTATTATTCAGCCGGTTGATGGCTCAAACCGATCTGCGGATTGCGGTGCTTGATTTTCAGAATCTGACGGGCAGAGACGATATGATTTATCTTGAGAAGGCAATTCCGCAGGTGATGATGACCGACCTGGCATTATGTCCGAAAATCTCGGTTATTGAACGGGCCCGACTTCAGGAAATTCTGGACGAAATGCAGCTTTCACTGTCCGGGATCATCGATGAAAATAAAGCCGCCAAAGTCGGGGAAATGGCGGGAGCTAATGCAATCCTTTTAGGCAGTCTGATTGTTGGAGGCAGCACTTATCGGATCGATGCCCGTCTGGTGGATGTGGCGAGCGGCAAAATAATTCTGGCCGATATGAAAGATTGGCTGTCGGAAGATGAAATTATCCGGGGAACCGATGAACTGGCCCAGCAAATTATCCGGAATTTGACCGGTGAACTGGTGCCAATTAATCCGGAAATCACGATTGAATCGCCGATCTATTTCAAAGACCGGACTCTATCGGTCGAAACGGCTCTGGATCAACCTTTTTGGCTGAACGGCAGTGACCTGCCGCTTTATTTACAGGTCGATATTTATTCGAAAGAGGTGCCGCGCCGGGGACGTATACCTCTGAACATTGCGCTGGTTCTCGATCAAAGCGGCAGTATGGCCTCGGAAGACAAACTCGGACAGGTCAAGACTGCTGCCAAATTCGTCGTCAATAATCTGGATGACAACGATATAATCTCATTGATAACCTACGAGACCAACGTCCAGACCGTGATTCCCGCTCAGAAGATTACCAACAAACGTAAAATAATCTCGACCATTAATGACATTACTTCCGGCGGATCGACCAACCTGAGCGGCGGAATGTTGCAGGGCTATGCCGAAGTCGCCAGGAATCTAAAGACCGGGCAGGTGAACCGGGTTTTATTATTATCGGATGGTTTGGCCAATACCGGGATCACCCGGTCTGATAAATTGCGGGAAATCTGCGGTGAGAAAAATGCCAATGGTTTGACGATCTCGACTTTTGGTGTCGGCGCCGATTTTGATGAAGATATGCTCCAGGGATTGGCCGACATCGGCAAGGGCAATTACTATTTCATCGATTCGCCTGAGCAGATTCCCGTTATTTTTTCCAGGGAAATGACCGGCCTGCTGGCCATGGCCGCCCAGAATGTCCGGATCGATCTCGAAACCGCCCCGGGAATCACAGTCGAAAATGTTATTGGATTCACTTTCAATTCGGAAGAGCGTCGCAGCGCCGTGACTCTCGGAGACGTTTTCTCCAACGATCATTATACGATTACATTTCAATTGCGGGTAACCGGTCGGATCGATGATACTCAGCAGGCGGCTAACCTGACATTATCTTATGACGATGTCGTTAATAAAGGCGACCGCGTAACGACTAGTGTTCCGATCCAAATTCAGATCACTAACGATGAAAATGTCCGCGAACAGTACCGCAATCCATACGTCAGCGGACGAATTGCCTTCGTACAATCCTCAAAGGAAATCCAGTCCGTGATGGCCGACGCCGGGACGGAGAATATTGCCGAAACCCGCGCCGAACTCAAACGCCAGTTGCAAAATGTCACTACTTCAGCGGGTAAATATAAAAGTAACGACCTGAAAAAACAGATTCTGGCGATCGCCAAATACGATCAGGAGTTGACCGTGGCCGAAAAATTGTCAAACTTACCCGGTAGTGTGAAGGGTGAAACTCAGACTTCCGGAGAATCAATCGGGATTATGCAGAAAGCCACCAAGTATGACACCTATCAGGCGCAACGTGGCAAGAACGAACCGAAGAAATTCGAGTTCCCGAAAGATACTCAGGAAGAGCAGAAAATAATTAAACCAACCCCGGCGAATAAACAAATAAGCGAACCGGAAAGGAAACCGATCGAAAAACCGGTCGTCAAGCCGGATAAACCGAAAATCCAGGAAGTGAAAAAAGCCGACGACTCTGAAGGGAAGAAGGTTGAGGAAAAGCCAAAGGATACGCCGAAGGTTACACCTTCTCCTGCCAAACCGGCTGAGATCAAGGAAACCAAACCGGCCGTGACCGACACCAAAACCACCGAAACGACCAAGACCGAGCCGGACTCTGAGACCAAAGATAAAAAGGCGAAGGTGGTTGAGTAATTTTTAGT
>JAZDEI010000322.1:0-2333 GCA_043808945.1 Fidelibacterota bacterium | reverse complement strand
TCGACAAATTCTTCGAAAAACTTCTGCGTAACCTGCTCGACATCGAAAGCTTCATCATGCTGATTTTGCAAAGCCAGCGGAGAAATCTTCTCGTTGTGTATTTTAAGGTGACTGATCCTTTCGGACGCAGTATGTAAGCGTTCGGTATCGCCGATCCGAATTCTGCGGATGTATTTTCGCTTTTCAGGTTTTTGATTTTCTTCGGTTTTATCGGCGACCAATTTCACATTGATGAAATCCCAATGCGTATCATCCGAATTCGAGAAAACGGTGAGATTGTAGGGATACTTTTGATTTATCTGGTTCAGAATAATCCGTTCGTCCGTTCTGCGTAATTCAGATGGTTTAAGACGAATCCAGAAAATTTTGAAGTCGCCGCATCCTGCAAAGAATTCTATTTTATCGACAACTTCCGATTGTGATCGAGCAAGTTTCTGAATAATTATTTGGCCGTCTTCTCGCTGATAATCATAACCTAATCGCGTAAAAAGATCAATCAGTGTATTTTCTTTTTTTATTGGTAACGTACAAAGTAGTTCATGGATTAATTGATGCAGTTCTTCCACCTAAGCAGTTCCTTTCTCTTTATAGCGTGTATTTACGTTTTCACTATTTTCCAACACCTCTTATGTATTTTAATCCATTATTTTTACAAACGCAAGCGCTGATATATTAGAAAAACACCGGAAAATAATATTCCGGAGTATATTTCTTTGTATTTACTTATCGGTATTTAAATCGCCGTTCGGAAAAAATGTTTACTTCACGACGATACTGACGATCTTATTCTTAATGACAACGGTTTTAACGATCGTAAGGTTCTCGATATGACGCTTGACATTTTCGAGCTGCATAGCGCTGTCGATGCAGTCCTGGTCGGCGGAATCGCGGGCAATCTCGAAGGTCCCGCGCACTTTGCCGTTGATCTGCACCGCCATCGTGACGAGTTCGTCTATGATCAAATCCGGATCATAGGCCGGCCAGTCTGTGTAGGCCAGACTTTGTTCGTTGCCGAGAAGATTCCAGATCTGTTCGGTCAGATGCGGCGCGAACGGATTCAACAAATGCACAAAGGTTTGCATTACGGACCGCGGTTTGACCGGCAGTTTGATGATCTCGTTAACGAAGATCATCATCTGGGAAATGGCAGTATTGAAGCGCAGATTTTCGATGTCATCCGTGACTTTGAAGACGGTTTTATGCAGTAAAGACAAGGTTGACGAGTCCGGCGTAACATCCTGAATATCAGGGTTGATCTTCCCTTCTTCGGTCATAAATATATTCCAGACCCGGTTTAAAAACCGGAAGACGCCGTCGATACTCGAAGTGCTCCAGGGTTTGACGCGCGTCAGCGGTCCCATGAACATTTCATACATCCTGAATGTGTCCGCACCGAAATTGCCGATGACTTCATCAGGGTTGATAACGTTACCGCGCGATTTGCTCATTTTCTCGCCGTCTTCACCCAGGATCATGCCCTGGTTGACCAATTTCATAAATGGCTCGGGCTTCGAGACATATCCGAGGTCGAACAATACTTTATGCCAGAAACGGGCATACAACAAATGCAAAACAGCGTGCTCTGCCCCGCCGATATACAGATCGACTGCCATCCAGTACTTCTCTTTATCCGTATCACAAAATGTTTTCACATTGAACGGATCGATATAACGCAGATAATACCAGCAGGAACCAGCCCATTGCGGCATGGTGTTGGTTTCATAGCGGCAATGCTTACCGGTGACCGGATCGATGAAATCAATCCACTCCGGCAGATTTGCTAAGGGTGATTCACCGGTGCCGCTCGGTTCGTATTTTTCGAGTGGCGGCAATACTAAAGGCAGTTTCGATTCATCGATCAGGTGAATATTATTATTATCGTCAAAGTACAGCGGAAATGGTTCGCCCCAGTAACGCTGGCGCGAAAAAACCCAATCGCGCAGTTTATACTGAACTTTGGATTGACCGATGCCCTTTTCGGTTAACCAATCAATGATTTTGCGCTGAGAATCAGCGACATGCAAACCATCAAGGAATTGTGAATTGACCAGCACACCATCGCCAACATAAGCTTCTTTGGTGATGTCGCCCCCGGAAATGACCTCAATGATTTCCAGGCCGAACTTCTTAGCGAATTCCCAGTCGCGCTGATCGTGACCGGGCACCGCCATGATCGCGCCGGTTCCGTAAGACATCAGAACGTAATCGGAAGTCCAGACCGGAATCTTTTGGCTATTGACCGGATTGATGGCATAAATGCCGGTAAAGACACCGGTCTTTTCTTTGGCAAGTTCAGTGCGATCCAGGTCGCTTTTTGATGCAGATTGTTTCTG
>JAZDEI010000321.1:0-18214 GCA_043808945.1 Fidelibacterota bacterium | reverse complement strand
ACGCGGCGCGTTAAGAAGAAATTTTGCTCTGTCACAAAAGTCCGGGAAATATAATTGATGTATGTCCCTCGTCCGTCTTTGCTAAACCAGTTGATTCAAAGTGCGTATAAATTTCTTCAGCGCTGTAATACGAGCGGCCGGCGATTCTTTACAGCCGATGTTTTCTTTTGTTACCTTATCTTTTCAAAAAGAAAAGTAAGGAGATACACTGTAACGCATCTCTGTAATTTATGACTAAAATGTATATGAATGACCGTCCCGATGCCAATCGGGACGAATGACCATTGTATGACTACTAAAGGACGTCTTTCCCAACCATCAGTTTGTGAATGATGGCTTTCTGAACGTGCATGCGGTTTTCGGCCTCGTCGAAGACAATTGAATTCGGACATTCCATGACATCATCAGTGATTTCGTCGCCACGGTGCGCCGGCAGGCAGTGCATGACCAGAACATCCGGTTTGGCGGCTTTCACCAGATTCATATCGACCTGGAAGGTCGCAAAATCGCGTTTGCGCTTTTCCTGTTCGGCCTCCTGACCCATGCTCGCCCATACGTCCGTATAAATGACGTCAGCATTTGCCACAGCAGTCACCGGATTATGTGAAATTTCGATGCGGCTCAGATTGGTTTGGCGGGCTTTATCCAGTAAATCCTTATCCGGTTCGTAACCCGGCGGGCAGGCGAGCACGAAATGAAACGGCAGGCGCATGCTCAGTTCGAGCCACGAATTGACGACATTATTGCCGTCGCCAACAAAGGTGATTTTCAGATCGTCAAGGTTGCCGCGATGTTCCAGCACAGTGAAAATATCGGCCATAATCTGGCAGGGATGATTAAAATCGGTCAGTCCGTTAATAACCGGAACGGTTGCGTATTCAGCCAGTTCCAAAATATGGGCGTGTTCAAACAGGCGCGCCATGATTATGTCGTCATAACCGGCGATGACCCGGGCAATGTCCTTGATGGCTTCGCGTTTGCCGATTCCGATATCGTTCGGTCCGAGATAAATGGCATGGCCGCCGAGTTGCGTCATACCGGTTTCGAATGAAATCCGCGTGCGGGCGGATGGTTTGGCGAAGATCATGGCCAGAGTTTTGCCTTTCAGGGGAATGTATTCCTTGCCTTCTCTGACATAACCTTTAAGTTTTTTGGTTAACTCAAAAACTTCCCAAATTTCTTTCGTCGAGAAATCAGTGACATGTAAAAAATCTTTTTTCATCAGCCCTCCGGTGACATTAAATAAATCATAAAATGTAACGGCTTAAATCGCGGTCGCGGACAATATTCTGCAACCTTTCCTGCACGAAAGCGCGGGTTACTTTAACATCCTGAATCTCCTTATCGGGGACGCGGTAGAGAATTTCTTCCAGTAAAGTCGTTAAAATCGTATGCAGGCGGCGCGCGCCGATATTTTCCATTTTGTCGTTGACTTCCGCCGCGATCTGAGCAATTTCTTCAACCGCATCTTCATCGAATTGCAGATCGACTTTCTCGGCTTTGAGCAGAGCGGCATATTGTTTCAGTAAAGCATTGCGCGGATTTTTCAGAATCTTGATAAAATCGTCCTTGCCGAGGCTGTCCATCTCGACCCGGATCGGAAAACGGCCCTGCAATTCCGGAATCAGGTCGGAAGGTTTATTCGCATGAAACGCACCGGCCGCGATGAAGAGCACATGCTCCGTCCGCACCACGCCGTATTTGGTCTGAACGTTACTGCCTTCGACGATCGGCAGGATGTCGCGCTGAACACCTTCGCGGGAAACGTCCGGGCCGCTTCCCTGCTGATTGCTTCCGGAGGCAATTTTGTCAATTTCATCGATGAAAACGATGCCGGTTTCTTCGACGCGGTTGATCGCTTCGCGTATCACCGTATCCATGTCGATCAGTTTCTGGGCTTCTTCCTGGATAAAAACTTTGCGGGCTTCCTCAACGCTGGTTTTCTGGATTTTTTTCTTTTGCGGGAAGGCGCTGCCAAGCATTTCGGAAAGGTTCATCTCCATTTCTTCGATACCGGCCGGTCCGAAAATCTGCATCATCGGCAGTGATCCCTGCCGGATCGTGATTTCGATAAGGCGTTTTTCCAGATCGCCTTTTGCCAGCATTTCACGCAATTTTTCGCGGGTGCGGTTAAATTTTTCGTCAGGCTTGACGATGCTCTCGGCTACTTCCGCATGTTTAGTCGATTCACCGGGCGGCAAGAGAATGTCGAGAATCCGTTCATTAGCCATCCGTACAGCCTGCCCGTTGACCTCCGACATACGTTCGGCTTTGATCATATTGACGGCGATGCTGGCCAGGTCGCGGATAATTGATTCGACGTCACGGCCGACGTAGCCGACTTCGGTGAACTTGGAGGCTTCGACTTTGACGAAAGGCGCTCCGGCCAGGTTGGAGAGCCGGCGGGCGATCTCGGTCTTGCCGATACCGGTCGGTCCGATCAAAATGATGTTATTCGGTAAAATGTCTTCTTTGATCGCTCCTTTTACACGCTGTCGGCGCCAACGATTACGCAAAGCGATTGCAACGGCTTTCTTGGCCTTATCCTGGCCGATGATATAGGCATCCAGTTCGCGGACGATTTCTCGCGGAGTCAGTTCTTTGCGGTTCATAGTTCTATAATTGTAAAATTACTGTTGGTATAAATACAGATTTCCGACGCGATGCGGAGTGATTCGGCGACAATTTCGGGCGCGGTCAGTTGAGTATGGCGCAGAAGTGCGCGTGCCGCAGCCGTCGCGAACGCACCGCCCGAGCCAATCGCGATAATGTCGTCATCCGGTTCGATCACGTCGCCCGTCCCGGAAATGATCAACATCGTTTCCTTGTTCATCACAGTCAGCAGGGCTTCCAACTGCCGCAGATATTTATCGGTGCGCCAGATTTTGGCGAGTTCGACGGCCGCCCGGTTGACATTGCCTTTGTACTTATCCAGTTCGCCTTCGAATTTGTCGAAAAGAGCCATGGCATCGGCCGAAGCCCCGGCGAATCCGACAACCACCTGATCATTGAAAAGTCTTCTGACTTTTTTCGTCGTATGCTTCATGATCGTATTACCGATCGTAACCTGGCCGTCACTGCCCATGGCGGCCTGGCCGTTACGCCGCACGCCGATAACGGTGGTGGCGATGATTCTGGGCAATTTGCTTTCCTGCATTGGCATCTCCGTTTTTACTCGATAGTCCGGATAAATTTTATACTTTTCAGATTAATATCCACAACCTGAATCCCTAACTGCATAGAATCCAGCGCGGTTGTCACATTCTTAAACATAGCCGCCATAATCTCCGGTTGCCGGCCTTTAATCGAATAAGCCGGTTTCTTTTCCGGAACTTTGAGAATATTATTAATGACGGTCACATCCATGCGGCGGCCGGAACTTCGGACTAATTCAGCCAGCGAATAGCGCGCAACTTCATCCCGAAGCGCTCCTTCCAGCAGATCGGTCAGGTGTTCATCGGCGGATGCGAGCGTGGTCACTCTTTGATAAAACCGGACAGGATCGCTGATCTTCCAGTGGGCGAAAGCCTCAATCGAGATATATTTATCGTCCCTGGTCGGCATTTCCACCGGATGATCGCACCAACTTTGCAACTGCTTGCCGTAAATATATGTATCTGACAGGAAGGGTATCAGCATTTGTATGCCCGCCGTCGTAACGGGCGCCTGTGTGATCCGGCCAAAGCGGGTAACCACCATTTGCTGAGTTTCATCCAGAATGGTGACCGATTTCCAAAGACCAAAGATCATTAACGCCAAAACCAAATATAACACGATTAATTTAGAACTCATCCGGTGCCTCCGGTAATGATTGTTTTTGGTTTAATTTTCCTGACATCACGAGTTTTCCCCGGTGCTGGATTTACCAGCCCTTTTTAACGGAATCGATCCTGGTCGAATCGCCAGTAACAATCGGTTTAGCTGGTGCAATCGGTTTTTCGACTGCGATCTGCACCTTTTCCTGTACCGGCAGAGCCGGACTGGCTTCTTTTAATTGCACATGCTGGACGGTCACGCCGAGATTATATTGATCGAATTTTGCCTGCATGTAATTCATAGCGCGCTTGGCCACGGCACGTCGTTCGGTCTGAAACACCTCGTGAAAAGAAAAATCGCCAACCGCGGTACGCATGGCGGCCAGGCCAACGGCACGGATCGTCTGCTCCGGATCGTCGACATTGAACAGATAAGCCACCGGATCCTGGATGCGATAGTGCACCACCCATTGTAAATCAATCATTTTCAGATCGCCGGTCAACAAACGCGCCTCCGGCGAATACGGGCTGACAGTCGCCGATTGGTTGCTGTCCACGGCGGCCGGCTGAAAACCGAATTCAGCACTGTACTGATAATCGACTTTAATTCGTCTTAATTTGTCGATACCCCACGGCATTTTCCAGTGAACACCGGGACCATTGACCTGATGCAGTTTGCCGAGCCGGACCACGACACCGTTCTCGCCCGGCGCAATCGTGTAAAACGACATCAGGGCGGTCACGCCCAGCGCCAGAATAATAGCGATCAGAATGATCAGCCAGTAATAGATATTAGCCACTTCATATTCATGGTTGCTGAAACGTACTTTATTCCCGGCCATTTTTCCTCCTGCCGATATTATCCGAAAACTTTATACCTTCCGGCGCAGACGGGCGACCGGCATTTTCAATTGCTCGCGATATTTTGCGACGGTACGGCGGGCAACCAGATAACCATCCTTCTTCAGTAAACTCGACAATTGGTCGTCGCTAAGCGGTTTTTGTTTATCTTCGCCTTCGATGAGTTCTTTTAATTTTTCCTTAATGATGCGGGTCGAGATTTCTTCACCATCCTCGTCTTTGATACCTTCATTGAAGAAAAATTTTAATTCGTAAATACCGGAACGCAGTTGCACGTACTTGCCGTTGCTGACCCGGCTGATAGTCGAAATATCCATATTGATGTCTTCGGCAATGTCCTTCAGAATCATCGGTTTTAAAGGTTTGTTGGTATCTTCAAAAAAATCGCGCTGCCGGGCGATAATCGCTTTCATTACGCGGATCATGGTGATCCTTCTTTGCTGGATCGCCTGAATAAACCATTTGGCGGTGTCGATTTTTTTCTTCAAATAGGTTTTTGTCTCGGTATCGACCTTCGCGCCATTGGTGATCATTGCCAGATAACTGGAACTGATCTGTAATTCCGGGACGCGCGAATCGTTGACTTCAACGATATATTCGCCGCCGACTTTATCGACTATCAAATCCGGAACGATGTAATTAGGATCGGGCATATTCAGGGCCGCTCCCGGTCGCGGATTTAATTTGGTAATCATATCCTGAATGGCCTGCATCTTGTTTTTGTCCCAGCCATATGCTTTCATAATGTTCTGGTAGCGATGATTGGCAAAGTCGTCGAATAATTCTTCGATAACGTGTTTGGCATCCGCGGAATCCGGAATTTGTTCGAGCTGGATCAGCAGGCATTCTTTTAAATCGCGGGCGGCCAATCCGGGCGGATCGAGTTCCTGGATTTCCTTCAAAACTCTCAGCACCTTATTTTCGGGCAAACCCAGTCCGAAGGCAATATTTTCGACCGGCAGCCCCAGGTAACCGCGATCGTCGAGATTCCAGATTATCTCGGCCGCGATCTTCTCTTCGTCCGCATCCAGACTATGCAGTTTTAGCTGTTCAAAAATATAATCAACCAGGCTTCTCGGTGCCGGTTGTATATAATGGCTGGTCTTACGGTTCGGATCGAATTCTTCTTTTGCTTCGTAATCATCGTTTTGCGGCAGGATTTCATCCCAGTTGATGTCGTCTTCGCCGGAGTTATCCGCCTCATTATTCAGGCCGCCCTCTTCGGAATCGCTGGCCGATTCGGGTGTCGTTTCTTCCAGTACCGGATTTTGCTCCAATTCCTGGATCACACGGGCTTCCAGTGCCAGGGTGGTCAGTTGCAGAATAGTCGATTGCAGTATCTGTTGGGGCGTCAGGCGTAGTTCCTGAGCAAGTTTCTGGACCTGGAATTGGCTTAAATGAATCATCGCGAAAGTTTAAAAGAATCTCCTAAATATAAACGGCGGGCATCCTCGTCGTCGGCTAAATATTCGGAAGTGCCGGATTTCAGGATGCGACCTTCGAACATTAAATACGACCGGTTCGTAATCGATAGGGTTTCGTGGACATTATGGTCGGTGATCAGGACACCGATGTTGCGGTCTTTCAGACTGACCACGATCTTCTGAATATCTTCGACCGCAATCGGATCGACTCCGACAAACGGTTCATCGAGCAGAATAAAATCGGGACTGGTAATCAGGGCGCGGGTGATTTCCGTCCGCCGCCGTTCGCCGCCGGAAAGCGTATCCGCCCGGCTTTTACGCAGTTTTCGGATATTGAGTTCGTCGAGTAGTTTTTCAAGACGCTCTTTCTGTTCGCGGCGACTGATCCCGAGAGTTTGCAAAACCAGCATCAGGTTTTGTTCGACGGTCAATTTGCGGAAAACGGACGGTTCCTGCGACAGGTATCCGATTCCCAGCTGAGCGCGTTTGTACATCGGCAGACGGGTGATTTCCTGCTCATCGAGAAAAACTTTGCCGTTGGTTGGTTTGATCATCCCGGTGAACATGTGGAAGGTTGTAGTTTTACCGGCGCCATTCGGACCGAGCAGTCCGACGACTTCCCCCTTGGCAACTTCCACGCTGACGGAATTGACGACTCTCCGTTTGCCGTAGACCTTGACGAGATCCTGCCCTTTTAAGGTTTTGATTTTCGGCTGAATGTCTGAATCCATCGGCTTAATATTTCATTTCCCGGTTCGTTACGCCGGATGGTTTAAAAATTACCCAGTTTTTCAAATCCGAGTCGGATTCAAAACCCACTCCGGTCAAAGAATCCTCGGGAGTTACGAAAGTGACAAACACTTCTGAAAGAATGCGCTCCTTGCGGTGATCCCAGCGCATTTCCTCAGTTAACAGGGTCAAACCGCTATCCGAAACAACCACTACATTGCCTTTGGCGAACAGGTCGTTCGTGTTTTCATTGACCGTCGCGGTTTGCGAAGTGAGGTGCGAAAGGTGGCGTTCCTCTTCATTATAAAAATCCACCGCGACATCCGTGTCCATATTAATGAATGCCCGGTCGTTGTATTTGGTCAGATGAGCGGAATGAACGATCGCCCGTTTTTTACCATCTTTTGTCAAAGTGATCGCTGAATTCCAGATTTCCTGATCCGGGTATTGCCGTTCGGTCGGTGTGGTTTCATCGTTGGCAACATCCGAACAGTTCCAGCCGATAAAGGCAATCAGTAATATAGCGGGTAGTCTTTTCAAGACATTATTCCGTATCTTAAAATATCATGAATTTGAATAATTCCGACCGGTTTGCTGTCGCGTTCACCGTCGAACACGAACAGATTGGTAATCGAAAATTCTTCCATCAGGTGCAGGGCTTCGATGGCCAGATTGGTCGGCTTGATCCATTTGGGATCTTTGGACATTACACTTTGTGCATTTTGTTTCATAAA
Organism: Fidelibacterota bacterium; assembly: GCA_043808945.1. GTDB lineage: Bacteria > Fidelibacterota > UBA2242 > UBA2242 > UBA2242 > JAGNGI01. The sequence continues at coordinate 10,711 of JAZDEI010000321.1, read as the reverse complement.
GTCGGCGCTCTTCTCGAGGCCGCGTCGTAAATCGCCATCCGTGACGACCCCGATCAGTTTTTCGGTTCCATCGAGGACACCGACAATTCCGAGGCGTTTTTTGGTCATTACGTACAGCACCCGCGGCATATTGTCATCTGCACCGACCAATGGAATCGCTTCGCCGGTATGCATCAGATCTGCGACCGTCGTCAATAGTTTGCGACCGAGTGAACCGGCCGGATGCAGGCCGGCGAAATCGCGTTCTTTAAAGTCACGCTTGGCGAGCAGACCGATTGCCAGGGCATCGCCCATTGCCAACGTTGCGATCGCGCTGGTGGTCGGCACAATCCGCAGAGGATCGGCTTCGCCGTTAATATGCGTACCGATGACATAATCGCACTTTTTTGCCAGGGTTGATTCATCTCGCCCGAGCAGTCCAATGATCGGCACCAGCATCTTCTTCAGAGGCGGAATCAGGTGAATGATCTCGTCCGTTTCGCCGCTGTTTGAAATTATCAGCAAAGTGTCTTGCGCCGAGATCACGCCCAGATCGCCGTGGCCGGCTTCGTAAGCGTGCATGAAAAAACTCGGCGTTCCGGTGCTGGCAAAAGTCGCCGCGATTTTACGGCCGATATGGCCTGATTTGCCGACGCCCGTTACGATCACCTTGCCTTTGGTGTTGAACAGGATTTCGACCACCTGTTCAAAATTTTGGTCGATTTGTTTTTCAAGCAGGGCAATCGCCGCGGATTCGGCGCGGAGCAGTTGTCGGGCTTTTTCGAGATAAGCTTTCGACATTATTTATTTGTCCTTGTAAGCATCTTTGGTTAATGATTCCGCCGCCGTCTGCATCAGGTTTTGGGCTGTCAGAACCAACCCAATCACTTCCCGGACGGCGCCGTTCCCACCGCTTAATTGCGTAACGTACAACGCATATTCCTTGACCTGCGGCAGGGCGTTGGCAACGGCTATCGGCAGACCAGCCCGTTTCAATAGGGGAATGTCAATAATGTCATCGCCGATATAAGCAATCTCTGCGTCGCTGATATTAAATCTTTTTTTAATGGCTTCCCACGGTTCCAGTTTGGCTAAATTTCCCTGGTAAAGGACATCTTCCAATCCCAATTCCTGCATGCGGGCCGAGGTTGCCGACGAAATCCGTCCGGAAATGATCGCTATCGGAAAATCAACGGCTTTCAGTAAGGCGATTCCCGCGCCATCCAGAACATGAAAACGTTTGAATTCCAGTCCGTCCGCTCCGATGTAAAGCCCTCCGTCAGTGAACACACCATCCACATCCGCCACGATCAGGCGGATTTTTTGCAGACGCTCATTCAGCGATAAGGTCATTAAAATTTCCTCACCAATGCGCTCAGTTCGAGCAGTTCCCCGATTAATTTCGGTAAATCGGCCAGCGGATACTGGGTTGCCCGGTCGCTTTTGGCCTGCGCGACATTGTCATGCACTTCCATAAAAACGCCGTCGCATCCGGCGGCAACCATAGCCCTGGTGACGCACGGAATGTATTCGCGCGCTCCGCCGGTGATATTGCCACCCGGAATCTGGGCGCTGTGCGTGGCATCGAAAATTACCGGATAGCCGGTTTTTTGCATGATCGGCACAGTCCGAACGTCGGAGATCAGACTGCCATAGCCAAACGATGTCCCTCGATCGGTTACAAGGATCGCGTGATTGCCGACCGATTCGACTTTACGGACGATATGTTCAATGTCATGTGGCGCCACGAACTGGCCTTTTTTTATATTGATGACTTTGCCTGTGCGGGCGGCCGCGATTACTAAATCGGTCTGACGACACAGAAATGCCGGAATCTGCAGAACATCAGCCACTTCTGCGACGATTTCCGCCTGAAACGGTTCATGAATATCGGTCAATATCGGCAAATCGAATTGCTGCTTGACTTCGGCCAGGATCGCCAGCCCGGCTTCTAATCCCGGGCCGCGGTAACTGTCAATCGAACTGCGGTTGGCTTTGTCGAAAGAAGATTTGTAGATCAGTGGAAAACCGATTTGAACGGACAATGCCTTTAGTTGTTCGGCCATGAAAAGGGCATGGTCACGACTCTCGATCACACACGGTCCGAGAATGAATGCCAGCGCCTGCCGGTCTCCGATCGGAATATTCTTAACAGATACTGCCATGTTCTCCCCGGTTTTTCTTGTATTGTAAAGCCGCCCGGACAAAATCCCTGAACAGCGGGTGGGCTTTGCTAATACGCGATTTCAGTTCGGGATGGAACTGGCAGCCGAGAAACCAGGGATGTCCTTTCAATTCGATCATCTCGACGAGGTTGAGTTCTTTATTGACTGCCCCGATCACCAAACCGGCGCGGACCAGTTCATCCAGATAAATATTGTTGACTTCGTAACGATGACGGTGCCGCTCTGAAATTTCCGTGCTCTTGTAAATATCATGCGCCAGCGTACCCGCCTTGATCTCCGCCGGATAAGCGCCAAGCCGCATCGTGCCGCCTTTGTTGGACACGCGCTTCTGCTCTTCCATCAGGTCGATCACGGGGTAAGGGGTACTATCATTGAACTCGGTGCTGTGAGCATCGCGCCAGCCGCAAACGTTGCGGGCAAATTCGATGACGGCGCATTGTAAACCGAGACAGATGCCGAAGAAGGGAATGCCCTTTTCACGGGCGATCTGAATCGCGTTGATCTTGCCCTTGATGCCGCGTTCGCCGAATCCGCCGGGGATCAGCAAACCGTCCAGAGCTTCAATTCTTTGAACTGCGGATGGGTCTTTAACCAGGTCTTCGGCTTCCATCCAATCTATAATGACATGTGTGTTATTCTCAGCGCCGGCATGGATGAACGACTCAACGATCGATTTATAGGCGTCGTGTAATTGAGTATATTTACCGCAAATTGCGATCCGCACCTCATGCGCCGGGTTTTTAACGGCGTAGACGAACTTTTCGAGTTTCTTCAAATCCGGCTTGTGGCGCGGCAGGCTCAGCAGGTCGGTGATTAAATCGCCCAGCCCCTGCTCATCGAAAACGAGCGGAATCTCATAAATTGTCTCGGCATCGATGGCTTCGATCACCGCTTCCGGCATGACATTACAGAAAAGGGCGATCTTTTTGCGCACGGCCTCGTCAAGGTGCAGTTTGGATCGGCACAGCAGAATGTCCGGCTGAATGCCGATCTCGCGCAGGCGCATGACGCTATGCTGGGTTGGCTTGGTCTTGATCTCGCCGCTGGTTTCGATGAATGGCACGAGCGTCAGGTGAATGTCGATGCAATTGCCGCGGCCCGAGTCGAAGTGAAACTGGCGGATGGCTTCCAGAAACGGCTGGCTTTCGATATCACCAACCGTTCCGCCGACTTCACAAATCACGACGTCATAATCGGCATTGAGATTAACGGCGGCGATGCGGCGTTTGATTTCGTCGGTGATGTGCGGAATGACCTGCACGGTTGCACCGAGGTAATCTCCGCGCCGTTCACGATTGATCACTTCGTAGTAGACTTTACCGGAAGTCGTGTTGTTGCGGGCATTCATATTCTCGTCGATAAAACGCTCGTAATGGCCCAGGTCGAGATCGGTTTCCGCGCCGTCTTCAAGCACAAAGACTTCGCCGTGCTGGTAAGGACTCATCGTACCGGGATCGATATTGATATAAGGATCGAATTTTTGAATGGTGACATTGAATCCGCGTGATTTCAGCAGGTACCCGATTGACGCGCTGGCAATGCCCTTGCCGAGGCCGGAGATGACTCCTCCGGTTACAAAAATGTACTTGGTGATTTTTTCAGATTTCATGTTTTTCCAAATATTTGATTGCTTGGTCGAGATCGGCCTGAGTATCGATGCCCAGCGATTTTTGGGCTGTCCGCACGACCTTGATGCGGTAACCGTTTTCGAGAATGCGTAATTGTTCGAGTTTTTCCATCCGTTCCAGTACCGAAACCGGCAGGCGGGTAAATTTTTGCAGGAAATCCGCCCGGTAGACATACAGCCCGATATGTGCCAGTGCCGGATGAGTAGCAATTTGCTCGGACTGGTCGCGCAGGTACGGAATATTCAACCGGCTGAAATAGAGCGCCTCGTCCCGGATGTTCACCAGGACTTTCACCACATTGGGATCGTTCAGTTCCGTTTCGGTGATATCGATCCGGGCGGCAGTACCGACCGGTAATGCCGGATCGTCTTGCAAGCATTGCACGGTCTGATCGATGATTTCGCTGGGCAGAAATGGTTCGTCGCCCTGAATATTGACGATGATTGCGGCGTCGCAGTCGCGCGCCACGAATGTGCAGCGGTCGGTTCCGGAAGGCAATCCGGCCGGCGTCAGGCGACATTCCCCGCCAAACGATTTTACATGATCATAAATCCGCTGATCGTCGGTCGCTACGATCAATTGTTCAATTGACTGACAATTCCGCGCATTCTCATAGACTCTCTGGATCAGGGTTTTTCCTTTCAGGAGAACAAGCGGTTTCCCGGGCAATCGGGTCGCAGCATAGCGCGCCGGGATGATCCCCAGAACTTTCACGAATGCGTGTCCTTAATTACTTTGGGCACAATGAAGTAACCGGCTTGTTCCTGCGGGGCATTAGCAAAAACCGCCTCTTTGGGAAGAGACGGTTTTACGACATCGTTGCGGAAAACGTTTGTCATTTCATGCACATGCGATAACGGTGAGACTTCAGTCGTATCCAGACTCTGTAACTGTTCGATATATTTGAGAATTGTTTCCATCTGGCCGGCATATTTTTGAATTTCGTCGTCATTCAAAGTCAACCGGGCCAGGTCTGCTATTTTCGCGGCTGTTTTTACATCAATTCGCATATTCACGCCCCGTTTCTCAAATTTCGTCGAGCAATTTAAAGATTCTGCCTGCTTAAATCAAGCGCCGGTAATTTTTGGCCTGATTTTTGATCGGCACTGACCGGTACATTTGCGGGCTACATTTTCTCCGGCGCCGAGATCCCAAGCAGTGCCAGGCCATTTGCCAGCACGATCTGTACCGCCCTGACCAGCGCCAAACGCGCCCGCGACAATTCCACATCGTCAGTGATTACTCTGTATACCGTATAAAATTTATGAAAAGTCGTGGCGACCTTCTGTAAATAGGTGGTCATCTGCTGGGGTTCGAGTGTGTTGACACAAATCTCGCCGACCTCTTTGAATTCGCAAAGCGCATTGAGCAGATTTAGCGTTTCTTCCTCCTTCAGCAGGGTCACATCGTAATTCTGATCGGTTGCCACGCCTTTGATCGCCGCATTCCGCAGAATACTACAAATCCGGGCATAGGCATATTGCAGGTAAAAAACCGGATTCTCTTCACCTTCGGTTTTAGCCAGGTCGAGATCGAAATTCAGGTGACTTTTCATACCACGCATCAGGAAGAAATAGCGCGCCACATCCTTGCCGACTTCATCGATCAGTTCATCAAGCGTTACATAGGTCGCCTTACGGGTCGACATTTTCACTTTTTCACCGGCACGAATCAGCGTCACGAACTGATGGATCAGGATTTTAATACGGGAGGTGTCATAGCCGAGGGCTTTCAGTCCGGCCAGAACATCCGGATAGGTTGCATGATGGTCGGCGCCGAAAATGTCGATCACCTGATCGAAGCCGCGGGCGAATTTGGTCGCATGATAAGCGATGTCCGGCAATCGGTAGGTGGCCTCATCAATCACACTTTTCCAGAGAACGCGATCATCCGAACCGCCGTACAAACCGGCCCGAAACCAGATCGCCCCGTCCTTTTCGTAACTGGCACCCATCTCTTTCATCTTTTCCAGAACGGCATTAACCTGACCGCTTTCGTAAAGACTCTTTTCATTATAAAAACAATCAAACGCGATCCCGAGACGTTTTAAAGTATTTTTGATGTCGGTGAAAATCGCCTCCTCGGCCGAGGTCTTGAATACTTCATTATCCGGATCTTCTTGCAAACTGTCGCCGCATTTGGCTACAACCTCACGGGCAATGTCTGCGATATAATCGCCCTGGTAATGATCTTCCGGGAATTCTCCAGTCCAGCCCAGCAGTTGCCGGTAACGCCAGTAAACCGAATGACCAAGCACACGCATCTGTCGTCCGGCGTCATTGTAATAATACTCGCGTTCAACGTCGTAACCGGCCCATTCCAGGATCCGCGCCACTGTATCGCCCAGAACGGCCTGACGGCCATGTCCGACTGTCAGTGGCCCGGTCGGATTGGCGCTGACGAATTCGACCTGAACCCGCTTTCCGCATCCCAAATCATTCTTCCCGTAATCCGCACCGGCAGCGATCACTTCCGTTACGGTTCGTTGCAGAACGATCGGGTTGAGGAAAAAGTTAATGAAACCCGGCGCCTTGATTTCAGCCTGTGCGATATTCTCCGATTCCGGAAGTGAATTTACTAATTTCTCAGCAATTACGAGCGGCGGTTGCCGTAATATCTTGGCTAGTGTCAGGGCGATATTGGTCGTATAATGTCCGAACGACTCCTGCTTCGGCCGTTCGATCTGGATCGGATCGCCGTAATCAATGCCATTTTGGCGGAGCGCAGACATCAGCAATCCGCGTATATGTTCGATCATTTTGCTCCTTTAAAAAATCGCCCCAAATTTAACCGCCGGGCTATTCCCGTGCAAATGAGATTCATCGGGAAATACTGCTAAACGGCTATTTCATCAGCGCGTGGAGATTGCGGCGCCAGAGGTCATAGCCCAGACGTTTGACCGGATGATTCCGGAAGAGCGTCAGGAATTCGCTTTCAGTCAGTTTGAGCCAGTCGTTCAATGATCGCCCCAGACTCGCGAAACTCTCACCGTATTGCTGATCGCCCGGTTGTGTCCAGGTCTGATTATACGGACAGGCTTCCTGGCACAGATCGCAACCATATAGCCAGCCGTGTAAAAGTTCTTTCTCGGCTGCTGAAAACTCGCCTTCTTTTTCGATCGTCAGATAAGCTGTACAGCGCCGGGCATCCAATTTATATCCGTCGGTCAGAGCCCCGTTCGGACAGGCCGCCAAGCAGCGCCGGCAACCTCCGCATCGCCCGGCCATCGGTTCGTTAAATTCCAGATCGATGCTCAGGAAAACGATCCCGATGAAACAATACGATCCGATTTCGGGAACGATTAGCAGGTTATTTTTCCCGATCCATCCGAGACCGGCTTGCGCGGCGAAGGCTTTTTGCATGACCGGGCCGGCATCGACGTAGGTGCGGGCAATGGTCGCCGGCTCCATTTCCCGGATGATCCGGCAGATCCGTTTTAATTTGCGCTCGACGACCCGGTGATAATCCGCACCCCAGGCGTAGCGCGCAACTTTCGGAAACTCAACCGGCCAGTTTCCGGGCTGGAGATAATTATCGACGACGACCAGCACAGATTTAGCCCAACCGAAGCGGGCTTGCAGATAGGCTGGAAAATCGTAATACTTATACATCCAGTGCATTCCAGCCGAATGGCCGGCGTCCGTCCATTCCTTGAAGGCGGTTACATATTTCGACGCCATGGTCGGCTGAGAGACGCCCGCGCGAACAAATCCGGATTCGATTGCAAAACGGATCACCTGGGCCGTGTTAATCATTTAATGCTCGTTAATTGGTAAAAGGAGTTGACCCGTTTGTCAGGTCGCGGATTCATCGGTGATTTTTTCAGCAGGCGCATCCGCCCAGAGTTTTTCGAGATTGAAATACTCGCGGGCTTCCGGATTGAAAACATGCACGACCACATTGACATAATCCATCAGGACCCAGCTGAGATGTTGGTAGCCTTCGGTGTGCCAGGGCTTTTCATCCGGGCGCAATTGCATATCGATCTCATCCACGATCGCCTTGACGTGTGGCCCAACTTCGCCGGTACAGATCACGAAATAATCGGTGATCGAGGTTAATTGGCGCAAATCGAGTAAAAGGATGTCGCGGGCTTTTTTATCGGCCGCAATCTCTGCGATCCGGCGAGCTAATGGGTACGATTGATTTTCTTCAGAGATTATCAGAGGAGATTCCAAGGGTTAAAACGACTCTCCAATGTCATTTATTTTAGTATAAACCGGCAAATGCTGGTAATCTTTTCCAATGATGATGGTCAGATCAACCTGAAGAGTCGAGTCGATTTTTTGAAATAATTTGTCCGCTTCCAGCAGCATGACAGTGTTGACATTATGCAATTTCTCAGCGCTCGTGGTGCGTGCGATCAAAATTGTATTATCATAATCGGAGCGGTCAGCGTTGCCGGTCGATATGACATCATAGCCGTTTTGTCGTAAGTAGTTGGTGAATTTTTGCCCCAGACCGGCTACTCCCGAACCGTTTAAAACCTCAACGACGATATAGGGAATTGGCCGCTCTTCGGGCGGCAGAGAATTGATTGCCGAAAGAGTCACTTTTTCACCCGAATTTGTCATCCGTTTGCCCATTGAAAAAATGAAACCAACGATAACGACCGAGATCGAAAAAATCGCCAGATTTAAAAACCACTTTTGCAGGTCAACCTGCTTGCGTTTCCGTCTGCGATATGTGGGGCGTTTTACTTTGCGTTTACTGGTACGTGGCACTCTTTCCACCAAACCCGATTAATATCCGAAATACGGATAGCGATAACCGTATGAGGAATAGTATGGCATCCGGTCAAAACGGATATTGAACACGACATTTTCTTTCGGCCGGTAAGTCAGATCGGCGCCGTAGATCAGATTGTTGAAGAGATTGGTATTCATCATATTCATACCGCCCAATTTCAACGGATCATGGATAAAACCGAACCGTGTGTTGAGCAACCATTTTTCCGAAAGCAAAAAAGACATGGAGTTCTGATACATTCCAAGCGAAGCCGATTGCCCACCGGAAGTGGCCAGCGACAGCGAATAGGATTGACGCATGGAAAACCGGCTGGGATCGAACAGGCTTAAATTCGATAGCGACGGCGCAAGGCCGGGCATACGGATGACCTCTGCGATAGATGGCGACTCCTGAATCTGGCTTTTCAACTGAGCCCATCCGCTCGTCGCCCCAAGGCAAACCAACAGCACCATAACAACTAAATAATGTTTTTTCATCGCGGCACCATCATTGTCATAATTCACGTATCATTTTAAAGCATTTGAGCGAGTTTGTCAAGACCAAAAACTCACTATCGCGTAAAATTATCTTTCTTTCAAATAAATATTATCAATCAAACGCGTCTGGCCGTAATACACGGCAACGGCGACAAAAGTTCCCGGCTGTATGATCTCCACCGACGTGAGCGTCCGGTCGTCCACGATTTCGATGTAATCAATGCGGGCTAAGGACGCGGTCGCTATTGTCGACCGGATCAATTCCTTAATTTCCGTGGCGGAATTCATGCCATCCCGAACCGCGGCACGGGCCTTTGTCAGTGCCGAATAAATCACCGGCGCCTGCCGTCTTTCCTCCGGAGAAAGATAAACATTACGGGAACTCAGCGCCAGTCCGTCGCTCTCCCGAACGGTTGGCGCCACAATAATCCTGATCGGAAAGTTCAGGTCGGCCACCATTTGCCGGATGATGATTGCCTGCTGGGCATCTTTCTGACCGAAAACCGCTACGTCCGGTTGAACGATATTGAACAGTTTAGCGACGATAGTCGTCACGCCCCGGAAATGGATCGGCCGGCTGACACCGCACAACACTTGCGCCATTTGTTCGTTGACGATATAAGTGAAAAACGGCTCGGGATACATCTCCGGAACTTCCGGGTAAAAGATAAAATCGACGCCGCATTCCCGCGCCAAGCGCTCATCCCGTGCAAAATCGCGCGGATAACGCGCCAGATCTTCATTCGGGCCGAACTGGGTGGGATTGACGAAAATACTCATCACGATGACATCCGCATTATCTTTCGCCACATCCACCAGTGAAAGATGCCCGGCATGCAGGTAGCCCATGGTCGGCACCAGGCCGATTCTTTGGCCTTTGCGACGAAAGACACCCAGTTCTTTACGAAGGTCTTCGATCTTAGTCAGAATTTGCATCGTTTTTATTATTTCAGATTAACGCTGATTTACGATTAATAACTTTCCGAGTCGTCCGGGAAACGGCCGTTGCGTACATCGGTGCAAAATTCGGTCGTCGCCCGGCGGATTTCCCCGGCCAGATCGGCGTACCGGCGCACGAACTTATATTTAACCTGATCGAATAAGCCGAGCATGTCATAAGTCACCAGCACCTGACCGTCGCAACCAACACCGGCGCCGATGCCGATCGTCGGAATTTGCAACTGGGCGGAAATTTCAGTTGCGAGCTGTGCCGGTATTTTTTCCAGCACGATTGCAAAGGCTCCGGCCGCCTGTAAGGCCAGCGCCGATTTTCTGATCTGTTCCGCTTCCTGGATCTCTGCGCCCCGCAAACCGTAACCGCCGAATTCATGCACGCTTTGCGGAGTGAATCCGAGATGCCCCATGACCGGAATGCCGATTTCGACTAGCCGTTTCACGACCGGGCAAATCGGTTCGCCGCCTTCCAATTTCACAGCTTCCGCCCCGCCCTCTTTCATAAACCGTCCGGCGTTATGGAGCGCCTGTTCCAGATTTTCCTGGTACGACATAAATGGCATATCCGCCACCAGCAAGGCTCGTCGAACACCACGCCGCACGGACTTCACATGATAAAGCATTTCCTCCATCGTCACCGGCAGAGTAGTATCATAACCGGCGCAGACATTGCCGCATGAATCGCCGACCAGCACGATGTCAATACCCGATTCATCCAAAAGACTGGCCAGAGTATAAT
>JAZDEI010000320.1:0-9337 GCA_043808945.1 Fidelibacterota bacterium | reverse complement strand
GAAGTGGCCGGAGATAAACTGACGAATCCTACAACTCTGGAAACCGCCATCGATCAAGTGAAGACCGGCGATGCCATTATCCTGCGGGGCGGCATTTATCGCACCGGCAATCTGGTATTGAATCAAGGCATTACGATCCAGCCATATCAAGACGAACTACCTGTCCTGAAAGGAACTTGCGTCGCGACTAATTGGAAAAACCTGGGTAACGGATTATGGAAAACTTCCTGGTCCCGCCTGTTCCCCTCCAAACCTGACGATTGGTGGCGGCGCGATTTCGAGGAAAAGCGGACGCCGCTCTATCGCTTTAACAATGACATGGTATTCGTGAACGGCCGGTTTTTAGAAGCCGTCGGCTGGGAAGGCCAGGTTGACGAAAACAGTTATTATATTGATTACGACAACAAGGCCGTCTATATCGGCGTCGATCCCACAGATAAATTAGTCGAAATCACCGCCTATGACGTGGCGCTTCTCAGAACGACCAAACCGTGTCACGACAAGACATCCGATAAAAAAGGATACACTCTCCGTGGAATCACATTCACGCAATATGCTTACCGGGCGCTTGAGATCGAAGGCACCGAACCGGAAGGGCTTTCTCCGGAAAGCGCGCATGGCAAGGAAGTGGTCGGTACGACGATCGAAAATTGTGAAATTTCCTACTGTTCCCGGGTGGCCGGTTATCTGCGCGGAGATAAAATGACAATCCGCAGTTGTAAGGTCAGCGATACCAGTACCGAAGGGATTTACATCATTGCGTCGAATGACGTATTGCTGGAGAAGAACATTTTCACACGCAACAATATCGAGCAAATTACCGGCTATTATCCCGCCGCGGTCAAGATTTTCAACCAATGTTACCGGGTAACCTGCAACGATAATCTGGTCATCGATCTGCCATATTCAAACGGGATTTGGTACGATGTGGGGGAAGTCGATGGCGTTTTTACGAATAACTGGATCGAAGGAGTCGGTAACGATAAACATGAATTTTCCATCGACCGGCCGTGGCCGAGCGATAACGGCTTTTTCTTTGAAATTTCCAGGGGCGCTATTTGTGCTGGCAATGTTTTCGTCAATTGCGACCATGGACTCTGGGCGCTCAACAGTTCGAACGTTCAGATTTATAACAATACCTTTATTAACAGTACCGCCTGCATCGCCCGCAATGAACGCAGTGCCGTCGGCGATCATTTCGGCTGGCACCCTTCCACCGGTCCCGACGTAGACGAAAGGGAAGGACATGTTTTCGTCAACAATCTGATGTATGGCGATGCGAACTTTACACGCCCGTTGCTGTATGTCTGGCAGCCGTCGACACTCTGTAAACAACTAACAGAGCCCCAAATGAAAACCATGGATTACAACGTTTATGTGCAGGGAAGTAAACCGGCTGGCCAGCCGCTGATCTGGTGGAGTCCGGTAAAGAATGAACAATGCCGGATTGCCTGCCAGTCGCTGGAAGATTTTAGAAAAATTCAGACGCGATTCTCCGCAAATAGCCGATATTTACCTGAGTATAGCGGGCCCTTATTTCAGAGCGTCGAACTTAAAAATTACCGCTTGCTGCCAGGCTTTTCCGCCCTCGATAGTGGCATGGAATTGCCGAAAAAAATTGCTAATTTATTGAGAGAAAAACGCGAAAATGATAAACACGTAGGGGCTTTCCTAGCCGAGTAAAGTGAAAAGGAAACGGACCAATCCTATGAAAAGAAATAATCTGTTTGCCGTTTTGATAAGCGGGACACTATTGAGTGCAGGCATATTGAATCCCCTGTTCGGTCAGATGGCCGAGGGAATGAGTAAATTTGTAGGCAATTGTCTCGGTAATACGATTTACACCAATTACACTAAATACTGGAATCAGGTGACTCCGGGAAATGCTGGTAAATGGGGCAGTGTGGAATATACCCGCGATTCTTATTACTGGACACCGTTGGATAATATTTATAATATGGCGCTTACCAAGGGCATTTTCTACAAGCACCATACTTTAGTCTGGGGCGCCCAGCAACCATCCTGGATTTCGGATTTGGATTCCGCTTCGCAGCGGGAAGAGATTGAAGAATGGTTCCGGCTTGTCGGCGAGCGCTATCCGAAAATGGATTTTGTAGATGTGGTCAATGAACCGTTGCTTGGTCACAATCCTCCGGATGGAACTAATGATAGGGCAAATTATAAACAAGCTTTAGGCGGTGATGGTGCAACCGGCTGGGATTGGGTAATCACTGCGTTTGAATTGGCCCGTCAATACATGCCTGATAGCACCGCACTTTTAATCAATGACTTCAATATCCTGCATTCCAGTACCAACACTAATACATATTTGGAGATCATTAATCTTTTACAAGAAAGAGGACTTATTGATGGAATTGGCATCCAAGGCCATTATTTTGAATTTAAAGGTTCCGGCTACACCTATTCGATTCCAACGATAGAAGATAACCTGGATCGTCTGGCTGATACAGGACTGCCGATTTATATCACAGAATTTGATATAAACGAAGAAGACGATTCGGTTCAAACGGAGAATTATAAAACCTATTTTCCGATCTTTTGGAAACATCCCAGCGTAAAGGGCATAACGCTGTGGGGGTATATGGAAGACGATATGTGGAAGGTGAATGCCTATCTTGTGAATTATACCGGAAGACCGCGGCCTGCTTTAGAATGGCTGCAGGAATATGTTGCAATACCATTGCCGCCGGTGCCGCCAGTTCCTTCTTATCCGGTTGGATTAGATGATGTTACGCGAAATCCTCTTTTCACATGGTGTCCGTCAGATGAAGCGACGTCTTATCACTTACAGGTTGCAACTAAGAGTGACTTCACATCAATAGTTGTCGATACCACCGTGTCGGACACGCTTTTTCAGTCAGGGATTTTAGGCGCTGGAAAAGTCATCTACTGGCGTGTCAGTGCGATAAATGAAAATGGCGAAAGCGATTATTCAGACGTGGCCGCTTTCGTTACCGGAACAGAGATTACGGCAATTAAGCAAAACAGTGAACTCCCGGCAGATTTTACATTATTCCAGAATTATCCCAATCCGTTCAATCCGACAACAACGATCGACTATTCAATTGCGGTCGAGAGTTTTGTACAGTTGCAGATTTATGATCTGTTAGGCCGGGAAATACGGACATTAGTGAATAAAAAAATGCCGCCCGGAAAATACTCGGTTCATTTTAACGCCGGGGATTTGAATTCAGGAATTTATTTCTATAAAATCAAAGCCGGAGATTTTGAAAATATGAAAAGGATGATAGTAATTAAATAAGCGGTGAAACTGACATGGTGTTCGGCCCTCAACCTCTTCAGCGCCGAATCTCTCGGCTTCGTTTTAAAATGAAATCTGCTACAATCCCGTAAAGGGAACGATCCGTCCTAAATGGAATTTAATACCCGCGACGATTCCCGGACGACAAATTCGGTTTCCAGAATCACTTTTTCATTAGGGATAATAATCGGCGATTCGATATTCCGGATTAGGATTTCAGCGGCCTTCATGCCGATTTCGCGTTGAGGAGCCCGGATGGTTGTCAGGGGCACCGGATAAAATTTGGCGTAAGAAATGTCGTCATTGCCAATAATGGAGATGTCATCCGGCACACGGATATTTAATTCTTTCAGAGCTGTCATGACTGACAGAGCTTGCTGGTCATTGAAACAGACTATTGCGGTCGGATAATCCGCCCGGTTTCTGTTTTTGAAGTAGTTCAGAGTGTTGCCGAAGCTTTCTTCGTGACGGGATCCGACCGATACGATCATGTCCTTATTAAAAACCAATGGACTTTCGCTAAAAGCATGCCTGAAACCTTCAATCCGTTCCTGGGTATGGGATGATTGAGGCGGCCCGGCAAAGTGGACAATCCTGGTGTGGCCACTGTCTATTAGGTACTTGACTGCTTTTTTGATGGCCTTCAGGTTATCGATCGCCACGACATTGGCCTGGATTCCTTTGACATGTTCTAATAGGACAAAGGGATAATTGATCATCTTCAATTTGAAGAGATGTTCTATCTCCGCCATGCCTTCGACAAGAGGCGCGATAATAGCCCCTTTTATATCTTTTGTCGAAAATAGATGTGTAAATTTCTTCTCATATTCATGATCGTTTTCTGAGCTGGCAACAATTACCGAATAGTCTTTACTGTCAGCATACTCTTTGGCGCCGGCGGCTATGGTTGTATAAAACGGATAATTCAAATCTTTGATGATTAATCCGATACTGCGATCATGATCCCCGTTTTTTAAATTTCTGGCCATCCCGCGGGGACGAAAGTTTAGATCTTTCATTATTTTCAGTATTTGCTCTCGGGTAGTAGGATTGACTGTATTTTTACCATTTATAACAGCTGAAACCGTTCCCTTGGAGACTTCTGCTCGTTTAGCAACATCTCCTATCGTTATTTTTTTCATTAGATTCCCCGGTTCATTTTTAACTATGCGGCATCAGTTAAATAAATCAAATTTCAACAATTATAAATATTTTATATAGATATCAATAAAATATTTGGGCGATTTTTTCATAAGATCCTCGAAAAAGCCTTAAAAATCAAATGGCGTTTTTGCACTCATGCTTTTTCACGCGAGCAGATTGTCTGTATTCAAGATAGTTTTCCGCTATTATAAACAATCGCTGGTTGTTCCCAATTTCTAAAAACCTGTCAATAAACATCGCTATTTGAACCAATTCTTCACCGGAATCGGGAGTAGTAAAATATCTGCCAATGCCTGCATAATAATTCTCATCAATCAAATAATCGGTGTATAATTTAATTAAAAAAATAATAGAGATGTAAACCTATTTCAATTTTATATTTAAAAAGAGAGTTAAAGTTCAGACAATTTCGCCTGGAAACCATCAAAAAAGTAATCATTTGAACAAATTGACCTTCATGCCGGAAAAATAAATTGCGGTTTTGTAGAAAGTCAGTTTTAAAAAACTTTGAAACCAATTAAATCATTTTAGATTATGGCAAAGTAAGAAAATATGCCATCAAATGAAGATATAAATTATACGATAAGATTGGCCAGGAGACCGTGCTTATGAAAAAGAAAAATCTTCTCTTTATCCTTTTTCTGACTATTTGCATTCAACGGGGTAACGGATTCTCCTCTGATATGAATAAAACGATTAACGCCTCAGACAGGACTGGTGCATACTACACTGGGGAATATCCCAATCTTTTTACGGAATTACTGGGTTTGAGCGCAGCTCGGGTAAACGCGAGAATCGACAGTGTTTTTCAACAATTATACTATGGCGACAATCAAACTCAACGGGTCTATTACCCGGTAGAACCCGATATGGCCTACATTGAAGATATCGAATACAAGGATGTTCGCACGGAAGGCCTGTCTTACGGAATGATGATCGCCGTGCAGTTAAATAAAAAAATGGAGTTCGATCGGCTTTGGAAATGGACCAAAACCTATATGCAACATCAAAATAAAAAACGTCAAGGCTATTTTGCCTGGCACTGTCAGACCAATGGAAAAAAAATCGATGATAATTCGGCATCCGACGGTGAGGAATGGTTTGTCATGGCCCTTTTTCTGGCGGCTGCCCGCTGGGGCAATGGCGAAGGCATTTACAATTATCAGGCGGAAGCCCAGGTGATCCTGGACGCGATGTTAAATAAAACCGAATCCTCCAATAGTACCAGGGTCGTTACCAATATGTTCAATAAAGAGCAGAAGCAGGTTGTTTTCGTTCCAGTCGGCAACGCCGATGATTTTACCGACCCGTCCTATCATTTGCCGCATTTTTACGAATTATGGGCGCGCTGGGCAAATAAGGAAAATATTTTTTGGTGCGAAACTGCGGCCGCCAGCCGAACCTTCTTAAAAAAAACAGCCCATCCGGTCACAGGATTGACTCCCGATTATGCCCGTTTCGACGGTAGTCCCGTCAATCCGCCGTGGGGCGGCAGTCAGGTTAATTTTCAATATGACGCCTGGCGGGTAGCGATGAACGTTGCGCTTGATTATGTCTGGTTTGCCAGGGATGACTGGGCGATTATGCAATCAAACCGCCTGCTGAATTTTTTCCATTCTCAGGGAATGGGTACTTATGGGAATCTGTTCACCTTAGACGGAAAGAAATTAGGCAACGACCACAGCGCCGGTTTGGTTGCTATGAATGCAGTGGCGGCGCTGGCATCTGACAATCCGGATAGAAAAGAATTCGTCGCTGAGTTGTGGCAAACTCCTATTCCGGATGGCCTCTATCGCTATTATGACGGTCTGTTGTATCTGTTGGGGTTTTTACAGGTCAGTGGTAATTTCAGAATATACGATTTTACCGCTCAACCTGTACCGGACTGCATGGACATAAACAGGTAATCTTATATATCGTTTGGCGGGAAGGCTGATTATTGGTAAAATTGAATCGGTTAAATAATGATTATGCTAAGATATTTAAAAGACTGCTCAAACAGGGGATGTCAATGAAAAGGAAATCAGAAAGCAACCAAAATGTGTCCATCAGGCAGGATGTTTCCCGATTGCACCGTCGGAATCTGCATGTTTTTCTAATCTGCAGTTTAATATTTCTGGCCCCGTATGCATCACAGGTCTTTGCATTCGAATCCTGTATTTCTGCCGAAAAGATTGAAGGTGGTTTCACTCTGGCAGAGGCTGGTATAGTTGCGCCGTTGTACGCCAGTTCGCAGGATTTTCCGGGAGTTCTTCGGGCGCTCGATTTGTTCCAATCCGATCTGAAGGCTGTAACGAATACCCAACCTGAAATTGCATTAGACAAAGTGCCAACCGTAAAGGAAGTCGTAATCATCGGAACGATTGGCCAGAGCCCGGTTATTGATAAACTTATCCGGGAAAATAAACTGGAGGTCAAGGATATTACCGGAAAATGGGAAACATTTCTCATCCAGACAATCGAGAAGCCGTTTCCCGGTGTCGAGCGCGCTCTGGTAATTACCGGAAGCGACAAACGCGGGACCATTTACGGCATGTTCGATTTGTCGCAAAAGATTGGCGTCTCGCCCTGGTATTGGTGGGCGGATGTGCCGGTGAAGAAAATAGCCAGCATTTTTATCCGGCCTGGACGTTATACTCTCGGCGAGCCCAAGGTAAAATACCGCGGCATTTTCATCAATGACGAAGCCCCGGCCTTGTCAGGATGGGTAAATGAAAGATTTGGCGGCTTCAACCATGAATTCTACACTCACGTTTTTGAACTGCTGCTCAGGTTGAAAGCCAATCACCTCTGGCCCGGGATGTGGGGCAAATACTTCGGCGCGGATTCGCTGAATCCCAAACTGGCCGATGAATACGGAATTGTCATGGGTTCGTCGCACTGCGAGCCGCTGCTATATAATAATGATCCCGGAGCTCGCCTGTGGAATTCAAAGAAGATGGGACCCTGGCGTTATGACATTAACCGGGAAAATATTTATAAAGTGCTGGATGAGAACGTTGCCGCCAGAGGTCAATACGAGAATGTTTATACCATTGGTTTACGGGGTATTCACGACACGCAAATGGAGGGCGGTGTCGATGTAAAAGCGCAGGTGGCTTTACTCGAACAGGTATTCAAAGACCAGCGCGAGATCCTTACTAAATATATTAATAAAGAGATTACGGACATTCCCCAGGTTTTCGTGCCTTATAAAGAAGTTCAGGATTATTACGATGCTGGTTTGCGTGTTCCCGACGATGTTACGATAATGTGGAGTGACGATAACTGGGGCAATATCCGCCGACTCCCCAAACTTACCGATACGCCCCGTGCGGGCGGCTATGGCATTTATTACCATTACGATTTTGTCGGCGACCCGCGTAATTATAAATGGCTGAATACCACCCCAATATCACGGGTGTGGGAACAGATGCATCTCGCTTATGAATACGGTTGCGATCTCATCTGGATCGTGAATGTCGGCGACATCAAGCCGGTGGAATTTCCGATCGATTTTTTCCTGGATTATGCCTGGAATCCCGACGATTGGCCGGCCGAACGTTTGCTGGAATATTCCAGACTCTGGGCTGAAGAACAATTCGGAACTCAATATGCAGCTGAAATCGCTGAAATTCTGGCTCAGTACACCCGCTTCAATTCCCGCCGCAAACCGGAATTACTTTCCCCCGAGACTTACAGCCTTATTAATTACCGGGAAGCCGAAACCGTCGTGGCGGAATATAACGAGCTGGCTCGCAAAGCCCGGCGTATTTACGAAGCTTTGCCAACCGAATACCGCGACGCTTTCTATCAATTGGTTTTACATCCGACGGAAGCCTGTGCCAATCTCAATGACCTGTACTATACGGCCGCTAAAAACCGGCTTTATGCCGGACAGGGTCGCGCACTGACCAACCAATTAGCTGACAAAGCCCGTGCCCTTTATCGCAAAGACGCTGAGATTACCAATTACTACAATCACATTTTAGCGAATGGTAAATGGAATCACATGATGGATCAGACTCATATCGGCTATACCTACTGGCAGCAGCCGGACAGTAATTCCATGCCGGAGGTCAGGGAGATAACGATTGCCGATAAGGCTGAAATGGGAGTTGCCGTTGAAAGCTCGGCGGAATGCTGGCCATCATCGCAATCCGAGGCACATCTCCCGGAATTCGATCCTTTCAATCAATCGCGCCATTACATCGAAATTTTCAATCGCGGCAAAACCCTTTTCAAATTCACCATTAAATCCGGCGATCCGTGCGTTTTGATAGGTAAGAATAGCGGACAGATCGACCAGGGAGAGCGGATTTGGATCGAAATCGACTGGAAAAAAGCTAAGACTGGCAAAAATTCCATACCGATTGTAATCAGTGGCCCACAGAAAAGTCAGGTCGTAATTACGGCAATTGTCAATAATCCGGCGCTTTCTCTCCAAGATGTTGCCAACCGGTTCGTCGAAAGCAACGGCTATATCTCGATTGAGGCCGAGCATTACTCACGATTGGTAAATACTGACGGAATGGCCTGGAAGCGCATTCCGGAACTGGGACGCACTCTTTCGGCGATGACGCCGTATCCGGTTACGATGACCGGCCGGATTCCGCCAAAGGACAGCCCGTGTCTGGAATATGATCTCTATTTGATAAATAACGGCGCGGTTCAGGTGGCGGCTTACTTATCGCCAACCCTGAATTTTCCAAATGAACAGGGCTTGCGGTACAGGATCTCATTTGATGACGAGCCGGTTCAGATCGTCAGTATGCACGCCGGAAAGGGCTACGATGACTGGCAGGAATCCGTCCGGAATAACATTACGATCATGACGTCCGTTCACGATCTCAAGTCGGCCGGGAAACATACTCTGAAGTTATGGGCGGTCGATCCCGGCGTGGTTTTACA
>JAZDEI010000319.1:0-23543 GCA_043808945.1 Fidelibacterota bacterium | reverse complement strand
TTTAAGGGCTTTCAGCCCGAGACCCTGGAAATCGTAGGGTGAAGTACGCGGTTTGAAGGCGCCGCCGCGCAACATTTGCGCCCCGGCGGCTTTGACTGCTTCTGCGGTTTGCATCAATTGTTCTTCCGATTCGACGGCGCAGGGCCCGGCCATCACGACGAAATCCTGCCCGATCGTCACATTACCCACCCGGATTGTAGTCTTCTCCACCTGATTCTGGATAGAGGTTAGTTTCAAGTTCTCAAGTGCACTGCTCATGCTGTATCATTCTCCTTTTCATATTCGGCTTTAACTAAAAACCCCTTCTCACTGGAAGGGGTTTTAATATGTTTATTTTAAGATACTGCCTACCCCTTCCGGCTTGTTCCTCTAAAATAAAAATACTGAAAATAAAAATTACTGGTAGTCATATCTTTTCTCTTACCTAAAAACCGCTGTATCTTAACATTTAAAAACTGATAATTCAATGTTTTTTTTCCGGAGCGAGGAAATGTCACCTGTCGAAATATGCAACCGCCTGGCGATTAATTATTGGAAAAAGCCGGCCGTTGACAAATAATTACCCTGAAAAATGAGAGAAAATATGAGTCGAAAGCACAGAAAATGGCAGACAATAATTGGAGACATTATCCGAAATATTTCATTGATGGTGATAGTTTTCGGCTTGACGGTTTTCATGTCCTGCGATCAGGAGTTTTCAGATCCAAATCGCTATGATTTTTATTACAAGGAAGAGATTTACGACATACCGTCGAACTACAAGAGTCCCGCAAAAGCCGACGACCGTGCCTGCAAAATCCTATTCCTCGGTAACAGTCTGACCTATTACAATGCCCAACCGTACATTCTGCAAATGCTAGCCGCAAAGGGCCAGAAACGGGTCTTCATCGATCAGCATTGCGAACCGGGAGCTCAAATGGACTATCACCGCTGGAGCCAGTTGAGCCGCCGGAAGATCAAGGAGCAGAAGTGGGATTTCGTCATCCTACAGGAAGCCATCGCGGAAATTGCCTCACCGGAAAGTCACGAACTAGTTTTGCCATTCATTGAGGTTTTAAAGAGTTTCATCTATGCCAATAATCCCGATACGAGGATTCTCTATTTCATGCCGTACGCCAATAAAAACGGCTATGATTACAGCTTCATGCACATTTCCTACCAGGACCATCAGTTAAATATCACCGTGGGGACGAAGATTTTTGCCGAGACGGCCGACCTGATGATTGCTCCGCTCGGCCAGGCCTGGGCTTATGTGCGTGCCGGGCGCCCGGACATCGAGTTATATAATGCTGACGAAGCCCATCCATCATATGCCGGTTCATATCTGGGCGCGGCAGTTTATTATGCGGCGATCTTTCAGCAGGCGGCTGACACCTTGAATTATTCGGGGATGAGTGACAGCGTCACGACCGTCTATTTACGCCAGGTTGCCAGCCGTACCGTGCTCGACAGTTTGGCGGTCTGGCGGATTCCGCCGTTAGACAACGTAGAAAAATGGAATATTACTCCTTACGACGATTTGTTGGATTGATTGGATTAGTGGTCTGTCGGGATAGAAACTAAATTAAGTGAATAAAGGGTAACAGATGAATAAAACGAGATTGAGATTAATTTTTACAGAGTTGACAATTGGATTCGTAGTGGCATCTATTTCGGGCATGTTGTTCGCAGCGCCAAAAAAAACTGCGCGGCAACCTCAGCAAATGACTTTCGCATGTATGGTTTATCCCGGAAGTGGAGAAATCGAAGTCATAACCTGGGCGCGCAGTATTCGCGATTTTGGAGGACGTTATAAAAATTGTCCTATCTGGGTGTTGATTCCGGGACAGACTGAAGAGGTGGCCTTACCAACCCGTCAGCGTCTCCAGGCCCTGGAAGTCCGGCTGATACCCTTTACAGCTCGACCGGAAGCTTTACGTTTTCCACTGGCGACCAAAGTATACGCGGCGGCTGTCGCTGAGTCGCTGGCGGTCGGAAACACCCCAATCCTGGTCTGGATGGACTCGGACAATATTCTGTTTCGGGAGCCAACGGCTTTCGATTTGCCGACCGGAAAAAGTTTTGGCTATCGGCCGGTCCAGGTTGTTCTGATCGGATCGCGCTATGAACAGCCGGTCGATGATTTCTGGGATCTGATTTACCGGGAATGTGCTACGCCGCCGGAGCGAATTTTCCCATTGAAAACGTACGTTGATGAAGTGCCACTCAGGGCATATTTTAATGCCGGGCTCTTGGTTCTGCGCCCGGAATTGAAGATTTTACGAACCTGGCGCACTAATTTTGACCGATTGTTTCTGCGGACTGATTTCCAGCCATTCTATCGTAAAAACAGAACCTATGCGATTTTCGTTCATCAGGCCATATTAAGCGGGACGATCCTGGCGATGATTGATTCAACTGCAATGATCGATTTTCCGTCCGACTATAATTATCCCTTGAATCTGATCGAAAAAATTTCTCCCGTTCACCGATTCAAAGACCTGAGTGAACTTGTCACGGTGCGTTATGACGACTTCGGTCAGAATTTCAAGTGGCGCGGGTTAATTAATATTAAAGAGCCCTTAAAAACCTGGCTGGCAGAGCCATTGACATACAAAGGAATCGATATTCTGGCACTGATGAGCCCCAATGTCGGGGCAGGATTTTGGATGAATCGGGATTATTTTGAACAGTTTGGCTGGAATGTCACTCTCACCAGCGTAGCCGATACTCTGCCTGCCTGTCCGTATTATCGTAATGCTCACCAGGTTCCGCCGCTCGTACCTGATTTAAAATTTCCGGAAATCATTGATCTAAGCAGTTGGGATGCACTGGCTATCATGCCCGCCTCGTCTTATCAAACCGTTGAGCCCTTTCAGGAAATAATTAATGACGGGTCGGCGATTGATCTGGTGAAACAAGCAGTCACCCGGGGCATGCCAGTATCGGCAATTTGTGCGGGCGGACGCCTGCTGGCCGCGGCGGATGTAATTCGCGGAAAAAAGGTGCTCGGCCAACCAAAATTCAAGTCGGAGTATGTTAAAGCCGGGGCGATTTTTATGGGCAATGATCAGCCGCCAATCAGCGATGGCAATCTGCTGACCGCAGTGCGCGATCAGTATTATAGTTATTCAAATTGTCAGGCATTGGGTGGGTTGATTGAGGATAGACAACCTCACGGGAAACATAAGCGAGTTCCGGCAGATCAATTCATTTTTGATGCCGAGGCCGGATTTCAGGATCAGAGCCTGCAATGGTCAAGGGTAATTGGTGGTTTTGGGGCAGATGCCGGACGAGCCGTAATATCGACCGCTGATGGTGGTCTGTTGACTGTCGGCTATACCTTTTCACACGGTTCAAGAGATGCGGATATGTTAGTCGTCAGAACCGATAGTCTGGGCAATTTAGGCTGGTCGCACACTTATGGCGGGGCTGGGACGGAATACGGATTTTGCTGTACGGCCGTCAAAGGCGGTTACTTAGTTGCCGGATATACCACTTCTTTTGGTAATGGCGCCAGAGATGTATTTATCGTCAAACTGAATGAGGACGGAAAAACGATCTGGACCAAAACTTTCGGCGGGCCGCGTAATGATGTCGGTCTGGCAGTTTGCGAAGCCCCGGACGGCTATCTGATTTGCGGTTCGACCGATTCTTACGGAGCCGGCGAAGAGGATGTTTTCCTGATCAAGACTGATTTCGACGGCCGGCAGAAATGGATTCAAACATACGGCGGTTTGCGTTATGAAATCGGCAATTCGGTTTGGATGACGGCCGCCAACGAAATTTACATTGGCGCCACAACCGGCACTTTCGGCGGTCGCAACAGCGATTTCTGGCTGATCAAGACGGACCGGAACGGTCAGCAAATCTGGGCTGAAAATTATGGCACCCAGATGCAGAATAAATTAAACGATCCCAAAACTCCGACTTTTGACTGGTGCAGTCAGGCACGACCGACCAGCGACGGCGGTGCAGTCATGGTTGGATTCACCAACAGCCAGGATATAATGGATATTCTGGTTATTAAAGTCAATGCCGACGGTCAGCAGACTTGGGCACAGACCTTTCATGGCGGATCTTTTTACGATTATGGTTATGCGGTCACGGAAATGCCGGATAGTGGATTTATCATTTGCGGGACGACTAAGGACGTCAATGGTGACAATGATGTTTATCTGGTAAAAATCGACAGTGGAGGGCATCTGGTCCGGGAAAAAACGATCGGTCATCGCTATTCGGATTGGGGCAGCGGAATCTGTCTGACCGGCTTAAGCGAACTGATAATAACCGGGCATACTGCCTCAACCGGTTTTGGCAACTATGACCTGGCGCTCTGGAAGATAAAGACGAATTTTTAAAGTTGATTGCGCCGAAGCCTATCCCGGTTTCGGTACCAATCAGCCGTAAGTACATGAAGATTATATAAGAAGCCCTTCCGGTTGGAAGGGCTTCTTATATCAGGATAGCAGAGCAGTCTTACTTCATGAAGATCATTTTCTTTGTTTGCGTGAAGTTGCCAGCCTGGATTTTATAGATATAAATTCCGGTGCTGATCATCTGACCGCGCTGATCGAGACCATTCCATTGGACGGATTTGTACCCGGCGTCTTCAGCCTGGTTAACCAACGTACGGACCTCTTTGCCAAGCATGTCGTAAATGGTCAACCGCACGGTGCTCCGTTCCGGCAAAGCGTAGCGAATGGTCGTAATCGGGTTGAAGGGATTCGGGAAGTTCTGCGCCAATTCGAAGTTCGATGGCAGAACAGCCTCGGAGGCAATTGCCAGGAGGTTCGAGATTACAACATCCTGACTGGTCTGCGTCGAGGCATTCCCATTGTCGGTAACCGTCAACGTAACCGTATAGGTATTAATGGCGGCATAGACGTGAGTGGGATTTTGTTCAGAGCTGGTTTGGTCGTCGCCAAAATTCCAGAGCCATTTTACGATGGCGCCTTCTGAATCACGGGAATCATCGGACTGGTCGGTGAAAGTAACGGTGTTGTTAGTCTTGGCGGCCAGGAATTTAGCCGTTGGCGGATCATTGACAGGCACGACTACAATCGTCACTTTAAGCGAATCGAACGGTTCGTTCACATGACCAACGTAAAGCGTCACGCGATCCTGGCCCCAGGCATCGACTGTTTTGGTACTAAAAGTCAGACGATGTTTGGCGCGGTCTGCGTCAATCTTGACTAAATTACTTTTAGCGACGCCCCAGACGAATAATTCCTCATCGACACCGCCGACACCCGGCACTAACCGGAGGGTATTAATTATCAGGGTGGTGTCTTCCAGGAAGGTATATTCCTGCTGGGTTCCGGCCACAAAGCGCGGCTCGGCGGCTACCCGGATCAGGATCTTGCCAACAGAAGATTCAAAACCGTCATACACGCTGTAATGGATTACATCATAGCCGTCATAATTTAACGGCGCAACGTAAGACCAGTATTCCGGTACGGATTTGATCGGACCATAGTATTCAAGGCCGGTCTGTTTGAAAGATCCGTAAATCGGATCAGTAACATCCCAGAGGTAAAGATAATCCTTATCCTCGTCGTAATCGTTATCCAGCGCGGCATTGAAAATATGATTGACGCCGACGATATCGCCGGCAACGACATTTAGCGTGTCGTCAATTACAACCGGCGGACGGTTAACTACTCTAAATTCGGTCCGCTGTTTAGCGCGATCGTAATCCCACCAATCATAGCCTTCCGAGTAATATGAATACCAAAGTTTTGTAACCATGGCATAACTACCCGGATTGATGCTTTTCATATTGATATGCTGGTTAAATGACTGGCTTGCGCCGACCGGAATTTTACCGCAGAGCGGGTCTACAAAAATATTCCGGACTTTGGTATAGACCGATACATTATCGACCAGAATAAAACCATCTCCGACCGATCCGTCCGTAAAAGCACCAAGTGCGAAAACTATTTTTTCACCAGTCGCCCGGCTCAGGTTTATCGCAAAGGAATAGAGCGAACCGTCATTGACGAAATCGTAATATTCGGTTGAGGCCACCAGTCTCCATTTGATGTCATAGGTCGGATCGTCCGGGACAAATCCGATATAAAGGTCGAAATAATCGTAGCCTTCTTCAACATAACAGGCATAGTCGAATTCCAGGAAGACCTTTTCGGTGTCCGGAACGGCCGTCAGATCGATCTCCGGTGTGAAGGTGATTGTTGAGGAATTAGCATAATATTGCCAGACTTCCGGGTCGCCGAAAAACAGGGTATTGTTTGTATCAAATGTTTCAATATGCCAGACATCGCCTAAGCCGTACGAATAATCTTCGACCGACCAGCCTTCCGGAATTTCAGAACCGGCGTCGAAGGTTTCCGAAAGCAGAACTGAATTGCGGACAGCGGTTTCCAGACTGAAGATCTTCGAGATCAAAGTCGGCTCGCTCAGCTTGATTGTGCTTTTTGGGGCTTTCGTGCTGGTGTATTGCTCTGCGACTATTTTGATACGCTCGGAAGGTTTTAACCGGTCGGTTTCCTTTTTAACGGCTGACTTTGTGATTTTTTGTAGTTTGGTCTGAGCTGACCGGAGACTTTCATCGTCACTGCTGAAGAGGGTGACATCGTCGTCATCATAACTACGCCGGATATTCCACTCGGTCTCAAAGTCAACGTTAACGATCCCGTCGTTTATCCCGGTGAAACCGGAGCGGGCAGTCTGATTGCGGTAGAAATCGCCCAGTTCAGTTAAGACCGGATCGACGGACAGGTGGCCGATCACACTGTTGAAATGAACGATATTCAGACCGATCCAATTCTCCAGGGCATTCGACTCAATCCAGTTCGCCAGTGCAAATTCACCGGGTTCGAGTAAGTCGGTTCGGATCTTATTAGTAATTGTTGCCTGCCCGGCCGGGCTCAGTGTGCCGTTGTAATTGTCGGCGTAATAAGGCGCATCCGTAGTGGTAATCTCGACATTATCGAAAAGCGCCCCGAATCCGCCGATATAACTTTCATCCGTCGAAAAAATAAACCAGAACTCGACATTATTCTGACCGATCAGATCCGAAATATCAGCCCAGGCCCGATACATATTTCCATCGGCGGTCAGATCATATTCAGAAATAAGCAGAGTTCCGGTGCGCTGACGGTCAACGACATAATTGATGTAAAAGTAATCGTAACCGCTTTCCATCAGGGCGGCATAGTCGAAGGAGAGATAGGCGGGCATTTTCCCGCCGGTCGTCGTGAAATTGAATAGTGGCGAAACAGCAATGGCCAGCGTATTGTTTTGATAACCATTGGTTAAATCACCAGCCAGGAAAACGAAGTCTTTTGTTTCATTATCGGAAACATTTACCAAATGCCAGTTTACATCGGTACCTTCGTCAACACCCCAGGACAATAGCGCCCAGTTATCCAGAGTGGCTGTCGAATCGTTCAGACTATCGGCCCATAAGACAGTTTCGGAGCCGTTTTTCTCCAACCGATCGAAATTAAGGTCGATTTTCGTACGGTTCAGATTAGCGACCGCAGGTGCGATCTTATCGAATTGCTGGCGGATCAACTTGCCTTTGTTTGCAACGGGTTTGGTTATTGTGGATGTTTCCGGCTTGAAGGTATTGACGGTGGGTATATCAACGGTTGATCTCGGATTGTTATTAACCAATACCTGAAACAGATGATAATCCAGGTCAGCCTCACCGGTATTGGTGATTGTAAAAGCCGATGTCAGGGTATCGCCATAATGCGTAACGCCCAGTTCGGAGAGCCATGGATCGATCTCCATTTCTCCATAACCTTGTTCGATACCGACCAAAGGAATCACTACGGTATTTCCACTGACGGTAAGAGTCAGAGTCGCATTATAAGTTGCCGTAGAGCCTGCGTCCGAGATAAATTTGACCGGAATGCCAAATGCGCCACCGGCTACTATCGTAGCCGATAGACTCTTGGTGGGCGGTTGAATCAGGCTGAAGCAACTGGCCTGTGCTCCGCTGATGACGGCGTCACTGACAGTAACGGCATTGGTAGTTGCATTGACAAAACCGACGGTAGCAACGCCGTAGTCTTCCGTGAAATTTTTCTGAATGTATGCTGTAGTCACGCTGGGTAACAAACCACTCGCTTCGGCGGTGGGTGCCACGGCGTGATAAGCATTAAGCCGCGCTTCCGTATTCCAAAGGTCGTCAAAGTTACTCGACCGGTCCGCGGTTGCCAGCACGCGTGCCATCAGAGCATGAGCATCATCTCCCGGGAAAACACTCTTGGCCAGAGCAATTACACCGGTCACATGTGGAGTGGCCATGGATGTTCCATCCATATAGGCGTAATCATTGTCAGGCAGACAGGATAGAATGGCGGTACCGGGTGCGCCGAGGTCAACGGTGGCATGTCCAAAATTTGAGAAAAATGACCGCTGATCGGCATAGTCAGTGGAACCGACGCAAATAATATTCGGTGACTGGATCAGGCGCGGATAGGCATAATAATTCAATTTATCCAGATTTATTGCGTCGTTACCGGCGGAGCAGACCCAGATCATGCCTAATTGATCGTGCCGGCGGGCATAGTTGGTCATGACGTCGATGAAACGTTGATCATCCCGATCCAGAAGATCGCGTCCGCCACCCCAGGACTGGTTCACTGCCAGGATTTTTACACCGGATTCGAGCAGAGTGGACAAATAGTAGTAGCCATACATGAGAGTGATCGCATCGGTATCACCCCATTCGTCCCAGATCATGACCGATAGCATCTTGATCGAATGATTAACACCGGCGATGCCGACCGCGTTATTACCCTGGGCACCGATTATACCGGCTACATGCGTTCCGTGATAACTACCTGAATTCAGGTATGAATTATCATCGTAAATCACACTCCAGCCATAAAAATCGTCGACAAAACCATTGGCGTCATCATCCACACCATTCCATTCCGATTCGCTGATGACACCATTGCCATCCAGATCTTCACCGGGATTGATCCAGATGTTATTGGACAGGTCTTCATGGTCAATGTCGATGCCATCATCGAAAACAGCCACGATGACGTCAGAGGTAACATTGCCGATGGTGTAGGTCCCGCCGGTCGTGACAGTCCAGGCCGCCAGGGCGCTGATGTCGGCGCCGGATACGGCCGTCGCATTGAATGAACCATCGTTGTTCAAGGCCCATTGATCGGCCAGATAAGGATCACCGGTTTCTCCCGTGGTTTTCAATCTGGTTCCACGCTCGGTGTCTTCGCGGTGAAACACAAAATTCGGAAAAGCGCTGATGCCATCGATTGCGTTCAATTCATTCAAAGCCTTTTCCAGGTCGCCGGCAATTTCCCATTCTTCAAGACCCTGGGCCGGGATAACTCTGGTCACTCGTCCCTGGTAAGCAGCTTTGATGCTTTCAGTCCGGGCAACCAGATTTGCCTTAACCGGTAATTGTTTGAATAATGAATTGTTGACGACTACAATCTTGTTTGCGCGGATTTCTTTTCCTTTGAACGTTGCATTTGTTGAGCCTGCCGCAAAAGCGCTGGCTGTCATTATTACTGCAACGAGCAGGGAAAAGAAAACACTCAGTCGATTCACTTTCATGTTTGTATCCTCCATGTTATGATTAAGGGGTTGTTGGTTTCTCTGTTCTCATTAGAGTATATTTAATGTCGAAGTTAAACTATTAAAGATTGATATGGAAGTGGTATTTGTTGGCCGACGTGATCTGGCACAAGTCCGGAAAATTCAGATCAGATTCCTTGACTTATTCCTGCAATCATCCCTAATCTAAGAACATGTTAAATGTTCAGGAAATTCAAGTGCGCTCGGTTCTCAGCCGGTCAAAATTGCCCGGCATCGACTTTGTCATTAATCCCTATCGCGGTTGTCAGCATGCCTGTGTTTACTGCTATGCCTGTTTCATGCAGAAATTTGACGGGCACACGGAACCGTGGGGCACTTACGTCGATGTTAAAAGCAATGCCCCTGAAATACTAACGCCGCATTTGGCTAAATGCCATGACCGGAAGGTTTACCTTTCATCTGTGACCGATCCCTATCAGCCGGTTGAGGCCGAATATAAATTGACCCGTCGTATTCTGAAACAACTGATACCGTTTCAACCGCATCTGAATGTACAGACCAAATCGGCGTTGATTGTCCGTGACATCGATCTGCTGAAGCAATTTAAAAATTGTTCGGTCGGTATGACGGTCGTGACGACCGACGAAAATTTGCGGCAAGAGATCGAACCCGGTGCCTCAACAATTGCCGCTCGTTTCGACGCCCTGAAGCAATTGAAAGCCGCCGGGCTGGAAACATTCATATTCGTCGGACCGATCCTGCCCTATCTGACCGGCTGGAAACAGATAGTGCTTCAGACCCATCCATTCGTTAATTACTATCTTTTTGACCATACTAATCCATCCGGCCGGATCTGGAATCACATCCAGGCCTGGTTGGCAAGCAAACATCCCGATCTGCTGAAGCGTTATGAAACAGTTCTGCTGGGCAGGAGCGATTACTGGCCGCAGGTCAGCCGGGCAATAAAAACATTTTGTGAAAGCGAAAAAGTAGATCACCGGATATTTTTTTAACATGGGAATACATTTTTCGCAGTCTTAATATTAACAGGAGAATCATCCGGGCAATCATCTCCGGAACAGGTTGAAATCTATTTCGGATTTGTAGAGTTATGGGTATATTCTTGGGCTTTTATACAATCAGAAAATTCCGGGGCGGTAAGTGTAAAAATCAATTGCAACGCTTTGTACCGCCGGGTGTTCAAATACCGGATCGTTTGCACCGGAAAAGGATAACGTAATGAAGAAAAAGATCATAATTGGCATTGTAATCATTTTTACTCTGATATTGAGCTGGCGAATCGTTCTGCTGGTCACATCCGGTGACAAAAAGAATGCCGGTCGATCCGGCCGGCCACCCGTGGCAGTCGAGATCGACAGCGTGCGTTTCGGCCCGCTTAGTGAAATACGGCAGTTGACCGGTTCGGTTTATCCTCTATACCAATATATTATCGCGTCAAAAGTCAGCGGAAGGATTGTTGAAATCCGCAAACGGATCGGCGATTGGGTTAAAGCCGGTGAGATCATCGCGCGGCTTGACGACGCTGAATATCAGCAGAATGTTCTGGAAGCCGAGGCCAATCTCAGAATCGCAGAGGCCTCTTTGGCAGAATCGCAGATTCAGCTGGATCAGGCCCGCCAGGAAAAGGAACGGGTTGTGTCCTTGCAGGCCAAAGGGATCGCTTCACCGGCCGAACTGGATGCGGCCGTCTCCAATTATTCCGCCCAGGGATCGCGTCTGCAACTCGCCCGGGCCCAGGTACAACAACGCAAAGCCGCGCTTAAATCTGCCAAAATCCGGCTTGGCTATACAGTCCTTTCAGCCGACCAGGCTGGCTTCATCGGTGAACGGTACGTGGACGAAGGCACGCTCCTGGCTCCCAATTCACCAGTCATTTCGGTTATCGGAATCAATACGGTCATCGTGCGGACGACTGTTATCGAACGGGACTATGGCTATATTCAGATCGGTCTGCCGGCGACGGTATCAGTGGATGCTTTCCCCGGACAGACCTTTTCCGGCAAAGTCGCCCGTATCGCACCGCTTCTGCAGGAAGCTTCCCGCGTAGCGCAGGCCGAAGTCGAGGTAGCCAATAATCCGGCCCATTTGAAACCCGGCATGTTCGCGCGAGTCGATGTTGTGACTGCCGCCCGCGTAAATACCCAGATCGTTCCCAGCCAGGCAGTAGTGAACCGAAATGGAGCCACAGGCATATTCATAGTGGATGAAATTGAGCCGGTGGTACGCTATATCCCGGTAACGGTCGGAATCGTGACGCCCCAATTTACCGAAATCGTGACTCCGCTGTTGAAAGGAATGGTTATTACGCTGGGTCAACACCTTTTAGATGACGGTAGCCCGATTCTTCTGCCGAAGTCCACACCGGCTAAACCTTCTCCGGCGGATTCGATCGTGACGAAGGAGAGCCGGTCATGAACATTGCCCGCGGACCGATCAATCGTCCGATCCTGACGACCGTTATCTTCCTGATCGTAATTGTGCTCGGTGTGGTTTCTTTCAGCCGGTTATCGATTGACCTGATGCCGGAAATCACTTATCCGACCATTTCGGTTGTGACGACTTACAGTAACGTCGGGCCGCAGGAGATCGAGGAATCGATTTCGCGTCCGATTGAGGAAGCCTTAGCCGCAGTACAGGGCGTCGAAGAAATTACATCCACTTCCACCGAAGGTCGCAGTGTCGTGCGGGTCTCATTTAACTGGGGCACCGATCTGGACGTTGCCACTAATGACATCCGCGATCGCATCGACCGGGTCATGGGCCGTTTACCGGAAGACATCGAACGGCCGATGATCAGGAAATTCGACCTGTCGGCTTTTCCGATTATGCAGTTGGGTGTTTCCGGCAGTATGAGTCCGCTCGATCTGCGCCAGATCGTCGAGGACCAGATCAAATATCGCCTTGAGCGTGTGCCGGGAGTTGCGGCGGTCGATATCCGCGGTGGTCTTTACCGGGAAATTCATGTCGATCTGCGCGCCGCCCAGCTCAAGGCGCTGAACATTGCCCCGGAAGCAGTCCTGGCTTCATTGAAAAAAGAAAACCGCAACGTTCCGGCCGGTCTTTATACCAAAGGCAATTACGACATTCTGGTGCGCACTCAGGGCGAATATCACGACATTGACGAAATCCGCAATACGGTCATCACCATGCGTAATAGCGCCCCGATCCGGATCAGCGACATCGCCGACGTACAGGATTCCTGGGAAGAAGTGCGCCAGTTGGTACGCATTAACGGTAAAGATGGCCTACGTATCAGTATTAACAAACAGTCCGGTGCGAACACCGTCGACGTCGCCAAATCGGTTAAAGCCGAGATGGCGCGCATCAACCGCGACATTCCGCAGATTCAGATAATTCCGCTGATGGATACTTCGGTTTACATTAAAAATTCGATCAGCAATGTCGGCAACTCGATTTTCATCGGTGGATTTCTGGCAATCTTCATCCTCTTTATTTTTCTGCGCAATGTCTCCAGCACGGTGATAATCTCGACCGCCATTCCGATTTCGATCATTGCGACTTTCGGTTTGATGTACTTCGGCGGTTTTACACTGAATACAATTACGTTCGGCGGTCTGGCGCTGGGTATCGGGATGCTGGTGGATAATGCGATTGTCGTGCTGGAAAATATTTACCGTCATCGCGAAAGCGGAGCCGACCTGAAACAAAGCGCCATGACCGGTACGCAGGAAGTCTGGTCGGCGATTATGGCGAGCACATTAACGACGCTGGTTGTCTTTTTCCCGGTGATTTTTATCCGCGGTATGTCCGGGATCATGTTCCAGCAAATGGCTTACGTAGTTAGTTTTTCCCTGCTTTGTTCGCTGATCGTCGCGCTGACGTTGATTCCGATGCTATCCTCGCGGTTCATGCATTTTCAGCCGGCCCAACATTACAAGAATGAGAACCGCCTGCACCGGATTTACGCGTACAGTGAAGAAACATTCCGGCGGATCGAGCAGGCTTATTCGCGGGTATTGCACTGGGCGCTGGCTCATAAAAAAAGTGTCCTTTTAACGGCGCTCGGACTTTTTATCGGTTCAATCATTCTGGTTCGGTTTGTCGGAGTGGAACTGATGCCCGTTGCCGATGAAGGCGAGGTCCGCGTCAACCTGGAAATGGCAGTCGGCACGCGCCTGGAACTTGTCGATCAGGCAACCAAAACTGTGGAAAATGTGGTTGCTCAACAGGTTCCGGAAATGGTTTCGATGCTTTCAAGTATCGGCGGCAGTGGCTACGGGGCTTCATCCGGATCGCATACGGCCGAAGTCCGGGTAACTCTTGTCCCGCGCAGTCAGCGCAAGCGCAGCAGCGAACAGGTTGCCAACGATTTACGCCGGGTGCTCACCAGACTGCCGGGCGTTACGATCCGCACCCGGGCCGGTCAGGGATTGTTCGTGCTCAGGATGGGAACGACTGCGGCCAATTCCGTCAGCGTCGAAATTCGCGGCTACGATCTGGAATCTGCTCACGAGTTAGCCCGGCGCGTCGATGCCGTCGTGCAGAAAATTCCCGGTATTACCGATACAAAAATCAGCCGCGAGGAAGGCAGTCCCGAGCAGATTATTCGTATCGACCGGCAAAAAGCTGCCGATCTCGGGCTGGATGTTTCGCGCATCGGCGATGCCCTGCAAACGGCCGTCGGCGGTACCCAGGCTTCCTATTTTCGGGAAGGCGGCAAACAGTACAAAATTTTAGTGCGCCTGAGCGAATCCGACCGCCAAAACCTGAACGAGTTGCTCGATATGACGGTCAGCAATAACCGCGGTGAGCCGGTCGTTCTGCGCAACGTTGTCACTGCCGTTAACCGGGAAGGCCCGGTTTCGATCGAACGCAAAGATCAGGAACGCATCATCACGATTGATGCCAATTTCACCGGCCGCGACATGGGTTCGGTCATCAATGATATTCGCGGGCAATTGCGTTATATGCCGATTCCGAAAGATTTTGCCATCCTGTTCGGCGGTGATTATGAG
This sequence comes from Fidelibacterota bacterium, assembly GCA_043808945.1. Classification (GTDB taxonomy): domain Bacteria; phylum Fidelibacterota; class UBA2242; order UBA2242; family UBA2242; genus JAGNGI01. The sequence continues at coordinate 9,021 of JAZDEI010000319.1, read as the reverse complement.
GAGCAACAGAAAGCCTTCAAGGAATTGTTACTCGGGCTGGTTCTGGCTATTTTCCTGATTTATCTGGTCATGGCCGGACAATTCGAATCTTTCCGCGATCCGCTGGTGGTGCTGTTCGCGATCCCGATGGGATTGATCGGCGTCGTAATAACCATGATTTTAACAGACACGATTTTCAGCATGCAAGCCTTCATCGGTTGTATCATGCTGGCGGGGATCGTCGTAAATAACGCCATCTTACTGGTAGATTACACCAATCAACTGCGACGTAACCAGGGCCTGCCGCTGGCTGAGGCCGTTCAATTATCCGGAAGCCGCCGCCTGCGTCCGATTCTGATGACGATGCTGACGACCGTTCTGGGACTTTTACCACTTTCACTCGGACTCGGAGAAGGCGGCGAAACCCAGGCGCCGCTGGCCAGGGTCGTGATCGGCGGCCTGTTGAGTTCGACCCTGATCACATTGGTGCTCGTGCCGGTCATTTATTCGATCTTCGAGAGAAAACTCGGTATGAAGACAGGACAGGAGTGATCATTATGTCGGCTTTGAATAAATTCCGGCGGAGTTATGGCGGTCGATTATTTTCCCGGGGAAGAATCATCGCCCCCATTTTAATCGGCGGACTGATACAACTCTGGGCGGCCAGTCCCATTCAAAATCAAACTAATATTGCCGGAAGCGGAGCGGCCGATACACTGTATCTCGGGGTGCAGGAGGCGGTTTTACTGGGTTTGCAAAATAATTCCACCGTCACGATCCAGCGCCTGCAACCGCAGGTGATGAATACTTATGTTCGGGAACAGCGTGCGGCTTTCGATCCGGAAGTTAGCGTCGCTGCTGAGAAAAGCATCAGTGAGTCCCAGCGCCGGGTGGGCACGCGCGTTACCCCACTTGAATTGCATTATGAAGATTACACTACCGATCTGGCGGTTGCCGAAAACCTGCCGACCGGAACAGCCGTCAGTGTGACCACCGGCCTGACCGGTTCGGTTTCGAGTCTGTATACCGACCAATACACCGGTACGATCGGTCTGACGGTGACGCAATCGCTTTTAAAAGGGTTCGGCCCGCGCGCCAATCTGGTCAATCTGCGCAAAGCCCGTCTGGATGTCGATATTTCCAGGGCGGAACTCAAGGGCGTGGCTGAAAGCGTCGCGGCTGACATTGAAAAAGGCTACTGGAACCTGTACCTTACCGCGCAGGAAATCGAAATTCAGCAGAAATCGCTGGAACTGGCCGACCAGCAACTCGCTGAATCGCAGGAACGTGTTAAGGTTGGCAAATTACCAGATCTGGAGTTGGCCGCAGTCGAGGCGGAAGTCGCGGCCCGGCGGGGTGCGCTGATCGACAGCCAGAGCCGCTACGAACAGGCTCGCCTGCACCTGGTGTATCTTTTAAATCCGCAAACCGCAAATATCTGGAATAGTGTGCCGCAATTGCTGGACAGACCGTTTTTACCGGCCGACACGCTCGATGCCATCACAGTGCACGAAGAAATCGGATTAAAATGTCGTCCCGATCTGCAACAGGCGCGCCTCTCACTGGCGCAGGGCGAACTGGACATTGTCCGTACCAAAAACGGCTTACTGCCGCAGATGGATGTTTTTATTTCATTAGGCACGACCGCTTATTCCGAAACCTTCCGCAATTCAACACCGGACATCACCAGCCCTTATTACGCCGCCAGCGCCGGATTGACCTTCTCACGGCCGGTTCCCAACCGGCAGGCTTCAGCGCAACTGGCCCGCGCCCGCTTCTCCCGCGATCAACAGATCCTGGCCGTCAATAATCTGGAAAAATTGGTACAACACGATGTCCGCTCGGCTTACACCGAAGTCCGACGCGCCCGCCAGCAGATAGAAGCTACCCGCGTGACTCGCGAACTCCAGCAAAAGAAACTCTCTGCGGAAGTCGAGAAGTTTCGGGTCGGCAAGTCCACTAATATTTTAGTCTTACAGACTCAACGCGATTTCACTGCCAGCCGGCTGGATGAAGCCAGCGCGATGGTCGCTTATCTGGACGCATTGGTCAGCCTCTACCAGGCCGAAGGCTCTCTGCTGGAACGCCGTGGTGTCAATGCTCTGACGGAATAGACCGACCACTCCGCCAATTTCCGTCATATGAAAATAGTGCTTGATTTATGATTTAAAAATTCATATTATTTTTCAATTGGATCATAGAGAAAACACAGGTGCAATGAGTCTCTTTCAATTCATAAACCGCAGGAGGAAATGATGGAACAGGCCATGATGGTAAGTGTTGCTAAAGTGCTCGTAAAATTCCTGGTACTCTCAGTTGTTTTTGAAACCGCCATGACTCCGATCTTCAACTGGCGGTTTTTTCTGAAACATTTTGAAGGCAAAGGCGTCAAGACTCCGCTTACAATTTGCCTGGCATTCCTGATTTTCTGGACTTATAATCTGGATATTGTCAGCGATACCCTGAATGCCTTGGAGTATCAGGCCAAAATTAATATTGGTGGTCAGTTCGTCACTGCTCTGCTAATTGCCGGCGGTAGTGATGGCGTCTTCCGGATATTCACCAAACTTGGCATCCGCAATCCTACCGAACGCATCGCCAAAGCCGCCGCTATGCAAAAGCCGGTTGCAAATAAGACCTGAAAAGATTTTAACCGAAATCAAAGTGACGACCGTTCACCGTCGGCTGATGGCAGGAGTAATTTTATGAAAAATATGCGCATTTTTGTGGTTTTAAGCATTTTTTGGGTTCTTACAGGAATTTGCGAAACAGCATCCGCACAACCGTTTTTCTACTTGACCAACGGAATAACCGTTCCAAACGGTAAGGTCACCGGTGTTGCCTTGTGGAATTTCGACCCATATGAGTTCAATGCTGATAAATTTTATGTGGACACTTATAATTTGGCGATGGGGTTTGGATTTGGCTTGCGGCAAGTTTGGAACGGTCATCTCAAGATTCTGACGGAATTAGATTTATGTCCCCAGCGATTGAGTAAAGTAGGGCAGATTGTAGCGGAAGCCTCGACATACTGGGAGGAGAAACTAACAATTGAATCTACTGAGTTAAGTCTTGAAGGTGTCTATTCGTTTTTTGATCTGAGCAAATTCCCGATTGAGCCGTATATAGGTTTGGGGATTAGGGGAACATTTATGCAGATCGTGGCTGCTGACTATAAACCTGAGACAATTAAGAAGGGCGGTTCGGTACTGGTCGGCGGCGTCAATATAAGGTTAAAAACCGAACCGCGTACTGGTAATCATGTGTGCTTGAAGGTTGATTACAATTTTGTTCCGAACATAAAGATTACCACTGTTCCAGGGTATTGGCGCTTAAATGCTGGTATCCAGTATTTGTGGAGATAATGATTATGGAAACCAAACCGATTTTAAATATGCGCTCGATGAACTGGTCGGGGATTGTTGTTTTAATATATGTGTTATTTAATATTCAGCATTGTACGAAAAACCCGGAACCGGAGTATACCGTTGATATTACCGTCCGCGATTATGCGTACAATACGGTCTTTGTGGGCGAAACTATTCGTGTGGGAATATTATCGTATCTGAACCTAAGCCCGGAATTGCTCTTTGGGCCGGTTCCGTATTATCCGGATGATCCGGTTACCTGGTCGAGCTCTAATTCTGCGATTGCCACTGTCACAAAGAGAACCGACACCAGTGCGGTTATTTATGGAAAAACTTCAGGTAAGGTAACTATCACAGCGGAATGTGGTGAGTCGCTTAGCTCTGTTCAGTTCCGGGTCTTCCGTAAGACGGAACAAATATTAACCTCCGGCGATGGTACCCGCGATTATCCGTGCTGGTCGGCGGATGGCACCCAGATCGCCTATTCTAAAGATGGGCAAATTTATTTGATAGATGCGGTAAGTTCTACGGGATATACCGAGATTCCACTTACTCCAACAATTTACTATGCCAGCTATCCTTGCTGGTCTCCAGACGGCGCGCGTATCTGTTTTTCTGGGACAACCGATAGAACAAGCGGCGCAACCTACCTATATATTGTAGATGTCGCTTCCGGCAGTTTAACCAAATTGACTTCGTTATCCGGAAATCATCATCCAGGATGGTCGCCGGACGGCAGCACAATCGCATTTTCTCATAGTGCGGCTGTTTGCACCATTCCGGCTGTGGGTGGGAGTGAGGTGACCCTGACAAGTAGCAAAGGTTCGCTTGGTTACCTGATAAATCCGCAATGGTCGTCTGATGGATTAAGAATTGCTTACAGTTACGAAGATGCTGTATATATCGTTGACATCGCGAGCCAGAACGAGCAGAAAATAATCGAAAACGGTAGCGGTGAATATGGCGATCGCGAGAATGCCCAGTGGTCTGATGACGGCACTTCAATAGTCTATAAGCATGATTCACGCTACATAAAACATATCCCAACAACCGGAGGAGCGGAATACACAACTGTCTATTCATCAACCTTAATAAATATTCCGACAGTTTCGACCGCCAATGGGTACATCGTTTTTAGTGATTATTACGGCGATTTATTGGCAGTTAATATTGACGGGAGCGATCTTTTCCGGGTGAACAATGGTGTCACGGATATTTTCGATGCCTCGCAAGCCTACAATCATCCGGAATGGTCGCCGGATGGTTCGAAAATTGTTTTCGTGCGCTATACCAATTCTCTAACTTCCCAGATCGGCATTATCGGATGCACGCCATAGAAATCTGATGGCAACGGTTGAGTAGGGAAAATGTAATGTCGTGTCCGATCGTGTTGAAGAAATTTACGATGAGGCGCTTGTGCGCCCTGACAGATATAAGATTTGATGGAGATAAGGTACAACACTGATTGGTCATTTAGTGGAGGAAACTACCTTGAAAACAACGCCATATTTATTGTTGGCAATTTTAGGTATCTTAATCGTCATGTTTAGCGCCTGTACACCAAATCCTGACCGTAGAGTCGACCGGCTTTTCCGGGCTTATCGGGGAGACGTGCCCGGCGCAGCGGTCATGGTCATTCATGACGGTCAGTCAATTTTGAAAAAGTCTTATGGCTTAGCCGATGTTGAACATAAAATCCCGGTGACCGATTCGACCAATTTTCGTCTGGCGTCGCTGACCAAGCAATTCACAGCCATGAGCGTTATGATTTTGCATGAGCGCGGCAAACTCGATTACTCCACGACACTTTGCCAAATTTTCCCGCATTTCCCGGCATACGGTCGACAGATAACGGTGCGTCATCTTTTACAACATACTTCCGGGTTGATCGATTACGAAGATCTGATTCCTGACAGTGCTACCCACCAGGTGCTGGATCGCGACGTTCTGCGAATGATGATGACGCAGGACAGCACTTATTTCCAGCCGGGCAGCGCCTTCCGCTACAGCAATTCCGGCTACGCTGTGCTGGCACAAATCGTAGAGAAGATTTCGGGACAATCATTCGCCATGTTTCTAAAAGCCAATATTTTTGTACCGCTCGGAATGAACGGCACAGTTGCTTTTGAGGAGGGCATTTCGACCGTCTCCAATCGCGCCTTTGGCTACTCGGTTGAAAAAGATTCGGTGGCTTTCAGCGACCAGAGTCTGACCAGTGCGGTGCTGGGCGACGGCGGGATTTATACCTCGATTGTTGATCTGTTCAAATGGGATCAGGCGCTCTACACCGAGCGGTTGGTTTCGGCGGAAACACTGAAAGAAGCCTTTACGCCAGCATTAGATAATTACGGTTTTGGTTGGTGGATCGACGAATACAAAGGACACCGCCGCATCCGGCATTACGGCAGCACCTGCGGATTCCGCACGGCGATCTTACGATTCCCGCAGGAAACATTTACGGTAATCGTTCTGACCAACCGGCGTGAGCCGGATGTTACTAGTCTGGCTGAGAAACTGACCGACATTTTTCTGCTGGCGGATTGAGATTCGTATCGGCAGTTTATTCAAATAGGGCAAATCAATCGGTTGATTTGTTTGCCTTGTAAATAAATAATCTTTATAATTGTACAGTTCATTCAACTTAATAGATTTTTTATTATTCCGAAGATCACAATGAAAAGTCGTCCCGCTATCAAAGTCCAAATCTGTCCGCCGGAGCCGCTCTCCGCCACCGAAAAAGCCGTCCTTACACCCGGTCTGAAGCACCGCGGCCTGACGCCCGTTATGCTCGACCTGATGCTGAATATCCCGCATCGCACCCAATTGGTCAAGGCATTTTCCGAATCGGGTGAATTGTTGGGATTGACCAGCATTCTATTGACCCCTCGTATTTTTATGAAGCATGTTTTCGGTGAAGGCAATCATCTCGGAACGAACAACACTTTTTACTTCGCCGGAAAAGCAGACAAAGCCGCCGTGCTGACAGCTATGTTCCGGGAAGTAACTAGTATTCGACGGCTGGGCATCTTCGTCGGCTATCTTGATTCGGAATACGCCAGTGAGTTTAACGAAGCGTTGCATAAGATTCCACACGTGACCGCCCGGAAAATTTTATCAACCGGCTCGATTGCGACCGCCGGGCCAAATAGCGTCCGGCAATTTTTTAAAAGGCATGAACATCTTTCGCGGCAGGTCAACCGTTTCAGTAATAAGGGCGGTGCAGTGCATATTCTGGAAGGGACTGTGCCACCCGACCTGGCGGAAAAATTCGTTGATTGTTGCCGGATTTCATATCTGAGGCACCTGCATCCCGGCGGATCGCTGGATATTGAGCGCTATGCCGGACACGTCCGCGATTTTCTAACGACCTGTCATGAGACAGTTCATATTTACGCGACCATTAACGGCGAAGTCGTCGGCGTGCAAACTTTTATCCGGCATACCCGGCAGCTGGAGTTGACGGAAGGTGGATTCATCGATAACCGCCCGGCTTATCACGCTTACGAGAATATAATCCTCGCTTCCGTGAATTATGCCGGCGACCAGCATTTGGAAAGAGTCAGCTACGGTCTGATCTCCAATCCGGCCAAAGACCGCCTGATGGATGACGCCACTCGTCAGCCAATTTACCTGATTATGTTTTTTCGATCCTGGCTGACAGCCGGACTTCTCTGGCCTTACCGGTTTTGGGCGCACCGGCGTTTTCCGTTGCCGTATTGGCGATAACATCACGAACATATCATGGCAGTTAATTAAGATCAGATTGATTAATTCATCTTCACCAAACGAAATCCGGCAAACGTAAATCTGACCCAAATCTATCTGAATTTAAATTGCCGGATTGCAATTGGCATTTTCGTCGGTCGCGATCAGAAAATTTCCGGTAAATGTTAATATAAGTGTACAAAACAAAAATTATAATTGACATTTTGTACAATATATATTACATTGTCTGCGAGTTGAATGAAATTTGAACTGCATTAACAAAAGAGGTTTTAATATGAAAGAGAATCAAGTCAAAAGGGGGTCGGGATGAATATGAAATTAAAATTAGCGCGGGTTGAGAAAAATCTTTCACAACAGGAATTGGCCGATCTGGTCGAAGTGACCCGCCAGACCATTGGCCTGATCGAGAAAGGCGATTTTAATCCCTCACTTAATCTTTGCATCCGGATTGCGAAAGCGCTTGGGAAAACATTAGATCAATTATTTTGGGAGAACAGTTAAAATGAGTAAAAAAATATTTAAACTCGATGAGCGGCAACAGGCGATAATCAGACGCATTATCGCGGCGTTGTATCTTTTCACAATAATTTATCTGGCTGTGGCGATTTTGTATCGGGAACACTTCCTCGGACAAACCAGCCGCGAATTTGATGACATTGCCATTTTGTTGGTGATAAATGTATTTGTACTGATTGGGGCGGTTCTGAATTTCGGTGGCATTACGTTTAATAAATTCAAACCATTGGTTATTCTGGGAGTCTATTTGACCTGGGTTGTTCTCGGTACCCTTTCTACAATTTTCATCAGACATTTGACAAACTGGTCGATTATTCTAAATAAAATTGGAATAATAACAGCGATTTGCGGATCTTTTACGATTATCTATGTGCTGATTGCATATTTCAGTAAAAGACGGATTGACAAAAGGATTGAGTAAAACGTAAAAGCCAGGTTGAATTAATCATCAGAAATGCCGGACAATGATCCGGCTTTTTGATTTAAGGAATCAACTTCTGCAGGAAATGATAAAAAGAGGCCGTGCTCCCGAAACCAAGTATCAGTTCATCGACGAGGTCATGCGAAAACACCTTCGGATTAATTTTACGCTGGCAAACTAAATAAAAACTTTTCCAATGGTACCATTCCGCAATGTCGGGCGGAAGTTCGGCAGGCACCGGCGGTCGTTTGTACTTCTGGCCTTCGATTTTGAAAAGTTTAGTCTTTTTCCAGTCGCTGATTGCGGCCTGGAATTCGGTCGGTTTATCAGTAATCACCGCCCGGAAAGCATCCATCGTGACCCGGTTGGCGTCATAATATCCCAGGCCGAAATGATAAAAATCGGAATAGATTTCGAAGTAATAGGTTGCCATGCCTTTCCATTCGGTGAATGGACGTTTGAAGGCGATCCACATATTTGGGCGGTAGGGTGATTTATCTTTTGAGAAACGGGTATCGCGGTGGATGCGCGAAATCGTATGACCGACGGCCGGCACGGTGTCGAAACCGGGATCAATGGTAGCCATAAACTCTCCCAGCTCCATCACAAGTTTCTGCATGGGAGTCAGCAGGTAATTCCGGTAAACGGCGCGATGGGCTTCGAACCAGGTTTTATTGTTATTTTCCTTCAGGGACTGAAGGAAGTCGATCGTTTCGGGGAAGAAACCGCTAAACCGGCCTTCGGGAATTTGAATCATCGGGATTTAATTGTCCTTTGGATAAGTGGAAAACTGATCGGCGACGATCCACCAGCGGCCATGCTCGCGTACCAAAGAAAACATATCCCGTCCGGTGGAATGTATTATTTGCCTGTCGATTTCGTAATCCATTTCCCAGTAATAGGTCACGATGGCAAAACGGTTCCGTCCGTAGATTTGAATCTGGGGATCGATCTCTTTCCATGAAATTATTTGGGCCTGATCTGCAAATGAGCTCCAACCGGTTATGCAGG
>JAZDEI010000318.1:0-2440 GCA_043808945.1 Fidelibacterota bacterium | reverse complement strand
AGGTCATCACCGGTTACCGGCCGGACGAAATTAAAAAGGCGCTCGGATTATGAATACCGACCAATTGTATGATTCTCTGCGCAAATTGCAGGAGCCGAAAGGTTATTTTTTCAATAAAGACCGCCAGCATGTTAACCGTCTACTGAATTCACTGATGGTCAATAAGAAACGTTATGGCTATATGGCCTGTCCTTGTCGTTTGGCCGCCAATGATCGCGAATGGGATCGTGATATATTCTGCCCGTGTGTTTACCGCGAGCCGGACGTGAAAGAATTCGGCCGTTGTTACTGCGGACTATACGTTTCGACGGATTGGAACGCCGGCCGGATCGCGGATCAATATGTCCCGGAACGCCGGCCGATGGAAAAGATGTTCGGTCCGGGTTAAAATCCTTTATCATCCATGATTCTTAGAATTCTTGACCATTTTCCGTTATTACATGACTGGCTTCAGGCGCATCATTCCGCTCTCCGATTTTCCAGCCTGATATCGCTGATTACATTTGTCGGAACGATCCTGGCCATACCGCTGTTGATCCTGGCGATTCCGGATGATTATTTCACTAATCCAGGCCGCAGAATGCGCCATTTCATTAAAAAGTGCCCGCTGATCGGCGTTCTCGTTCTGACTATCAAAAACCTGATCGGGATAATTTTCCTGCTGGTTGGTTTCATACTGTTGTTCATGCCCGGTCAGGGTTTGCTGACGATTCTGATCGGCCTGATCCTGGTGAATTTTCCCGGCAAATACAAAATTGAAAGACGGTTGGTGCGAAGACCGGGCGTTCTGCAAAGCATTAATAAAATCCGCCAAAAATTCAACCGCGCGCCTCTGGATTTGGTATAATTCATCGTTTTTATTAATAAAAATTCTTGATTATCTTTCACTATTATTGACATTGGGGGTGACGATGTTTGAATGGCAGGCAAATCCGAAAAAATATCCGCTCTGGTTAGTACTGGCGGTCGGAGTTCTGATTGTCGTCTTCCTGGGAGTCACTGACTACCTGACGGGTCCCGAATTATCCTTTTCGATTTTCTACCTGATTCCGATATCACTGGCGACTTTGGCGGCCGGTAAAATTCCCGGTTTCCTGATTTCCTTAGTCAGCGCTATCGTCTGGTTACTTGCTGACATAACCTCCGGCGGACAATATACCAAACTGCTCATCCCTTACTGGAATGGCGTCGTCCGGTTCGGATATTTTTCACTGCACACCTATTTACTATCGATCTTACTTAAAGCCATCGAACGTGAAAAGGCCATGGCTTTGCGCGACCCGCTGACCAACGCCGCCAACTGGCGCTTCTTTGAGGAATTCGCCAATCGCGAAATCCAGCGCGACCGGCGCAATAAAAGACCAATCACGATTGTTTATTTCGATCTGGACAATTTCAAAACCGTCAACGATACGCTCGGCCATGACGTTGGCGACGATCTTTTACGCGCCGTTTCGGAAATTACGCAGGGCAGTTTAAGGCCAAGCGATATGCTGGCGCGGATTGGAGGCGATGAGTTTGCCCTACTTTTACCGAGTACGGATTTTAGCGGTGCGGACAGGGTTCTGAACAGAGTGCGCGAAAACGTCATCCGGGAAATGACTGCCCATGGCTGGCCAGTCACTATGAGCATGGGCGCGGTTACGTTTAACACCCTGCCATCAACTGTCGGGCCGATGCTCAAGCGTGCCGATGAAGTAATGTATATAGTCAAACGCGGTGGCAAAAACAATATCATCCATGAACAGTGGCCACCAAGCCCGAGTGACGAAGTCGGGCAGGCAAGCCCGGAAAGTGGAGTTAATCAATAAAAATTTACCATAATAGAAACAGATTTTACCCATTATACCCGAAACTTGTTGAAAAACACCTGAATTATACCTAAACTTAGCAAGTTATTTTAGGCTATAACATGTCAATTCAAGATTTCGCGGAGTATGTAATCGAATATCATAAAGGGAAATCCTTTGGGGTTTCCCCAATGAAACTTCAGAAGATACTTTATTACTTAAAAGTCTGGAGTTTGGTCGACGGACATCCGCTTTTCCGGGAATCATTTGAAAAATGGGAATACGGACCGGTCAACAGAGCTATCTATCATCATTATCAGAAGTATGGGCGTAATCCGATTCAACCGGAAGCTGGAAAGCCGGTATCTATCGACCATGATAAAAAAATATTGGCCGATTTTATTCTGGATTGTTATGCGCCGATAAATGCTATTTCTCTTTCTATGCTGACACATAATGAAGCGCCATGGAAAGATACAGTGAAAGATGCTGTAATCACGGATGAGTCTATTATGGTTTTTTATAATAAACAGCCTTTTGCTAAAAATTTTCCACTTGATTTTAGTAATAAGCCATTTTATCCGGTTATGACAGATTTGAATTATGCCTTCCTTACCGATATGTCCAAACCAATGGCGAGGAAATTGTCT
>JAZDEI010000317.1:0-3147 GCA_043808945.1 Fidelibacterota bacterium | reverse complement strand
CGATCCCAGTACTGCTCGAGTTTTTCTTCGGGAATTCCATAGGATAAGGTTTCGCCAATCGGCGGATCAATTTCGTTAAATGTAAAAACCACGACCGAGACGTTCCGCCGGCTGGCATTGGCTAATTGATCTTTCAGAAGCATGATCTCCCGCCGCCAGCCGGAAATGTAAATAGATTTATGGGCCTCCCGAACCAGCATCTCGCAGGTTTGCATCAGAGACTGATATCCGCGTAAGTTCCAGAAGCCTTCCGTATCCGATTGATCGCCGAGGTCCTCAAAATCATCCCTGAGGCTTGTAATCCGGCTGGTGTAATCGGATTCCATCCACTTGAGCATTTCTTTCGGGGCGAGCGGAAGGTAACGGCGGGGTTTGTCGTGAATGGAAATGACGACGCCCTGCGATTCGAGCCGTTTTAAAACCGAATAGATCACTGAGCGCGGCACGTGGGCCAGCTGACTGATCTCATAGCCGGTTGCCGGATTTAATTTTAATAGTCCCAGATAGGTGCGGGCTTCGTAATTGGTGAAGCCCAATTTCATCATTTTATTGAGAATATTGTCATGTGAAACGGTCATATATTCTTTCTATCGCGCACTCGTTAACATATACTCTCATTTGGTTTTTTCGGGGGCATTGATATCAACTTCCGTGGAGAGACGCTTGAACCATGTAAAATACATCAATACCGAGATGATCGTTACACCAATTATCAGATATACACTGGTGTGGAAACGCTTCATAATCAAAGCCATCCACATCATAAACAAACAGACCTGCCATGGAACCGCCAGGAAAAGTGTCATTATATCGAAACGATGTTCCTTTTTTAGTTCGGCCTGGATATGCGGGTTCAGCCGCTCCCGGTATTTCTTCCAGAAGCCGAATGGCCGGGTAACATTGTAAAAATTCTCTAAAACCTTATCCGGCGACGGCTTGGTCAACAGAGTAATAATGACCAGGGATAACGCCGTAATTGTATTAATGATCAGGAAAGATACATATTCCGGGATATACGGGAAGACGATCTTTTGGACGATGGCCGCCGCCATGCCGATCACAACCGCCCCGGAGAAGCCCCAACCGTTCAATCGCCACCAGTACCAGCGCGCCAGGAACGGTATCAACAAGCCCGAGCCGATGCTCATCGTGATCCAGCCCCAGATTTCATTGATATTCCGAATCGTAAAGGCAAATAATATTCCGATGATAACAATAATGATCGAGGCGAGTTTGCTATACCAGACCAATTTCTTTTCAGTTGCGGATGGATTGATGTAAGTCTGATAAATATCCTTGATCCAGTAAGTCGCGCCGGCATTAATTGTGGCGCTGAAAGTCGACATGGCCGCCGCCATCATTCCGGCTACCATCAGACCTTTCAAGCCGGTCGGAATCATTTTATGGATGACAATCGGCAGGACTTTTTCGGGATCCATCGACTGGATGCTGGTATCGACATTATTGAAATAATAGACCCCCAGGATGGCGATCGAGCCAATGAACAACCAGCGGAATGAAAGTAAAAACGTCCAGAAGACCGACAGTAATCCGGCATCGCGGTCGCTTTTCGCGGCAAAATAACGCTGAATCATATAGCCGCCGGTTCCGCCACTGCCCTCGAGAAATACTTTCAGCAGATAGAACAGGATAGCGATGCCGAACAGATTATAGATTGAATAATCGGCATACTTCGGGAAATCCAGTTTCCAGCGCGGCCGCATACTTGTCCATTCGGCACGATTTACTGTTTTCGATTCGAATTGATTACGCCGGATTGTAAACTGCACATTAAAATTTTCAGGCAACTGTGGTAATAAAGTTGTGCCCAATGTATTTTTGTCAGTATTGATTTCGATTTTTTGGTTGGCCGGATTGGTATAAACGACCTTTAAGGAATCACCCGGTAATTGCTTTGAGGCTTTCGCCCAATCAGCTTTGACGATTTGTTCCGAATAATCGCCCGGGCGCAACGGATATGAAATATTAAATTTATTGCCAATATCAAATTTAGTGAAGACCATGATCGCGATATAAAATATCGTCACGAAAATGATAATGCTTTGAATAAAATCAGTCCAGACGACGGCATACAGACCTGAAGAAACCGTATAGCCCATCGTCAATATAATAATGCCAATCGCCGCGATCATATCAGGACTGATGCCAAATATCGGCGGAATGTTGAAAAATTCCGCAAAAAATTTACCGGAGCCGATCACGAAATAGGTTACCATCGCCACTGCGAATATTAATTGCGATATGGCTCCGATAATTCGGGCAAAATGACCGTCGCGGCCCTCGCCAAAGCGAAATTTCATCCATTCGGCGATCGTCATGACGCGCGCCCGGCGATTCCATTTGCCCATAAAGGCCAGTAAAAAGGCCATGATCAGCGTGACGCCACCCCGAAATTCAATGAAGAATCCGGCGGCCCCAATCGCGAATATAAAAGCCGTGTTGATCATCGTCCCGGTAACATCAAAATTACCGGACATTCCGGAGGAGCCAAGAAGCCACCAGGGAAGCGAGCGATTACCAAGGAAATAGGCATCGATGCCAGTCGACGCTTTTTTTTCGAAATAAAAACCGATATAGATCATCCCGATCAGATAAATAATCAGAATTATAAAATCAATCGGATGCATAGCTCGCCCCTTTCTTCACTATTTATTATCACCCTTAAAAAGACAAAATATATTGCGGGAGAGCAGGAAAATCCTGCTCTCCCGTCAATAAAACCGGACTTATTTCACCAATACCATCTTTTTCATAGCATGATATTTGTTACCAGCCCGTAACTCATAAAAATAGATACCGGATGCCACGGCGTTACCGTGCATATCACGGCTGTCCCACACAAAGCTATAATTACCAACATTCAGGTCATTATAGGTAACCTTTCTGACCGATTGGCCAAGAAGGTTATAAATCGATAGCTGGACATCGCTTTTTTCCGGAATCGCAAACCGAATTTCCGTGGTCGGGTTGAACGGATTCGGGAAGTTCTGCTCAAGAGCAAATCTGGTCACGATCGGCAGCGCTTCATCCTTGACGCCGTTCGCCGGCTGCCGGTTGTCATAATCCCAGGCCGAGTAGAATTTCGGATTGATCGAACCCCACTGAACCTGCATGGTGTAGGTCGGA
>JAZDEI010000316.1:0-14070 GCA_043808945.1 Fidelibacterota bacterium | reverse complement strand
ATGAGACTATCAAAGCCATTAAAAGGCTCGAAGCGACCACTGTCAACGACACCACCCGCAACGACAATACCGCGTTGGACTCGGCTTACGCCTATCACATGGCTGACGTCGGCACTGATTCCCAGGAACGTGAAAAAGCATTCCTGTGGCTGGCGCGCGAAAATAAATTCATGACCCACCTGAACACCGCCCTGGAGCGTATTAAAAGCGGTGAATACGGTGTCTGCATCGAGTGTGGGGAATTGATTTTGAAGGAACGACTCGAGGAAGTACCGCATACCCAGCATTGTGTCAAATGCAAGAATAAGCCCAAGAAATAAATCTGATTTAACTGATTGATCGTCAACAAACCGCTGATCTTACCGAATATCATGCAAAATACGGCCGGAGTAAATATTGTCGGTCTCGCGGCAGTTATCTTTATTGATTATCTGATTCTGTTATTGATATAAGTTCCGGATGAATCTGGAAACAACCAAAATCATTGAACCTGCGACCAGCGCTGCCGTCGGTAAACGGCTCGATATTTTTTTAACCGAATATATCCCCGAACTATCCCGTACAAAGATCGGGACAATGATTAAGAACGGTAAAGTGCTCGTCAATCAGCAGGCTTCCAAAACCGGTTATCGCCTGCGGGAAAAGGATGCGGTGCGGGTTTTAATCGAACCGGATCCGCCCTCGCAAATTCAGCCGGAATATCTTCCGTTGGAAATTTTATACGAGGATAAATATCTCTTTGCCGTCAATAAAATGCCTGGAGTCGTTGTTCATCCCGGAGCCGGTATCCGCCAGGGAACCCTGGTCAGCGGTTTGCTGAATTATACCAATGAATTAAGTTCGGTTGGCGGTATCGAGCGTCCCGGTCTGGTTCATCGCCTCGATAAAGACACTTCCGGCGTCATCGTCGTGGCCAAAAACAACGAGGCGCACTGGAAAATGAGCCGGCTTTTTGCCGAACGCCAGGTTTACAAACAATACCGGACCTTCGTCTACGGTGTTCCGGAGCCGGCCGAAGGGCTGATCGATGCGCCGATCCAGCGCTGTCAGCACAATCGACAAACGTTTACCGTTCATAACAGCGGCCGCCCGGCCCGGACCCGCTATGCCGTGTTGAAAGATTTTCGGATCATGGCCTATCTGTCCGTCGTATTGGAAACCGGCCGCACCCATCAGGTCCGCGTCCACCTGCAATATATCAATCATCCGGTCGTCGGTGATCCGGTGTATGGCGGAGCCGCCCGGAAAGGTCCTTCCGTGAACGCCAGGGATGTTGGTGTATTGAAAAATGTCCAGGCTCTGGCGCGGCGGCAACTATTGCATGCCTTTCTCCTCAGATTTAATCATCCTTTTACCGGAGAAGATATTGAGATATGCGCGCCCCTGCCGGCGGATTTCACGGCAGTCTTGAACGTACTGGAAGCGGGAATTGGTCAGCAATGAATACCGAGGAAATGATCATCAAGTTTATGCGTTTTCTGGTTCAGGAGCGAGGCTATTCCGGAAACACGGTGGAAGCCTATCATCGCGACCTCGATCAGTTCTTCCGGTTTTATGCCGAATACGCCAATGTGGTACCGGTCGATATTAACGTCGTAAATAAGATCGGTATCCGCCATTATCTCGGAATGTTGAGCGAATCCGGGCTGGAAATCAGTTCGGTTTCCAGAAAATTAGCCGCGCTGAAAGCCTTTTTCAAGTTCGCCGCGCGCCAGGGGTATGTCGACAGCAATCCGGCGGCCCTGATCCTTTCACCAAAGAAGATAAAACGTCTGCCGGTCGTACTTTCCGAGGAACAAGTTGCCCGCGCCATGGAAATTCCGGATGACAACACGTTGGTCGGTAAGCGCAACCGGGCGATCCTGGAACTGTTTTACAGCACCGGAATTCGGTTGGGAGAATTGCTTTCACTGAATATCGGTGATTTGAATTTCAGCCGCCTGACTCTGCGTGTGTTTGGAAAAGGTAGCAAAGAGCGGGTTGTGCCGTACGGGAAAAAGGCCGAACAGGCGATCAACGAATATCTGAATCTCAGGAAAACCGAGCAGGGAACGTTTACTCTGAAGGAACCGCTGTTTATCAGCAGCCGGGGCGGGCGGGTTTCGCGGCCGTTGATCCAAAAACTTGTCACCGGTCTGTTGCATTCCGTATCGGAACAGGAACATCTCAGCCCGCACGTTTTGCGGCATTCATTTGCTTCGCATCTGCTGGATCACGGGGCCGATCTGAACGCGGTCAAGGATTTGCTGGGACATAACAGTTTGTCGACGACCCAATTATACACCCATATCCGGATTGGTAAAATGAAAGAAGTCTATCAACAGGCCCACCCGCATGCGGATTGAAGCCGAAAGTTTGTAACTAATTTGACCGAAGGATGCTCATAAAATTCAGCAATGCACGAACACAAGGCTGGTTACGATCAAATATAATGTGTTATCTTTTGTCGGAAAAATTATAAAATTGCCAAAGGAGGTTTTCTATGAACATTGAACTAACTGCCCGTCATTACGAAGCCGCCGACCGGGCGAAAAAACACCTTGAGGAGGAAATTGGCAACCTGGAAATCTACGAGGACCTGATCTCCCGCTGTAAGGTGATTCTGGAAAAGACCAAAGATGGCGAAATGGTTGAAATCTCCATGCACGTGCGCGGCAAGGATTTGATCGCGCAGGTTGTCAGCGACGATATGATTAAATCGATCGATCAGGCCGTGGCCAAGATCGAACGGCAGTTGCAGAAATTCAAAGAGAAAAGGTTTACGCGATGAACTCAGATTTACTGACAGTTGGCCGGATTTATCACGAGAACCGCAAGAAGTTCGGATTTACGCGGATCAACGGTGAGATCGGGCAAGACACCGTGGTAACATCTTCCAAACTGAACCGGCCGGGGCTGGAAATTTCCGGCTTCTGGGAAAGTTTTGATCCTCTCCGGATTCAGCTGATCGGTGAAGGTGAATATCGGTATATTAAGTCGTTGCCCAGGGAAAAAGTTTGCGAGGTTTTCGAGCATTTTTTTAAAGCGGGAATTCCACTGATGATTTTTGCCCACCAGGTCAAACCGCCGGCTTGCGTCGTTGAATTGGCCCGAAAGTATAAAGTGGCTTTACTGGCGACCTCAGTCACGACAACCTTGCTGGTGGCTTCCCTGCTGGACTACTTAGATTGGGAATTAGCCCCTTCGACGATAATGCACGGCAGTCTCGTCGATGTTTACGGAATTGGATTACTGTTGACCGGGCGCAGTGCCATCGGCAAGAGTGAAATCGCGCTCGATCTGGTCGAACGCGGTCACCGGTTGGTGGCGGACGACGTCGTTAAAATTATCCGCCGGGCAGACAATGTCGTGATCGGTACCAGTGTTGAAATGCTGGAGCACCATCTGGAATTGCGCGGTCTGGGAATCGTGGATGTCCGCCAGATATTTGGCATTCGCGCAGTTCGTCAGCAGAAAAGAATCGAAGTGCAGGTCGAACTTGAAGATTGGGATAATGAGAAAGGTTTCGAGCGAGTCGGCTCGGTCGATAAGCATTCTAAAATATTAGACGTGGATGTACCGTTGATTAATCTGCCGATCTATCCGGGGAAAAATATCACCGTGATCGCCGAGGTCATTGCTCTTAATCATGTTCTGAAAATTATGGGTACGAATGCCGCCCATGATTTTGAAAAGAAAATAGCCGCCAGTATCCGTCAAAAAATACGAATTGACGAACTACAGAATTACCTGAAAAAAGACCTGGAATAGAAAGGATGCGTGGAATTTGAAGGCAATTATTCCCGCGGCCGGGATCGGCGAACGCCTGAGGCCGCTGACTCTGACGAGACCCAAAGTGCTCCTGCCGGTGGCCGGAAAACCAATTCTCGGACACATCTACGATCGCCTGGCCTTGACCGGCATTAAAGATATAACTGTAATCATCGGTTACTTTGGCGAGCAGGTGCGCGATTATTCACTGCGGAATTATGATTTTAAGTTCACGTTTATCGAGCAATCCGAACGGCGCGGACTCGGACAGGCGGTCGGGCTGGGATTGCAGGATACCGACGGCCCGGTGATGATCGTACTGGGCGATGTGATTCTGGATCTCGATTTTAAGGAATTGAGTCTCAGCACTGAAAACCTGATCGGCGTCACCCCGGTTAACGATCCGCGGCGCTATGGAATTGTTGAATTAAAGGACGGCATAGCGACTCATCTGGTTGAAAAACCGCAGAGTTCACCGAGTAACCTGGCGATTTCCGGAATTTATCTGGTTCAGAAAGGCGGACTGCTCAAGAAAGCCGTTGATCACATCATCGCCGCCGACATTAAAACCAAGAACGAATATCAGTTGACCGACGCCCTGCAAACCATGCTGGAATGGGGCGAGCGGTTTAAGGTTGTGTCCGTTGAGCATTGTCTCGACTGCGGTACGCGCAAAACCCTGATCGGGACCAACGCTTATCTGCTCAATAAAAAACAGGAATTGCCGCCGGCTGTACCCGGTTCGGTTATCATTCCGCCGGTGTTTATTGCCCCCGGTGTGAATATCCGGCGCAGCATAATCGGCCCGAATGTTCATCTCGGGCGCGGCAGTCATGTCACGAACTCGGTCGTGTCTAATTCGATCATTTGCGATGAGGCGATATTGAAAAATGTTATTCTGGACGACAGCCTGATTGGCTTTAAAAGCCAGGTTTCAGGGGCGGTTCACCAGATAGATACCGCCGATCACACAATTCAGAATTTGAGTTGATTTTATCAACACTTTACAGTATGTTTGAACGTTTTAAAAAATAAATGGAGTTGTTAAAGTGAAAAAATATTCATTTACCTCGGAATCGGTCACCGAAGGACATCCGGATAAAATCTGCGATCAGGTCTCAGACGCAATACTGGACGCGTTGCTGACTATTGATCCTGACAGCCGCGTAGCCTGCGAAACGATGACGACCACCGGCGTGGTCATGGTCGTTGGTGAAATCACGACCAGAGCTTACGTCGATATTCCCCGCCTCGTACGTAATACCGTCGAGAAGATCGGTTACACCGATCCGGATTTTGGTCTGGACGCCCGTTCATGTGCCGTCATGACCGCTATCCACGAACAAAGCGAAAACATTGCCCTTGGCGTCGATGAAACCGAAAAGCACGAACAGGGTGCCGGCGATCAGGGCCTTATGTTCGGTTATGCCTGTGACGAAACGCCGGAGCTGATGCCCCTGCCGATCAGCATGGCAAACAAGCTCACGATGCGTTTGGCGGAAGTACGTAAAAAAGGAATTCTCAACTGGGTCAGACCGGATGGTAAATCCCAGGTGACGGTCGAATACGAGGACGATGTCCCGAAGCGGATCACCAATGTCGTGGTTGCCGTTCATCATAATCCTGAGATCGCGCATGAAAAGATCGTCTCGGATATCAAGAACCATGTAATTATTCCGGTTTGCCAGGATTACCTGACCCCCGAAACCAAGTTCTTCATCAATGCTACCGGTATTTTTGCGGTTGGCGGACCGGAAGCCGATTCCGGCGTGACCGGACGCAAGATCATTTGTGATACTTATGGTGGCATGGGCCGGCATGGCGGCGGCGCCTTTTCCGGCAAAGATCCGTCCAAAGTCGACCGCTCGGCCTCATACATGGCGCGCTATATCGCCAAAAATATCGTGGCGGCCGGGTTAGTGAAAAGATGTGAAGTGCAACTGGCTTACTCGATCGGCGTGGCTGAGCCGATTTCGGTTTACGTCAATACTTTCGGAACCGGAACAGTTTCCGAAGAACGACTGGCGGAAGCCGTGCGGGTCGTATTTCCGTTGAAGCCCGGCGCGATCATCAAACACCTGCGTCTGAAACGGCCAATCTATCTGAAGACAGCGGCTTATGGCCATTTCGGTCGGGAAGATGAGGAATTTTCCTGGGAAAAGACTGACAAAGTCGCTGAATTAAAAAAGTATTTCGGAGTTAAATAATGATAGGAAAAATCAAAGATATTAATTTAGCACCG
Source organism: Fidelibacterota bacterium (assembly GCA_043808945.1). Classification (GTDB taxonomy): domain Bacteria; phylum Fidelibacterota; class UBA2242; order UBA2242; family UBA2242; genus JAGNGI01. Next base: position 8,078 of record JAZDEI010000316.1, on the reverse strand, counting down.
GCTGGCCGGCTGAAAATCGAATGGGCCGAATCACGGATGCCGGTTTTAATGGCATTGCGTAAAAAATACGGTGCGACCCAGCCCCTGAAAGGCATGCGTATCAGTGGTTGCCTGCACGTCACGAAAGAGACGGGCGTGCTGGTCAGAACCTTGATTGCCGCCGGCGCGGAAATCGCCTGGAGCGGGTGCAATCCACTGAGTACTCAGGACGATGTAGCCGCCGCACTTTATGAAGAAGGCGCTCCGATCTGGGCCTGGCACGGTCTGTCCACGGCCGAATTCTACTGGTGCATCGAACAAACTCTCAAGCAAAAACCAAACCTGACGCTGGATGACGGCGCCGATCTGGTTTTTACAATTCATAAAAAATATCCCGAACTCGTAGCCGGAATCCTGGGCGGTTCGGAAGAAACCACGACCGGCGTGCATCGCCTGCGGGCCATGGCCGCCGACGGCAAATTACTTTACCCGATGGTGGCGGTCAATGACGCCGAAACCAAATGGGACTTTGATAATGTATACGGCACCGGCCAATCGTCAATCGATGGTATTTTGCGGGCGACTTCGATCCTGTATGCCGGGAAAACGATGGTTGTTGCCGGATATGGGCATTGTGGCCGCGGCGTCGCCAAACGCGCCAGCGGTATGGGCGCCAATGTGATCGTTACGGAAGTCAAAGCGACTGCGGCGCTCAAAGCCACACTCGATGGATTCCGGGTCATGCCGATGGATAAGGCCGCTGAACTGGGTGACATTTTCATTACCGCAACCGGCATGAAAGACGTCATCATCAACCAACATTTCAATAAGATGAAAGACGGCGCGATCGTCTGTAATACCGGTCATTATGACTGCGAACTCAATCTGAAAGAGCTGGCGAAACTGACGGTTTCAACGAAAGAGATTCGGCCAAATTGCGTCCGTCATGAACTTTCCGACGGACGGGCAATATTCGTACTCGGTGAAGGACGCCTGGTGAATTTGGTCGCGGCCGAAGGACATCCCTCGGAAGTGATGGACATGTCGTTCGCCAATCAATTCATGACCATGATCTTTCTGGCGCAAAACGGGCCGAAACTCGAAAAGAAAGTCTATGACATCAGCCCGGAACAGGATCAGGAAATCGCCCTGCTGAAATTAAATACGATGGGAATTGGAATCGACAAACTGACCGACGAACAAGTTCGCTATCAAACCGCTTATAACGAAGGAACCTAAACCGCGGAAAACACAGTGCGCAAGTCAAACCGGATTTATTTCTTAATTACCCTGATAATATGGCTTGGCGCCTGTGAATTTAAATTGCCGACCATGCCCAGTTTGCCGGCAAAATGGAACTCCAAGCTAATTTTACCGCTGATCGACCAATCCTATTCGTTTGGTGATATGGTCAATAACGGCCGTACCGGCAATCCGATTTCGGCCGATACGAACGGCTATTTGTTCTATCTGGCGAGCGATTCGACTCCCGCGCCGATTAACGTGGATGATAATTCGTTCTGGATCGTGCCCGGGACTGAATTGGAGAACACCCTCGACCTGAAGAAAAAGGTCAAACTCAATGCCGATAATACGGTCAAACCGATCTCGTTTACTCTGAAACAAATCTGGGACGATACCAATAACCGGATCAGCTATGGTGTGATGGACAATGCCACCGGCACAGCCGCAAACGGTCAGGAAATCAACGCCCTACAGTTGAACGCCCAATTGACCGATTCTTTTACGAATCCGATCAGAATCCGGTTGACCGCTCAGAATTTCCGGGAAAATCCGGGACTGGCGATCGTGCTGGACAGTCTTGACCTGGCCGTCGATTCCCTGTATGACAGCCTGACGATTGCATTGGACGGCGACTCTCTGATTGGTGGGACGGATGGATCACCGATCGATTCACTGAAATTTAATATTGAAGTCCAGGTACTGGGGAAATTGCCGACTACCGCCAGTCGCCTTACTCAAAAATTGACCGTCACAGTGACGCTGGGACAATTACAAATGGATTCGTTTTACGGTCAGGTCTTTGCCATGGGTGAAGCTCCGGCCAGCGAGATCGATCGAAGTCTGACGGGAGCGAGCGGAATCGAATTCGACAGTGCTATGGCGACCTTGAAAGTTGACGATCTCAGTGCGGGTTTCGATTCGGTCTATGTGCGCCTGAGCGGTAAGAAAATCCGCGGTTCGGCAACAGTCACCGATACGATGCTGGCCATGACTGCGGCAGAATTCAGCCTGGATGCCGGCCCGGTCATGTCCAATCTGCCCGACACGGTGCGGGTTTACGTAAAAGCGTTGAGTATCAAAGGCGCTTACCAGAAATCATCCACGTTCGGGTCGGGGTTGGACGTGAAATACAGCCTTTCCGTGCCACTGCAATTTACTCTCCCGGTTACCATCACACTGGCTTCCGGCAAAACCTCGACCTATTTTATCAAGGATAGCACAACTCGCGTCCGCATTATGTCTGCCCAGCAGGGCGCCGAACTGGATTTGACGGTCGAAAACCGTACACAGATGCAGGGTTATCTCTATTTCCTGATCGGCAATTTTGACTTCTTTCCGTTCGATACGGTCGGCGACAATCTGCCATCCGGTTATGTTGCGACCAACGATACGATCTGGCATTTCGGCACCGACACAGTCATGGTGAAAATCGATACTCTGGCCGTGATGAATTTTCCGCCAGCGTTGTTCAGCGGTAGTTCGATCACGCCCGGCCGAAAAACTCAGACCTATCTGGCCGATTCGTCCACCATCAGTTTGCTGGCCGACAGTTGTTACCTGAAGCCCTATTTTAAATTGGTCAATCCGGATACGACTATGACGACAATTACCAGTTCGCAATCGATTCATGTCAAAGGTTTTCTGAATCTCTATTTCGATGCGGCCGTTCTAAACGATTCCGGACAATAATCACATGACGATCTTTCGAAAATATAAAGCACTGCCGGTCCGCAAACGAGTCGTCGGAATTGTACGAAATTCGGATCTGATCAGCCGGCTGGTAATAATACTGGCGGCCGTTTCGCTGCTGAACGCTCAGAATTACGACAACCCGATCGCGCGGGCGATGGGCGGCTCCAATACCGCCATGTCGCGCGGACTTTTCTGTATCGGCCATAATCCGGCGAACCTCGGACTTTCCGCGCCGTATCGGACTTACTTTCAGGTTTTTGGACTGAATTACTACATCACCAATAATTTTTATTCACTCGAATCCGGAACGCATTTCGGCGGGCAGGATCTCACGGCCGACGGTGGAAAACTCCAGCAGGAATTCCAGAACAGTCTGCCGGAAGATGGCTGGCGGTTGACTACGGGATTAACGATGCCTGTGCCGTTAGTCAATTTTTCAACCGGCAACAAGGCTTTTACGACCAACCTGATCTATGCGACGGATTACTATATTTCCCGGGATGCGCTTGACGTAATTTTTGGCGACTGGGAAAAGGGCACCGTCTATGATCTGGATCTGCGTTGTGACGCCATGACCGCGGTCGAATACGCCTATTCGATGGCAATTCCGTACGGTGAAATGTCGATCGGATTTTCGTTGAAATATTTGCAGGGGCTGGGATATTACGGGTTGGACCCGGCGCACAGCACCAGCCGGATTGCAGTCGATACAACCGATTTTGTACTTTACGGGGCCGGTGATTATTACTTCCGCGAATCCAACAGCGGGCGCGGTTTTGGCGCCGACATCGGCATTGCTTTCGAAGACATTAACGGCTGGAACCTGGGAATCAGCGTCCTGAATCTGGGCGAATCGATCAAATGGAATTCCGAAACCATGCTTTCCAAGACGCTCGGGAACGGTATTTTGAGCCTGATGGGCGGCCAGATCAAGAACGGTCTGATTAAGAATACGAACCTGAAACTCGACTTCGAGGGCGAAAGTTACCGTTACAATTTCCAGATCGACAGTCTGGATGCTTCCGATCTTTTCCGCGGCGACAGCACTTATCAGGAATTGTTCAGCAGTAGCAAACTCATCGGAACCGATTCTACGACTTTCCGGGTGAAAATTCCGTTGGTGCTGAAAATCGGCCTGGCGAGAAACCTGCAGAAGGATTTAATGATGGCGATCGATTTCAGTGCCTGTTTCGACGACCGGCTGAATTATCGGCAGGGTTGGCGGACGGCGGTTGGATTTGAGTATTCGCATTTTCCCAAAACTCCTTTGCGGGTTGGATTAGCGGTCGGTGATATCAGCGGCTGGGAATTCAATATCGGGAGCGGTTTGGCACTCGGACCTCTGCATGTTGACTGGGCGATCGGTATGGATCGGTCACTCTGGGCTCATTCCATGCAAGGTTTGGACTTTGCCGTTTCCACGTATTTTGTGAAGAAAGAAAAATCGAAATAGATTCATAAAACTGAGGTTACATTCAAGGGAAGAGAATCTCAAGTCTACAGCAGCTGGGTGGTTATAGAATGGAACTGAAGAGCATGAAAATCCGGGTTGTCCAAAAGATATTAAACCCGGCCTTGGTTCTTATAACCGGCTGGCTGATCAGCGGTTGCACTTATGAACCGCTCGAGTCGCCGGAAATGCCGACCTATTATCAGACGATCAATATTCCCCTGGCCGATATTACTCTGCCTCTATCGGATATGGTGGACTCGACCAACCATATTTACGGCGATTCGAGCGCCGACGAAATATATTTCAAATTCAATGGTAATCTGGATACCATAGCTTTAACAGAGGATATTTTCCAGATTCCGGCCGCTGCCAGTTTGAATTTTTCTCAAAATTTTGACCAGCTTAATCAGGCCGTGCCTCCCATCAGTCAATCCATTACCAATACGTTCAAGCTTTCCGAGCAATTGGGTTTGCCACTACCACTGGCATACGACTGGCCTGTTATTGGTGGTGTTCCGCGCACTAAGTTGATGGATAGTAAGTACGAATACCAGATTTTTGATAAAAATAGCATTCCCTACTTTGATCGACTGGATTATGTCACGATCGGCTCGGGGACGTTTATGACGGAAATTACCAATGAAATGCTGGTTGCCCTGGATTCCGTGCGGATTTCGCTCCGAAACAGGGATGGTTCCCTGCTGGCGGAAACTTTTTTTGAGACTATTCCATCCGGAACGACTGCGCGTGACGGTGAATCCGGGAATCTGGACGGTGCTCAGTTGCGCGATTCAATCGATGTTTATATCTCGGCAATTTTGGCCGGAACGAATGGAGAAACTTTAATCATCCCGGCCGGGTCCGATCCGTATCTGAGGATCCAGGTCAATATTGATGTCGATAACATCGAGAGTGTCACCGGGTTACCATCGCCGATTGTGACTTCCCAGAATCAAGCCTTACCCGCTTCAAATAATACGATAATCAGCGCCAAGATCGCTCAGACAACCACGGCACCAACCGATACAAATTATCTGAATATGACAATCGGCAACCAGATGCCGTTCGATCTCGGTATGGAAATCGTTTTTCGTAATTTTTATCTGAATGGTGAACCATTGGCGATCGACACGGTGGTACCTTCCGGCCAGACTGTCGAAAATCCCAAGCGTCTCGACGGTTACGTTTTTCGTAATCCGGATTCCACGACGGTCGTCGATTCGATCCTGGTCGATATTGTCGTCACGATCCTGCCGGAGGAAGGCGATACGGTCGTCACTATTCCGATGGATATGGGCGACGCGGCCATCGATATCGGAGTGATTTTTGCCCGGCTGAAATTTGAGTCCCTGGAAGGCTTTTTTAATGAATCATTTTCCATTCCGGCAATGGCGATCACGAACATTCCGACCGGTTTTGCCAATGTCAACTTTGGTTCGGTGCTCCTCAAGATAACATTTTTTAATGAAATTCAGGCGCGCACCGATCTGTCCTTAGAATTGCAAGGCTTCCGTGAAGGATTTGAGCCAAGGGAAATTACAGCATCGGGTACGATTGCCAAAGCGACGAGCACCAATCCGGTCGCTGAATCTAGTATAGAGATCGACATCGCTCCGGTTTTTAATATGGTTCCCGATACGATATTAATTTCCGGCGAGGCTGCTTTTCCATCGGATGACACATCGCGCTTGCAGGTTGGCAGAGCTTTCTGGGGAACCTACGAAATTGTCGTGCCATTCCAGCTCAAGATCGAACCGATGACCTTTATTCCGGTGAAATCAAATGAGATGGCGGCCATCGATTCCAGCACACGTAAAATAATTCAACAGGGGCTGATCGAATCATCCGTAATTACCGAGATTATTAACGATTTTCCGTTCTCCGGCAGTCTGGCATTACTGATTTCGAACTACGATTATTTTCCGCTGGAACCGGACAGCCTCGATCCCGGTTATTTCTGGCTGGACGATACCCTGTATGCGATTACGGACACCGGCAACGTCCCGGTGATTATTGACACGCTGGTATATGTCGTGTTACCGGAACCACTGGCTTTTGACAGATATGGCGGAGTCAAGACGCCGGGATTCAGTCACATGGAAAATGTGCTCGATTCGCTGAAAATGGAAGTGCTTTTACGCAATGAGACTCATTATATCCGGGCGCGGATTCACTTTAACGGGACGGATGATTTCGTGAAGGTCGGCTATAACGATGAAATCCAGATCCTGTCAGCCATTTCACTGACGGTCGATACCGGGAAAATCCTCGGCGGCGATCAGCAAGAGGAACAGCCTGCGCCAGTGCCGAAGATTGCATTATCGAAATCGAATACTGTACGGAGCAGAGACCTGTTTGGTGTCAAATAAGTTTACAGCGGTTTTTGGTCTGATACTCTGCGTCGGCGTTTTGGCGTCGGCGCAAACCCGCCGCGATCCGCGTTGCATGGCGCTGGGCGGAGCTTACGGCTCTCTCTCGCGCGGTATTTTCGCGGTCGATTATAACCCGGCCAACCTGGCGATTGCGCACGAGTACGACTCCTATCGGATAATGGGCGGGTTGGCCACCAGTTTATCCACAAATTTTCTCTCGATCAAAGCCTATCAAAAATATAACGGCAAGAATTTAGAGGCCGGTAACGGTCACTTGAAGGATGAATTCATGGCCGATCTTCCGGATGACGGCTGGCGCATTTTTACCGACCTGTATTTTCCTCTGCCGTATATCAATCATTCGACTGGCAACCGGGCAATCAGTTCGGATTTGATCCTGATCGGCGACCTGGGTTTGCCGGATGGTTTGTTGCGCTTTCTTTTCGATGAAAATCCGATCGGAAAATCGCTCGACCTGAATTTTCAGGAAGAATTTATGGCCGTTCAGCAATGGGGTTATTCGATCGGTTTCCCGGTTGGCGACGTTTTCCTGGGCGTGACCGCCAAATACCTGCAAGGCTTAGCCTATATCGGTCTGAACCCGGATTCTACGTACGGTAAGATCACCACCTATTTCGAACCGGGGCGGAATTATATCGAAGGCGGCGGGCAGTATTATTTTCAGCAATCGCTGGGCGGGCGCGGGTTTGCCCTGGATATTGGCATGACGACCAAAGTGATAAACGGCTACCGGCTCGGCCTGAGCATGACCAATCTTTTCGGCAGAATTACCTGGAATAAAAGCACTTTATTCTCGCGGTTAATCGATCCGAAAAGTGTCCTGCCGTGGAATGGCGATTTCTTCAAGTTTCAGTACTCGATCGACGAGGCTCGCTTTGACAGGTTTTTCAAGAAGACCGGATACAAGGAAGTGTTCACCGGGAAAGGTCAAACTTTCAGCGATTCGAGTACATTCAGTGTACGCTATCCCAGCCTGGTAAGGTTCAGCGTGGCGAAAGAAATCGAGGAGAAAGTGGCCTTGGCCTGTGACCTGGTGGTCGGGTTCGAGGATCGCCTCTATTCGTTCGGTTCCTGGAAACTGTGCCTGGGGCTCGAATCGACTAAAACGGAACGCTTTCCGCTGAGATTCGGCTTAGCCATCGGCGGCAGGCAACACCTCAAATTCAACTTCGGCAGCGGTTTTCATTGGGGCTTCATTCACCTGGATTGGGCGCTCGGAATGAATCACGGCCTCTGGCCGACGACCGCGACCGGAGTGAATTTCGCCTTAATGGGCTATACGACCGGCAGGGCGAAGACCAAATAATTATCGTCAG
>JAZDEI010000315.1:0-2387 GCA_043808945.1 Fidelibacterota bacterium | reverse complement strand
CCGGCATGTTTGCCGCGCAGATCGCTGGTCCTAATAAAATAAAAATGGGGATGAACAGCCCGGTCGCCCCGGAAAACTTCCAGCTATTGCTCAATATAATTCACTGGTTGGACGGAATAATCGAATAGACCGACACTGTATAAAGTGACGGGTGACCGCCTGTCCGCCAACTGGCGGAACATTCGGGCAGGCAACCCGAAGCTGCAAACTATAAACTGCAAACTATTTCAGCCTTAGATAAATTCACGGGGATGTTTAAAACTTTTTGGCTCAACAAGAGGTCATAGGCCATGCGAGGCGTCGTGATAATTTGAACATGAGTACCTTTATTTAACACAGCAACGGTCTGACAGTTAGCTGGTCTGAAACCCGGACTGCGCCTCCCACCGTTGGCACCAGTATTTGATAATGAGTCGGTCTAAATAAGGAGCTTAAAAAATCATGAAAGCAAAATCTCTCCAGGTTATTGTTTATGTGGTCGCAATTTCCTTCTTTTTTAATGGAAAACCGTACGCACAGGGGTTTAATGTGAAGGCGATTTCTGATAATGTCTGGATCGTATCTGATCCGGAGTTGGGGAATCAGGTTGTGATCAAATCAGAAAAGGGATTAGTGGTTTTCGATAGTTTTTGGTCAGAAAAAACCGCCCGGATATTTAAGGAGGAAATTGCAAAAACCTTAGGCAGCCGGAATTTTGCGTACGTGATAAATATGACTGACCGGCTGGATATGATTGGTGGGAATGCTGCTTATCCGGAAGCCCAGATTGTCGGGCACGGGAATATCCTGACCAAGTTTAGCGGCAAGGAATCAGTGCAGAAAGAAATAACCGAATTGAAATCTATGTGGCGGGAAAAAGAAGGATATTCCAGAAGCCGTTTGAAAAATCTTGAAGCCGGATCGGAAAAGGCATTGGCGGAAGAAAAATGGATGCACAAATGCATTACAATGGCCGACGAACTGGAAAACAGCTTTTCATTGATATTGCCGGGAATATCTTATAATGACAGATTATTACTCGATCTGGGAAATACTAAAATCGATCTTCTCTGGTTTGGCAATGCCGGAAACTACCAGGGCTTATCGGTTGCGGTAATCCCGGAGGAGAAATTAGCCATCTTAAGTAAAGCAATTCTGTATCCCGCCCTGCATTTGGCTCCATATCCGCAACCCGCTTATGCGGAATTGGATATTCCCCGTTGGATTAAAATTTTAGAGCAGTTACTCGAGGGAGAAGACGCGGTAGAAAATATCATTCTCAGTGATGATGATAAGGTCTATTCCAGAGAATTGATGCAAAGTCATTTGAATTATATTCGGAAACTGTGGAATAGCGTCAAATCTTTGGAAGCTGAGGGTAAGACGCTCCCGGAAATTCAGAATCAATTATCGCTCGAAAAGGATTTTGCATTCGTCAAGGAAATGCAGGTGTATAAAAACACGAGTGATCGTTGGTTACGCCCTCAGCATGAATTACATGTAAGGCTGTTTTACCTGCAGGGCAGGATCCATGCCTCTGAGATTCTAAAAGATGGGGGACCAGAATCTTTGCAGACTTCATTAAATAAAATAAAGAAACTTGGCAGTGAGGTTTATTTTGATGAAACCTCAATTGATTTCCTTGGATTCGGATGGATGAATATTGGAAAAACTTCCGAAGCTATTGAAGTATATAAATTGAATATGGAAGCTTTCCCCGGGTCGTCTAAAGTATATGACAGTCTGGGAGAGGCATATCTGAAAATCGGCGATCCTGAAAATGCCATAAAAAGTTTTAAAAAATCGCTTGAAATCAACCCAAATAACAGATACGTTTCAGAGAAATTAAAAAAACTTGAAACAAAATAACACAAATGCCACCAACGGGTATAAAATATTGCGGTGGTCTTTGTGGATTAGCGGGTGTTTCGTCCCACAATAAAGTATCGTACGGGCAATTGTTAGCGGATTTCGCTGCGCTCGCCTATTGAATGACCCCGTCAGTGGCGGGGAACCGATAACTGCGAACTACAAACAATGAATTTAGAAACTCGCAAATCATTTCGCAGCGCTCTCCCACAAGTCATTTCGAGTCCCGATCTTATCGGGAGACGAGAAATCACGTCTGTCCCCATAAGTCATTTCGAGGAGGCACGACGAGAAATCGCGCAGGTCCGGGAGTATCATTCCGATTCAGATGATCTCTCCCATTTTTAAAATACAATTGTATGACCATCAAATAACAATCGTATTGCGATTGAAATCCCCATCTTGACATTTACATTTAAAATTTTTAAAATTGCACCAGATAAAGAAGGAAAGTGATTGGATGAAAACTAAATACATTATCTTTAACTATTAAAATTTAAGACAGTCCGGAAGCCGTGGCGCTTCCGGCAAAACACTAA
>JAZDEI010000314.1:0-8272 GCA_043808945.1 Fidelibacterota bacterium | reverse complement strand
CCCAGATCGTATTTAACATCAGTTGTATTTAGCTTTTTGATTAGCGATTCGACACTCAAACCCGATTTTAATAATTCACAATAAACTTTTGCGCTATCATTATTTTCGGTAAATATTTGCTTAACGTGAAATAAACTATTTTCCACACTAAAATAATTCGCTAATTGGTTATCGTCGAACTGGACATTTTGCATTACTTTTTTTTCAAACAGGCTGTTCAAAAGTAGCTGATCCCGGATTGAATTTTGTTTTCCAATAAACTCCGAATCCTGATCTAACCTGGCTTTTGTAAATTCCGCAATAGCAATTTTTTCATTAATGACGTTATCTAGAATAAGTTTGCGACTGACCATGTTGTCATTTATACCGGTCAGTTTTAAATAATTTCTGTAGTTATTTAGGAATTCGTCAATACTGACCGAGCCACCGGCATATTCAGCAACGATCTTTTTATTATTTGCACAACTGATCGTCGATAAACCAAAAAGAAGTAATAAAATAATCTGCTTAATAGTATTCGATCTGAAGTGACAGGGCATAATACTAATTACTTATTTTTAATAGCACCAGCGCTGATTTGGGTTTTATTGTATCTTTAAATGTTTCGCTGCTGAAAATAATTTCCCATTTTTCATTCTGCGGAAATAATTTCTTGAAATTAAATGCTTGTTCTTTATCTGACAGATTAAAATATACTCGGATTGTTTCCTTGCTCGTAGACCTCTCAAAAGCATATAAAAATGATAGATCGTCTGTTAAAATTGTCTTATATGTTCCGCGCTTCAAACTTTCATGCTCATTTCGCAACTTTATTACGGATTTATAATATTTGAGCAATTCCTGATCAACCGCGACCAAATCGACCGGTCGGTTCATCCCGAGCGGATGAGCTGTCTCAGATTCGTATTTCAGTTCCGACCAGACCATCGGTTTGCGGTTATCGGGATCATCCGCTCCCCACATTCCGACCTCATCCCCATAATAAATATAGGGAGCGCCGATGTACGTAAATTGAAATACAAGGATCGCTTTCTGCACCTGACGGTCAGATTCGGAAGGACGATTCACCTTAAATTCCTTATTGTAACCCAAATTGCCACCATGGTCGATCCAGCGATCGGGATTTATCAGCATACTGGCAAAGCGTTCGTTATCATGACTGCCCATGATATTCTGTAATTGATACTGAGCCGGCAGCGGATATTTATTGCGGATGTCACCCAGTAATTGATCCAGATCGGTTGGATTCGCGTGCATTTTTTTATCGACAAATCCCTTGAGCATCGCATCCCCGAAACGATAATTCATGACGCCATCGAAAATATCGCCCTGCAGCCATGGCGAGGCGTCGAACATCTTGTTATTCGAGAAATCTTCCCACCAGATTTCTCCGGTGAGATAGGCATCCGGATTGACGGCTTTAACCCATTTACGAAAATCCCGCCAGAATGATTTACTGACCATCTCAGCCACATCCAAACGCCAACCATCAATGCCATCCGACGGATTGCCGTCACCATTCGGATCACCCCATCTTTTCACGACTGCTTGAATATGATCCCGAAAACCTTGAACCGGACCATTGGCATCTTCCCAGACTTCCGGCAAATCCGTGACTCCGTACCATCCTTGATATTCAAATTCATCCCGGCTGGTTTTGGGGTCGTCAAAGGATTTGATTACGAACCAGTCAGCGTATTGGCTGGCTCTCCCGTTTTTTCTGACATCCTGGAATGCCCAAAATGGAATACCGACATGATTGAACACCCCGTCGATGATTATCTTCATTTTACGGGCATGCACTTCCTGAACGAGTTTCAGGAATAATTTATCGGCCGCAGTCCATTGCCACGTCGACGGATCACCTGGATTTTCTGTTTCCCAAATGGCTATATCACCGGCCGGGTCAGGTCCGAAATTATTGTCAATATGGTGATACATCATGGCGCCATATTTATGCGATGACGCCGATTCAAACACCGGATTCAAATAAATGGCATTGATTCCCAATTCACTGAGATAATCAAGTTTATCAATGATCCCCTGAATATCACCGCCATAACGGCGTAATTGAGCATTGTAATAAAAATCACGTTGATTGGATTTTTCCCACGGCTGGAGTTTATACCAGTCGGAAGTCCAGGGCGTGATATTCCATTGAGTCTGCAAATCATATGGCCAGGTGCCTTTTAAAGTCTCAATGGTCGGATCATTGTTGGGATCGCCGTTCCGGAAACGCTCCGGGAATATCTGGTACCACACGGCATCATATGTCCAGCGCGGTTGCCCGATCGAGTCACCCGCCAGTCCCATTTGGACCATCATCAGGACGATAAACAGCCCACCTTTCAGGGAAATTCTGCCTTTCGGAAGTCGATTTTCTGATGCGTTTCTCAATGGTAGTTCAAATCTGAGTTACTAATGATTGAATATAAAATAACAAAAGGTTTTAGTCAATACGTTTTTTGTTTATTTTCAGCGGCATTTCCAACTTTTATGAGAATACCTAATATTTAATCCCGATTTTGTATTCGTTAAGTAAATGTATATTTGCTATATATCCATTATAATCAATATTTACAAGACTATATCTGTACATATATATTTCTGACTTTTACTGTCATTTTAAAATTTCTTTTGAAATTAATTTTTCCCTGCTATATTGCAAACGCACTGTTTTATGACAGGATTTTATGATAGCAGGCCGGGGTGTATGGCTTGTTCTGGGGTACGGACTTTTTTTCCCTAGTCAATTTTTAAGTTTATATTTTACCTTTCAATCGATGATTGAAGAAATGTTTTTTTAGGGGATTACTATGGATTCAGAAGAAATACGAGCCCAACGAGCTAACCGTGTTACCTGGACGGGCTTTTTAGTCAATTTGACGTTGACGGCTTTCAAATTATTTGCCGGAATCATTGGTAAGAGTGGAGCAATAATTGCGGATGCTGTTCATTCGTTATCCGATTTCATTACGGACATCGTCGTACTGATCAGCTTTCGCGTCACTCGTAAACCGATTGACCGCGAACACGATTACGGTCACGGTAAGTTCGAAACACTGGCAACCACATTCATCGGGTTGGCACTGCTGGCCGTCGGTTTCGGTATCCTTTCAAATGGCGGGAAAAAAATATACTCGTGTCTTACCGGATCGATTATAGAAAAGCCCGGTAATATCGCCTTAATCGCTGCGATTTCTTCTGTCATCGTCAAAGAATGGTTATACAGGTACACGGTAAAAGTCGGAAAGGAAATTACGAGTCAGGCAGTCATTGCCAATGCGTGGCATCATCGTTCTGACGCGTTTTCCTCGATTGGTACAACGATTGGCGTCGGCGGCGCAATTTTATTAGGTGAGCAATGGCGAATTCTGGATCCTATCGCCGCGGTTATTGTCAGTTTCTTTATTCTTAAAATTGGTCTTTCAATTTCAATCGAAAGCATCCGTGAACTCACTGAAGAATCACTCCCCGACGAAATTGAGGAACTTATTATGAATCTTGCCGGAAGTGTCAAAGGTGTTATTGAACCACACGATCTACGCACCAGAAAGATAGGCAATACTATCGCCGTCGATCTGCACATTTACGTGCATAAAAATCTAAGTATTTTTGATGCTCATGAGATTTCATCAAATATTGAAGATAAAATACATGATAAATTTGGAAATAATTCATTCGTTTCGGTCCATATCGAACCGTATTTACCAGAGTAATCAGTTTGTTTTCTGACAATTCCTTTAAGTAAGCGACAGGGCCTGATAATTAATATTTCAGACGATTGATTTCATTTTCAATTAAATCTTTTTGTGAAATTCAGTCGATCTATATCATACTATTCAAACGTACCTTAACAGTGTATACCACGTCAATTCAGCAAGGTCGCTATTCGATAAATACGTAGACCCTTTTCGGTAATTTATTCAGAATTTAAATAAAAATGCCGCTTGTTACAGCGGCTTATCTATGTTATGCAATGGTAGGTGAGGTTTCCCTCCCCGAACGTAAAAGAGGGGGATTTTGAGGGATATTACGGCACATTCGGGGAGGGGGAGGGGAAATCTATTTCATCTCTCGATTTTCGTTTTGATCAAATAACATTTTGAATTTAACAAATATTATGCCAAATATCAAAGTACATTTACGTTTTGTTAGACATATCAGTACCAAATTGGTTACATTTTTTTTCAATATTAAAAAACATTAGGTAAACGTGTTCCTTTTTGCTTTGTTCCTGATAAAATTCCTTTCTCATTTAATACAATGATTTTTATATTGTGGAGGAGTTGAGAGCTATATATGAAGGAAATGAGATGAAGAAAATCCTCGCTGTTGATGATGATGCCAGTATTTTAGAGTTGATTAACGATTATTTGTCGACACACAACTATCAAATCGTGACCTGCACCGAGGGCGGAAAAGTCGCGGACCTGGCGATCCGCGAAGAGCCGGATCTGATAATTCTGGATATCAATCTACCGGATGTCGACGGCCTGACCGTCCTGAAAAACCTGAAAACCCGCCCAATTACTGCTTTTATTCCGGTCATTATGCTAACCGGTCAGGCCTCGGCTAAATCTCAGGTAAACGGACTGATATCGGGTGCTGACGATTATGTCACTAAGCCCTTCGACCTCAATATTCTTTACGCCCGAGTTCTGAATTCATTGCGACGTTCTTTCCTGCCGACTCGTCTCAAGCACGAGCAATTCAATCTGTTATCGAATTTAATCCGCACCTACTCCAAGCGCGGTTATGAGACTTTCTCTAAACTACTGGATAATTACGAACATCATCCCGACAATTGGCAGGGTTATGTACCGGATATGATTATAAAAAAATGTGAGAAATTGCGTTGTTTTAACTTTGAAACAACACAATCGATCTTGGAGGAAAATTTTCTTGATCGATTAAATTCACTGACAGAATGTCGGATTAATGCTCCGGCTCACTTCGAGGCAATTATTGTCACGCGGACAAAAGACAATTACAAGGTCGTACGCCAACTGATAAATGAGAACGATTTATCGATAAATGTCAAATTAATAAAAAAAAATCCGGCCCGAAGGAATCAGGCCTGAGTCTGAGCTGATAATTCGCTTCTCACGATCTCCAGCATTTCATCAAGTTTAATTGGTTTGGTAAACCATTTCTTTCCGTATTTCTTAAGACGGTTCACGATGTCAGGATCGTTCTCATATCCGGTCATAAAAACGATGGGAATATCCGGATAGAACATCTTGACTTCCTCGTATAACGAAAATCCATCCCGATACGGCATCACTACATCGGACAGAATTATATCCGGCGTTTCTTTTCTGATAAAATTCAGAGCCGCTTCTACATTTATAGCAGAGGAAATTTCAAAGCCGTTCTGTTCAAAATAATCTCCATACAGATCACAAACCAATTCGTCATCATCAACGATTAATATTCTTGGTTTCATTGAGAATCCTTTAACATTATTACCGTTTACACTCTTTGTTTTTCGAGCCCTTTGCCCATCCATTTTTTAGCAAGCATCAGGGAAATAGGGGTTATGATAGCGATGGCTCCGTAAATCAACCACATTTGTCCGGTCCGCATCTCTAAACCGGTACCCGGTTTCGGGACATAATTTGCGATAAAATATCCGGAATAAGACGCGGTTATCATTTTTGTCATAAACCACGGCAACTGACCAATCCCCATATAGGCGCCGGTTCTTCCCTTTGGAGCGATTTCGGCAATCCACTGCAGAAAACGCGGCTGCCACATCGCTTCACCGATCGTCATTAATAAAATGTAGATTAACAAAAGGTGTATGCTTGGTCCAATTGCTAAAAGGAAAGTAGGGACTGCCATTACTAAAGTACCCAATATCATCATTTTGTAAATATCAGATTTCAGAGTCAAAGCGGCAATCATTGGCGCCAGGAAGAAAATCAGGATCGGATTAAGATTTGAAAAGAATTCAAAGTAGTTGCCAACAATTGTACCGGCAAAAGCCCGGTCGAGATAGTATGGAAGGGTTAACCAATTATGGGCAAACAGAGTCTGGACCGGAATCAGGATAAATATAAAAAATACAAAGCGTGAATCCCGGAACGGATGTTGAGGGCGATTACGTAAAAACTCCCAAATCGCTAAAATGCCAGTGATCACCAGCGGAATGAATTCGCTGAATTTCGGTAGAACCACTTTACCAGTCTTCACCATTACAAGCAGGATAACCGATAAAATAACGAGAATTAAATAACCCAAAAACGGCAGATTATTAATTTTTTTCTGAGGAACTATAGTATCTTCCGTTTCGTCTTTTTTATCGCCCGTGTTCATTTCGGCGGTTTCGCGAGCAATTCGTTCGACGGCTTTTTCGTCGGTACGTTTTGTCAGAATGGTAATTGTAGCCAGTACGGCGATACCCGTAATTGCGGTGTATACCCAAAATACAGCCGTCAAACCATTGGGCGGGAAATAATCAATAAAATGCCGCCGGACGAGAGGAGAAACAAAGCCGGAGAAAAATGCCCCCAAATTCATTAATCCATATACAACGGCATAGCCCATTGCGGCAGTTTTTGGATTTGTGAATCGCTTGACTCCGGCATAAGCGGCGGGCTGATACAGGCCGTATGCCACAACCATTAATAACAACCCAATGGACATAGTGATGAACATTGGAGACGTAACACCGCTCCCCAAATTAGCCGTGCCTGAAATGGAAATTAGCAGGCGCCCAAGCATCATTGTAAACAGAGCCAGGGCCAGAGATCGTCTTACGCCTATTTTATCCGAGACCCCTCCGAGTAAAAGCATCGCAAATGTGATCCCGCCGGTCACGGCTCCATAAACCCATCCGGCGACCAGATCGCTCAGCCCAACATTTTCAGAATTGAACTTACCCAGGATCGTTAATATGCCAAAATAGACCAATCCTTCCAGAACATAGGGGAGATATATTCCCCACAATGCGCGTGGCGCCTTGATCAAATTGACAAAAGGATCCGTAATCTCGCGTAAAGGACTCTGAGCAGATTTCTTCTCTTGCACGCTATTTACCTCATATTAACCGATTATTTCTCAATGATCGAATCTAAAACATGTTGTCCATTTTAATCAAGAAAAATATCTGCAAGCGGTCGAACCTCATCGTTAAGTAACAATCTGATTGTAACCCAAACCGAAATTGCGTATAATATCGGTGTGGATATATGAACCTGAAAGTATCTTGATAATCGCAGTAGTTACAATGATTAACCGGAGATGAACTGAAATGAATAATAACGGCGACCCGATTGACATTGAGATCATGTTCCAGACCCTGCGCTTTGCCGCCCGTCAAATAGTATCCGAACTCGATCCGGAATTACTGGCTTCCCATGCGCTTGATATGGTGGCTGATTTCAGCGGTAGCAATTGCCTATCGTTACTCCTGATCAATGAAGCCAACAACAGTGTTAAAATTGCGGCCAACTTGCGCGATGGACATTTTTCGACTCCGAATGATATAATCACATTGCCCCCCACGCTCAAGCAGGTCCTTGAAACCAAGAAATCCTTCGCCTCCGATATCACTGATGCCGAATACTGTATTTTCCATGATTCGAAAGCTCCGGCTGAAAACGGGCGTATCCACTGCCTGCCGCTAATCGGCACCAAAAATAAGGTCGACGGTTTCATCGTTTTGTTGATTGACCGGGATTCGCCACTAACGAAAATCCAGGAAGAGATTCTGGGCGTATTGAATACCATGATCGCCACCACCATCGAGAATGCCAATCTGTTCAAATTAGCGACCATCGACGGCCTGACCGGATTGTATGTGCGGCGCTATTTCGATATTCGTTTACAGGAAGAGATCACCCGGCTCGGCCGAATGGAAAGCAATCTTGCGCTCGTAATGACTGACATCGACCATTTTAAAAACGTCAACGACACTTACGGACATCAGCAGGGCGACGTCATTTTACGGGATTTAGCCCAAATTTTTCGTAACGCGATCCGTAAAGATCTTGATATCCCCTGCCGTTTCGGCGGCGAGGAATTCGTCGTGATCCTGCCTGGAACCAATCTGGAAGGTGCAATCGTGTTCGCCGAACGACTCCGTCGCAAATGTGAAGCCTATCCTTATCCGTACGGCAATGAATTCCTGCATGTCACGATCAGCGGCGGCGTAGTAGCCATCGACAGTAAACATATCCTGACAAAAGACGATCTGGTGAAAGCTGTGGATGAAAAACTCTACGAGGCTAAGGAGAGCGGTCGAAACCGAGTTAAATTCTGATTG
>JAZDEI010000313.1:0-2238 GCA_043808945.1 Fidelibacterota bacterium | reverse complement strand
CTGGATCGTAATGCCTTGATTCAATACCAGATTGCCGGTGCGATAAATGCCGCCCCGCAGGATAATGGCATCGCCGGTCTTCACTTGATCGATGGCGGTTTCCAGAGTTGTAGGATTCGTCAGTTTATCTCCGGCCACTTCAGCTTTTCCATCGGTCGCGACGTAATAGATTTTTCCTTTGACCACCGCTAAATCGTAGGTTTTATGAACCGGGCCATAAGGTCCGCCGGAGGGTTGAGCCAATGCCATTGAACCGGCCAACAGGAGAAGCAGGCAACCAGAAGAAAACCGTTTACGGCAGTTCCGGGATTGGGATTCATTTTCTTTCGTGGGATTTAATTGCATATCAATTCCTATTATAATTCCTCACTAAGTGTGCAAAATTTCAAAGTATTTTTCTCTCATGCTGGAATAAAATTGATCCTCAAATTGTTCATTTTAATAAAACGAATTTCTTCGCTTCCACATGATTCCCGGCCTTCAATTGATACAGATAAATCCCACCAGCCAATCTACTGGCATCGAAGTTCACTGAGTAATTTCCGGCGGTCTTCACACCTTCGAAAACGGTTGCCACTTCCCTTCCGAGCAGATCGTATACCTTTATACACACGTCACTCGTCACTGGTAACTTGTAACTAATCACGGTCGTCGGATTGAAGGGATTGGGATAATTCTGAAATAATGAAAATATTTCGGGTTTTCCGACCTCACTTTTATTTTCGATAACAGGTACCCAATTTCGCATGTCGTATTGAACATCAACCAAATTGATCGCTGTTGTCGTATTTCCCGTATCGAGGGCAAATGCCACGCAATTGAATTTGTCAGTTGGAGATAATTTCTTTGAATTAATCGAATCAACACTGAAGTAATAAGAAACCGGCTCATCTTCTTTTATCAAACTGGCCTTGACCGCAGTTGTTGAATCAGCCATCCTTCTCAATGCGATTTCAAATCGGTAAGTTCCGGCTGTAGCGTCTGCGTTCGATGGTTGTTGAATAACTGTTCCGAGTGGATAGCTGCTCATTCCACTTGTATTGAACCAAATATCGTCAACAACTGCGCCACAATTCCCGGTCTGATTACCGCCTTCCCAACTCGGCGGAATAGAAAAGCCGCTTGGTGGAATGAGCAGGTAACCGGAATGATGATTTTCCATCCCTGACCAGTGGATAGAACTATCTGGTTTTATTATCGGGTAACCAGCACTGTCACTGTAGAATATTCCAAATCGCAGGCTGTTTGCCGATTCAAACCCACCATTTACAAATTCAAGCTTACCATTTACGATCAGTTCTTTGTTTTCTTGTATATTGATTGGTCCATCAAATTCGCCGCGAATTGCTACCCAGTCAGTGTTTGGTTCATCACCTGATATACTCACATTTCCGTCGTATTCTCCTGGTGTCGTTTTCCAGCCGCCTGTTCGATCACCTATAAATGCCCATTTATAAAGATAACCGGGAATCTCATCTCCACCTCCAATCGTAATCTCATCGCGACTTACCTTAATCTCAGTAAGTTTCATACTCCTGATATTAGAGGTATCACCTCTAAAAGCGAAACATACATCATTGTAAATAGATGGTGTCAACGCAGTGTCAATCATTATTCCACCGAAGAAATATTTTGGATTATATACAAAGTCCTCTTTCAGAAGATAGAATCGTAGTTCTTTTGTCCCGTCTTTTTGAGGCTTTACTGAAATAGCAAAATCATATTTACCGGCAGTGGCGACGGCATTATGAGGACTTTGTTTTATCAAACCTATAGGCCAGGGATTATTATGCAAGGTACTTATCCATCTGCCGCCATCGATTCTCCATAACGTACCTGCTCCTCTCGTACCATTAGCATGAACGTTCGTTCCGCTGGTAGGTGAGAACATATATCCGGTCGCCCGGTCTTCGACTCCATTCCAATATGCCGAATCAGTTCCGGCATTTAGCAAGACGCCGGCACTGTCATGATAAAACAAACCATAGCGTAAAGCGCTGTATGTTTCCGGACCAGCGCCAATAAATTCAATTTTTCCCGTGATGGTAACCGGCTCTTCCAGAGTAGCCATGACCGGTTCATTAAAACCACCGCGGATAGCCGACCAGTTACCGACAGGAGGAACATTACCGGCCACACCAGCGTCACCATCAAATTCTCCCGGTACAAAATTCCAGTCATTTGCCATTCTGCCGCCGAACACTCCCCAATCGCTGATATAATAAGGCTCCCACGGAG
>JAZDEI010000312.1:0-3062 GCA_043808945.1 Fidelibacterota bacterium | reverse complement strand
TGCCTGCGACTATGCCCGTAATGTTTGCACAAACACCTTAAATGCCTGCAACCACGTTGCAAATGCTTGCGACAATGCCTCGAACAGATGCGACAAAGCATTAAATGGGCGCGACAAGACCCTCAATGAATGCGACGACATTATAAATGTTTGCGACAGCCTTAATAATGCCTGCAACCGGAAGGCTAAAATGTCTATTCGGTCATCTGTGGCAAATGTAAAGAGCGCCTAATAACCATTCCGTCCAGACCTCAGACCTTACGGGGTATACAAAGTATTTGAAATACGTGCCAACAAAAGCACCTGTGCAATAAAGTATGTCAATCAGGAACAATTTCCTCCGGACTGCTAAATAAAACCGGCCGCATCTGACGAGCAGGCTGGTTTTTACATCTGAAGAGTAGATTAATTCATCTGGTTTGCAGCTTCGGCAGCCAGCGGCCGGTCCGGCGCTGGTAAGCGCGGTATGCCTCGCCGTATTTCGCGATCAGCAGGAGCTCCTCGTAAGCCGCGATATAATTATAAAAGAGGCAGATCAGCACCCAGACCACGAAGGTTGCCAATGAAAGACTGCTAATTACCAATCCGAGATAAACCAGCAGCGCGGAAAGATAAACCGGGTGACGCATAAACCGAAAAGCGCCGGTGGAAATCACGCCGGCCGGCCGGCGATCGCGGTCTATCACGAAATGACTGACTTTAATCAGAATCCCGGCGAGTATCCAGATCGGAACTGCCACCGCCATCCGGATTACGTTCGGAAAGGCCTCCAATCCGAAGGTTGTCCAGTTCAGCCAAAAGGAATCGATCACCCAGACTGCCATAAAAATCACCAGGGCAATCAGTTGTCCGAGGTCGCCCCAGGGATGTTCGCCGTTTCTTTCTTTCAGGATAGTGTTCATAGTGTTTTTACATCAAGTTCATTTAATTCAACCGGCGACGGTTTCCGGATTTTCTTCTGAATTATGCGGAAGGTGAGTTTTCAGATGCTCATTAAATTTTTCCTTGAAATCGCCGTGATGATGTTTGTCATGGCTGTAATTGTGCGGACCGGATTTGAATAGAATATGGGTCAACAGAACCAGTCCCCAGCCTTGCCAGAAAGTGATATTCGGCAGACCGAAGATCATCGGCATCAGCCAGTTCCATAACAGCATCAGGATAAAACCGAAGAAAAAAGCGCCTACAGCGGCAATCGCCAGTCCGCCGACGCCCCACAGGACATAATGCAGTGGACGATGATGATTAAATTTCGACTTCATACCAAAACTCCTTTCATGAATTACTATCGCGGAATTGTAAATCCGCCAAACTGTTGCGGAGATAGTTGACCGCATAACGTTTACGGGCCAGCAGAGTGTTGATGGAGACGTCTTCCATCCCGGCGATTTCCCGGAAAGTCATGTCATGCAGCGATTGCAGAATGATGACCCGTCGTTGTTCTTCCGGGAGTTCCCCGATCGCGGCATACAAACGCTCCAGCACCAGGGCCTGCTCGTCATCATCCAACGAATCGGGATCGGTCTCACCGAAGATTTCTTCGGTCAGATCATTTTCAAAACGTTCAGCTGTCCGGCGATGGCGATACCAGTCAACGATACGGTTGTGGGCGGCGGTGTACAGCCAACCCATCAGATTGTCGACCGGTTCCATGACATTGGCATGCCCGAAGGCCTGCAAAAAGACTTCCTGCAGAATGTCTTCGGCGTCCCGCAGATTTCCGATCTTGGAACGAATATACCGCAGCAGGCCGGACCTTTCGTGTTCGTATCTGGTGGTAAGTTGCTTAGTCAAAACAGTCTCCATTTCATCCTGATAGACGAATTTAGAGACTGTTTATTGTATATGTTCGAATATTCTCTTAAAAAATCTTTAATCGGCCGGTGCCGGCGGTGTTTTCTTCACCAAATCTTCCGGCAGTTTATATAGCCGGTCGAAGGTGTTTTTCTTGATGCGATAAACGACCGGATATTTGGTGGCCTTGGCATAATATTTATCGCCGACTTCCTTGCCGACTAAAATCGTACCGAGTTCATTGTTCCGGTTGAACATCGACAGGCGCAGGTACGGCATTTCCAGACCGTAATTCGCCAGCGCTCTAGGCTGGTAGGATTCCAGTTCATCGACGCTGAAATCGCCAAGCGCCTTAAGCCAGCGGTTCATCAGGGTGGCGTCCACTTGCAGAGTTTCCGGGGCGACGACCATCCAGTTCAACGAATCGATCCGGATCGCGGCATATTCCTGGTTGGCGATGCGCCAGACGATCCGATCGGCATTCTGGCCGTCGAAACCGACCAGTTTTTTATTCTGCAGATCGAAAGCGCTTTTATTCAGGCCGTCCACCGCCCAATTCTCGATCGTGAACACCGGCAAGCGCGTCTCTTCCTTAGCAAAGAAGCCGCCGCCGTCATTGCGGGCGGTATCGCCGATTTCAAAACCGGTGCGCGCCAGGCTCTGTCCGATCTCCAGATTAATGGCAACGTTCGGTTTAGTCAGTCCATACTTTTTCAGACCGGATGGTTGTTCATTGATAAAATTCTTCGCCCGGCCGGTCGCCAGCCGATTCAGCACGGATTTGACTTCGTTTTCATTGGCTTCCAGTTCAACCGGGGCAACGATTTTCCAGACGCCACCGACTTTCTCGAGCGTAACTTTGCCTTTTTTGCGGGAATCGATGCTGATTTTCCGGACTTCGTCCACGTCGAAGTGCATGATCTTTTTATCACGCAGGTCGTAGAGTTTTTTATTGACATTACTCCAGAGCGACTTCTGCGTGGTATAGATACTCTCGTCCTCCTGAAGCTTCACGAATATCATGTCGCCGGCCGGATTTTCATCGCCGATCAACAAAGTTGTCAGGCCTCCGTTCGAATAATCGACGCGCACCTGTCCGCGCGGCGCGGCCAGTCCGTAAAGTCCAAGATCGGAAGTGGAATCGGCGATTTTCCGGTCGATGGCCGCGCTCAGGATCGAGCTCAGGTCGGATTCGATTGCCTGGCCGTCACCGGCTGTAATGATTGGTGCGGTTATGAACCATTCCGCGCCTTTCTTCTGGCAATTGA
>JAZDEI010000311.1:0-18851 GCA_043808945.1 Fidelibacterota bacterium | reverse complement strand
AGAACAGCAGGAATGTTTCCAAAATGCTGAAAAGAAAATCCCGGAAATTGTGCGGATTGTTAAGGCAGGGGAAAAGCATCTTGAGAAAAGCGAAACATTCTTCCTGAAATCCTATATATTTCCCGGTCTGCTCTACAAATTGGGTTATAGGATGATTCCTTCGATGGCGAAGTCCTATTTCGCCGATGAAAAGTGCAACGGCTGTGGCATTTGCCGAAAAGTCTGCCCGGTGGACAATATTCAGATTGTCGATGAAAGACCCATATGGAATTCGCATTGCCAGCAATGTTATGCCTGCCTGCAATGGTGTCCGCAGGAAGCGATTCAATTTGGCAAGAAGACCGCTACCATTAAACGCTATCGCAATCCGAATATCAAGATCAACGAAATCATAAGCTCTGCCAGTTGTCCCACCACTGAAAACTGATTAAACCGCTTTTCTGAAAACAGAAGAAAATGGTTCTATAAAAACAATCATACCTGCATTTCGGGCGATTTAGTAATAAGAGGATTACCGGATAAATTGCCGGATTGGTTGGAATTTCGGAAAACCTATCGGAAAAACTTCCCGAAGGGAAGAAACCTCCGGGAAGTTATAGAGTTTTACTTTACGCGGCTGAGGATGTCCTTGAGAACATCTTTGTGCACGGTGAAGCCAAGCATTTTCAGTTTCAGGTAATCGTCCCGGTACATGTAATAGCCTTCGTATTTGCCCCAGCGGGAACTACGGGCGGAGTCTTTTATCAGGTACCAATCCCGGTCGTCAACCCGGGTATAACCGACCAAATGCAGGCCGTGATCGTCGGTTGTGGTTTCATTATAGATGCGCAATTCGCGGGCGTCCTGATTGATATACTGATTCGGAATATCGAAATCCGGAATGAAAGCCACGTCTTCAAAGCCGAGATAGCCGGGTTCGCTGACATCGCCGCCGATCGCCAGACTGTAACCGTTGTTGATCGCTTTTTTTAGTGCGGCATACCACTCGGCAAGCGGAATATTGATGTAAGACGAATCGTGCCACCAGTTGTCATCGACCTTGAATTCAGCGCGGGTATAAAACGGCACAGACATGGTCGACATTACGTCGCAATAATCATCAATCTGTAGTTTGAGAACATTCTGCAGAAACTCCCGCGGCGTGTACTTCTTACCCTCAAAAGTGAAAGTCTGGGGCGGTTCACCGATATATTTATTGAGAATCACGCGAATCGTATTAAGGACAATCGTTTCGTCCCAGTAGTCGTTGGCTTTACAGTATTTAAGATAGTTGTCGATTTCCTCGAATAGTTGAGTGTGATCGTGCTTATCGCCCCGGGGAAGACCGGTATAGATTTCGGCCGGAACCGCGCCGTATTTTTTCATCACGCGGAAGACGGCGTTGACCTCACTGCCTTCACCGATGAAAGAATCACCTCTTTCGCGGATAAAGCGCGCGGCCTTTTCAAGGTACTCATAATAAATCGTGTGCAACTCGGATAATTTGACTTTCCGACCGGTCTGCCGAATGACTTCCGACTCAAGAAAGGAAGTTCCGGAAAAGCACCAGCACATTCCGGATTGATATTGAGCTACCGGCGGAAAATGCTGGACCTTATTGAAGCCGTCTTTAGAAGCCGGTTTTTTGACTCCGGCAATATCAGAACGCAGAGATATTTTCGCCTGTTCGGCCTGCTTATCACGGGCTTTTTGCCGGTCGCGGATCGACTGGGTGATCGAATCCTCTGCGGCGGTTGTTTTATTGCGTTGTTCTTCGAGTTGCTGTAGAACCGGATCTTTGTATTTCGGTTGATACACGGCTTGGTTAAGGCTCTGTGCGCCCGAAACGCCGAACAATAACATTAATAATCCGGATATGATAAGAGGTTGGCAATGCCTGTTCATGATCTGTCTCCGCGTTTGAAATTGGTTGTAGTTAGCTTACTTTCAGTCATTACGGTCTGATATTAAGGAATTCGTAAACAGATTTCAATTGAAATTCTAAGCCTTATGTAACTCAAATATGGAAATGGCCATCTAAACAGGCGAAGTTTAACTAAATAACAAGGAGTAGAATATGGAAATGATTATAGATTTTCCGAAAGGCTTACGGGTCGATGCCCATTTTGGCAATTACACAGTGCAAACCGATCAGCCACTTAGTTCGGGCGGAGAGGATTCGGCCCCGGCGCCGTTTGCACTATTTCTGGCTTCACTGGGAACCTGTGCCGGAATTTATGTGCTGGGATTTTGCAAACAACGCAATCTGCCGACCGACGGAATCCGCCTGATTCAGAGAATCGAACATAACATGAATACGGGATTAATCAGCGATATTCAATTAGAAATTCAGGTTCCGCCTGATTTTCCGGAAAAATACAGGGATGCGCTGGTGCGCTCCGCCAGTCAGTGCGCTGTGAAAAAACACCTGGAAAATCCGCCGAAGTTTGAGATTTTTACCAAAGTGGTCTAATAATGATCGGTATTTTCCGTTCTAAAAATGGCCTGGCGCGGTTATTAAAAAATGGTTGGGAAAATATTTATTCTATTCTAAATTAAGCCGCTTTTTGAATGATGCGCCCGTAGGCCAACTGGATAGACCGTCAGGCTACGGACCTGAATGTTGAGGGTTCGAATCCTTCCGGGCGTACAAATCATTCGTTAACAGCCGGATTAAACCGGCTGTTTTAGTTATTAGATCCGGTCATCTGGAACAGATGAGGATAAACTCGGTCGAGTTTTTATTCAGTCGATGACCCTTGAAGTCGCCGAGTACGGTGACCAATTTCAAACCGGATAATTCGATTAAATGTTCCAGTTCATAGCGGAAGAAGTAGCGCATGGTGAAATTCCACACCCTGGCAATTTGGCCGCTTTTAGTATCCCAGACAAATTTCATTTTCCCATAGGTAATCTGTTCGACGATATTTGAATGGGCTGAAACATACCTCTGAATATTTCTGCCAGGGGCGTACTCGCCGGTAAAATCCAACTGTTCGGGAATACCATCGGCGATTATTTTCGGATTGGGGACATACAGATCGAAAATAAATATTCCACGTTCCGACAGGTGCGAACGAATGTTGCGAAGCGCGGAAATCTGGTCTTCTACTTTGAGCAGATGCGAAAAAACCCGAAAGGGAGCAATAATCAGGTCGAATCGCCGGTCGAATTTGAAATCGGTGACGCTTCGTTCACTCAGTCGATGATGTTCTCCGGGAGGGATTTTTTTCATCAGATATTTCAGCATACTTTTACTGATGTCGAAACCATACATGTCCGCACCTTTTGCCAGTGCTCTCCGGAAGATTCGGCCAGTGCCAACGCCAACTTCCAGGACCGGGCCGGGCGTCCTGCGGATTTTATTCAGGTAGAAATTTACATCGACAGCATCGCGGACCTCGGCATAGACCAGGTCGTAAAACCTGGCAACATAATCGGGATAAGATGAATGCATAATTAGCCTCTATACTGATTTTTCGGGAAATGTTTGAAAAGGAGCTGAATATATTTTTTAATATCTACCGACAAATTCATCTGAAACTCGCAATAACCGCCTCATTTTATTAAGAACGAAATTCAATATCAAGTATAAAATACCGGGATTTTACCGTTCCGGGAAAATATGTCGGGCTGTGTTTACAGTTCGATGCCGAGTTCGTCGATTTTGCGATAGAGCGACGAGAGGCCAATTCCAAGCAATTCGGAGCATTTATTTTTGTCGAAATCGACGCGACGCAGAAGCGCGAGGATGTGCTGACGCTCGAAATTGTGAACGGAAGTCTTGAGATCATCCGGGACGTCGGGAATATTATTGACATTGATATTCGGCGGCAAGTCGCGGGAAGTAATATAGTCCCCCTCGCAAAGAAGTACGGCGCGCTCGATGATATTTTCAAGTTCGCGGACTTCGCCTTTCCATTTGTTATTCATCAGGATTTTCAGGGTGTCCTTTTCGATGCCCAGCACTTTGCGTTTCAGCTCGTTGTTGTATATCCGGATGAAATGCTCGACGAGAAGCGGAATATCTTCCTTCCGTTCGCTGAGCGAAGGCAGATGGATTTCAATGATATTCAGCCGGTAAAACAGGTCTTCGCGGAAATTGCCTTCCTCGATCTCTTTGAGCAGATCCTTGTTGGTGGCCGATAAAATGCGAACGTCCATGATTATTGAATTGTTACTGCCAATCGGTTTGATTTCTTTACTTTCGATGGCGCGCAGTAACTTGACCTGAGTATGGACTGGGATTTCACCGACTTCATCGAGGAAGAGTGTTCCGCCGTTAGCGGCGCGGAAGACGCCATCCTTATCCATCGTGGCACCGGTGAAAGAGCCTTTCTTCAAACCGAATAGCTCGCTTTCAAACAGAGTATCGGGAATTGCGCCACAGTTGATTGCGACGAACGGGGCGTTGGCGCGTGGGCTGTTTTGGTGAATGGCGCGGGCAGCCAGTTCCTTACCGGTTCCGCTTTTTCCGGTGATGAGAATATTAGAGGATGAATTAGCGACTTTACCAATCAGGTTGTAGACATTTTTCATGGTCGGACTTTCACCGATGATAGCGTCCAGATGATATTTCGAATGGATTTCCTGGCGCAGGTACTGGTTTTCAGCCAGGACCTCCTTCAGTTGAAGAGTTTTCTTCAGGCGGTGAACGACGTTTTCAAAATCGAGCGGCTTAATGAGGTAATCAATCGCACCCTTGCGCAGGGCATCGACCGCTGTTTCGACCGTAGCGGAATCTGTCATGAGCATCGTCAGAGCTTTAGGGCTGAGGCCAGGCATCTTTTCCAGAATCTCAATTCCGTTGCGTTTGGGCAAGCTCAGGTCGATCAGGAGAATATCGAAATCTTCGGCCAGGATTAATTCCAGAACGGCATCGCCGTCGCTCACGGATTGACAGAAGAATCCTCTTTCGTTGAGAAAAGCGGTGAGGGTGTTTCGTAAACCGGGATCGTTGTCTGCGATCAGAATACGCCGGCTAATACCTGTACCTTTATTCGTAACTACTTTAACCATTTTTGAATGAACTACGCCAGCAATATAGAACGGCGGGAGTATTAATCCAAAAATAATTTTCCGAATTTGGAAAAGGATCTCAGAAATCCGGTCAATCTATAAAAAGCGGGAATCATATTCGGAACAATCCCGTCAGCTTACCGTAAAAGACCCGAAACAGTAAACCTTTCAATAAGATCAACAATTGCGAATAATTCTAAATTCTCTTAATTGAGAAGTTAAATATTGAAAAGACCACATTTGCCTGCCAGCAATGTCACAGATAATTCACCTGTAAGAAATATTAAATGGTTTTCATTGACTTTGTAGATGAATAAATAATAATTTCCGAAGTTTATTTATATTAGTTAAGAATGTCGAAAAAAGATCAGGAAATCGAAATATTACGCACGCAGGTGTTGGCTCGGGGAGAACTTCCGAAGCATATCGCGATCATCATGGATGGTAACGGGCGCTGGGCGAAAAAGCGCGGCTTGCCGCGCGTAGCCGGGCATAATGAGGGCATTAACTCCGTCCGCGAAATAACCCGCGAATGTGGTAAGATCGGCATAAAAGCCCTGACGCTTTACACGTTTTCGATCGAAAACTGGTCGCGGCCGAAGTCGGAAGTTTCGTACCTGATGACCCTGTTGCTGCGCACAATCCGCAATGAAATCGATGATTTGCATAAAAATAATGTGCGGCTGACTTTGATGGGACATCTCGCGGATTTACCGGATAATCCGCTCCAGGGTTTAATGGAAGGCGTTGAAAAAACCGGCCGGAACGATGGTCTGAACCTGAATCTGGCCCTGAGTTATGGCGGCCGGGCGGAAATATTAGACGCCACCCGTGCCATTGCCCGGGACGTCCATGCGGGCAAGATTGCAACTGAAGACATTGATGAACGTTTATTTTCGAGTTATTTATATACCCACGATATGCCCGATCCGGATTTGCTGATCCGCACCAGCGGTGAATTGAGAATTAGTAATTTTTTACTCTGGCAAATGGCGTACACCGAAATATATGTTACCGATACTTACTGGCCTGATTTTCGGAACAAGGAACTACTTTTAGCCGTTCAGGAATACCAAAAAAGAGAACGGCGCTTCGGCAAGACCAGTGAACAAATCACAAATACTCCAGGAAACTGAAAATGTCAAAATCTGTAATCAATATATCTCTTACTTTAATTTTACTTCTGTCAGCCTTTGCAATTGCCCAGCAGGAATCCGGTTTGAAGGTTCTTGGATTGGCAGTGCAGGGCAATAAAACCATATCGGAAGTCAGTGTCAAAGTGCAGTCCGGATTAATCGAAGGCAAAGCGGTCACGCAGGATGACATCGCACAAGCTATTCAGCGTCTGTGGAAACTCAATATGTTTTCCGATATCAAAGTTTTATTGGATAAAGATACGGACGAAGGTATTTTTCTTATCATACAGGTGGAAGAATATCCACGCCTTGAAAAGTTCGAAGTCAAGGGCAATAAAAAGATCAAGAAAAGCAAAATTGACGAAGAACTCAACCTGATCTCCGGCAAAGTTCTGACGGCCAGCCTGATCGCGGAAATCAAACGCAAAGTGCAGGATTTATATACCAAAGAGGGTTACCTGCTGGCTGAGATTGATGCCAAAGTAGTCGAAGGCACAAAAGCGAACAGCAAGGATCTGATTCTGGACATTCATGAAGGCAAGTGCGTGCGAATCAAGGAAATCGACTTTGTCGGCAATGAACATTTTTCGGATCGCCGTCTGCGCCGGGCTTTGAAAGAAACCCATCAACGCAATCTGTTTATCCTGCGCACCGGTGAGTTTGACGAGACAAAATATGCCGAAGATAAGGAGAAACTACGCCTGTTCTACCGGAATGAAGGTTACCGGGATTTCGATATGAAAAGCGATTCGATTACTTATAACGCCGACAAAAAACGCATGATGATTACCTTGAATATTTATGAAGGTCCGCGCTATAAGTACCGCAACATTAATTTTTCAGGAAACACGATATATACGACCGAACAGTTGAATCTCCTGCTGGGAATAAAATCGGGCGATTATTACAATGACGAGGAATTGCAGAAAGCCGTTTATGACCGGATCAACGGCGCTTATATGGATCGCGGTTACCTGTTTTTTCAGATTGTGCCGATGGAAGTTCCCGTTTCCGATGACGAGATCGATATTACTTTCGACATTACCGAAAATTATCAGGTCGAGGTCAATCAGATTAATATCGTGGGCAATTCAAAGACGAATGAAAATGTTATCCGGCGCGAACTGAAAGTCTATCCCGGCGATATTTTCAGCCGGGACGCTCTGATCCGCAGTCAACGTGAAGTTATGATCCTCAATTACTTCGCTAATGTTGAACCGGGGGTCGTCCCGGTCAGCGATAAAGCCGTGGACGTAGAATTGACCGTTGAGGAAAAATCGTCGGATCGTGCCAATTTATCCTTCAGCATCAGTCAGATTTACGGTCTGGTGGGCGGCGGCGGTTTCGAGTTTAACAATTTTCTCGGACGCGGTCAGCAGTTGGTAATCAATTACCAGCAGGGCACGTCTTACTCGGTCTATAATTATGCGACCAATCCCTATAAATCAATTTCACTCGGTTTCACGGATCCGTGGTTGTTTGATTCTCCCAATCTGGTCGGAGTAAATATGACTTACTCCGAAAGAGGCAGCAACAGCAGCACTTACTATTATCCCTATGATTTGACGATTTATGGTGGTTCGCTACGCTGGGGACGGCGCTTTCGTTGGCCGGATAATTATTTCCGGGGTAGCTGGTCGTTCGGCGCTTACAGAAAAAAATACTCTAACGTCAGCGATGATTATCTGCAAAGTGTCCTTCAAGGTAAATCCCGAACAACCAGCATCGGGATCACCCAGGTCATTAACCGCGACAGTCGCGACCTTCCGGAATTTCCGACAAGGGGCTCAGTATTTACCTGGTCATCGAATCTGACCGGCGGATTTTTAGGCGGTACAGAGCATTTTCATAAACATACTCTCACGATTGAGTACTTTTTGCCGACGATCTGGAAATTGGTAGCCTTTAACCATGTAGAATTCGGAGTCATCAAGAAGTTGCGGCAATCCAGCGTTATTCCCCCGGACGAACGTTTCATAATGGGCGGAAGTGGCATGATTTACGGAACGGCTCTACGTGGTTATGACGATAACGAGGTTGGTCCGACTTATTACTACAGCGGTTATAATTATCCCTATGGCGGCGAATCGATGTTGAAATATACCTTTGAATACCGCGTACCGATCTCCAATAATCCGACCATTTATGCCCTGGCATTTGCCGAAGCCGGGAATACCTGGAAACATCTTTCCGGTACCGATCCTTTCGATCTGAAGCGTTCGCTCGGCATCGGTATTCGCTTTTACATGCCGGCGCTCGGATTATTAGGGGTTGATTTTGGTTACGGATTTGACGATATTGATGTCGAAGGTTCAACCGGTTACGGTAAACCTGAAGGTTGGAAAACGCATTTTATATTTGGAACGGCTTATTAAAGTAAAAAGCCATTGATAAATAACGGAGGAAAAGTGAAAAAAGTAGTTATGATTGTTCTCGGAATGTTGGTGATGGCTGGTTGGACAAATATCGCCCAGGCCCAGATCAAGGTCGGTTATGTCAATTCAGATCGCATTCTTGGAGAATATGACGAAGCCAAAGAAGCGCAGAGCAAGCTGGACATCGAAGCCAAAAAATTGGAAGATGAGTACCGTGGCATGCTTGCCAAGTTAGACAGTTTGCAGAAAGATTACGAACGTCAGAAAATGATGATGAGCGAAACCCGGCGTAAGACCAAAGAGGCTGAAGTCGCTCAGCTGCAAGAATCCATTCAGAAGTACCAGGTTGAAAAACTCGGCCCTGAAGGCGAAATTTACAAGAAACAGGCTGAATTAGTTTCGCCGATCCTGGAAAAAGTTAAAAAAGTAATCGAGAAAGTCGGCAAGGACAACAAGTACGATTACATCTTCGATACTGTCCAGGGCAACATTCTTTATGCGGAACCGGCTCATGACCTGACCGATAAAGTCATTTATGAACTGAAGCGCACAAAATAAATATGCAATTGACGTTGGGGCAGGTTGCCCGATTAGTCAACGGCTCGGTTCGCGGCGACGAAGCCGCCGTCGTTTGTGATGTGGCAGAGATTCAGCACGCCCGAAGTGGCGAAATTACGTTTCTGGCCAATCCGAAGTATGCAAAATATATGACTACTACTACAGCCACAGCCGTAATTGTCGAGGACAATTTCAGCGGCGCCTTCCCGAACTTAGTGCTGGTTAAGAATCCGAACTTAGCTTTTTCGATTATCCTGGCTCATTTCCGGCCGGAATTGCCGTTACCGGCCCCGCAGATTCATGCGACTGCCATCATTGCCAGCGATGTTCAGGTCGGTAAAAATGTCTACGTCGGTCCACATGTTGTGATCGAATCCGGCGTGATAATTGCCGACGATGTGGTCATCCAGGCGAATTGCTATATCGGGCAATCCGTCAGCATCGGTGAAGGAACCGTCATTTTCCCGAATGTAAGCATTTATCATAAATGTGTCATTGGGCAGAAGGTGCGGATTCATTGCGGAGTAGTGATCGGCAGTGACGGATTTGGCTTTGTGCGAGTTCAAAACGGCATCGAGAAGATTCCGCAGGCCGGCCGGGTCGTGATTCATAATGAGGTCGAGATCGGCGCAAATACGACGATCGATCGCGGAACGGTCAGCGACACGGTCATCGGACGCGGTACGAAATTAGATAATCTGGTACAGGTCGCTCATAACGTCAAGATCGGCGAATACTGCTTTTTAGCAGCGCAGGTCGGAGTAGCCGGGAGTACCATTATCGAAGATAGCGTCAGTATTGGCGGACAAGTCGGCATCGCCGGACATTTGCATATTGGCTCCGGAGTAATGATCGCGGCGCAATCAGGTGTTTCAAAAGATGTTCCGACCGGGATGTTTGTGCTCGGTTCACCAGCCCAGGAGCGGATGAAAGCCGCCCAGGAATTTGCGCATATACGCTCATTGCCCGAAATTAAAGAACGCCTAAAAAAACTCGAGGCGGAAGTTCATACGACAAAAACAGAGGAAAAGTAATGTCGCGTAATCAGCGAACAATAAAAAAAGCGGTTTCGGTTTCCGGAATCGGCTTGCACACCGGTGTTAAAAGTACGCTTACATTTAAACCGGCGCCGGAGAATTCCTGGATCAGGTTCGTCCGCACCGATGTCGAAAACTGTCCTGAAATCATAGCCGACATTAATCATGTCACGGACATTTCGCGGGGGACGACCATTGCACAGAACGGAGTCCAGATTCATACCGTCGAGCATGTTCTGTCGGCGGTAGCCGGGCTTGAGATCGATAATATCATCATCGAAGTCAATAACATCGAGCCGCCGGTATGCGACGGCAGCGCCATCGAATTTGTCAAGGCTTTGAAACAAGCCGAGATCGTCGAACAGGAAGCCGATCAGGATGTGTTGGTCATCGATAAAATTCTGACCTATACCGATCCTAAGAACAATGTCGATATTCATATCCTGCCGGCCGATAGTTTCCAGATCACTTTCCTGATCGATTACAGTAAGATACCGGCGATCGGGACGCAATACTCAGCCACCTATTCCTTAGCAGATGAATTCGAAACCGATTATGCCTCAGCCCGGACTTTCTGCACCTTAAGTGAAATCGAGGGACTAAAAAATCGCGGCCTGATCAAAGGCGGTAATGTCAACAATGCTGTGGTTTTTATCGATCGGCATATCGAACAGAGTGAAGTGGAGCGAATCCGCAAATTATTTGGGATCTCCAATGAAATCTCGATTGGTCAGCGAGGCACACTGAACGGCGTTGAACTGCGTTATTACAACGAAGCCGTGCGCCATAAAATCGTCGATCTGATTGGCGATTTTGCCTTACTGGGAGTGCCGATTCAGGGACATGTCATTGCCGCGCGGAGCGGTCATGCCCACAATGTCAACTTCGTGAAAAAAATTCGCAAAGAATACGAAAAGGTATTGATCAGTAAAAAATACCAGAAAGGCAAAGTCCGTGGCGCCTTACTCGACGTTAACGGGATCGAACGCATCCTGCCGCATCGTTATCCGTTTTTACTGGTCGATAAAGTAATCGATATGGTTCCGGGCGAATCGGTCACTGCTCTTAAAAATGTGACGGTTAACGAACCGTTTTTCCAGGGGCATTTCCCGGTCAGGCGGGTCATGCCGGGAGTCCTCGTGCTCGAATCTCTGGCGCAGGCCGGTGGATTAATGCTTTTAAATACAATCGAACATCCCGAAAAAGTCCTGGTATATTTCACCGGTTTGGATGAAGTCAGATTTCGCAAGCCGGTTATTCCGGGCGATCAGATTCGCCTCGAAGTGCAGATGGTTCAGTTCCGTTTATCGATGTGTAAAATGCGCGCCGTCGCGTTTGTGAACGACGAGGTTGTCGTCGAAGCTAACATGATGGCCTCTTTGGTAGATTTATAAATTATGAGCAATATACATCCGACTGCAATCGTCGATCCAAAGGCCAAAATCGGCGAAAACGTATCAATCGGCCCCTACTCGGTTATCAGTGACAATGTCGAGATTGGAGAAAATTGCCAGATCGGAACGCAGGTCGTGATTTTACCGGGCGCCCGCATAGGCCGCGAATGTAAAATCTATCATCACGCGGTCATATCCGAAATTCCGCAGGATTTAAAATTCGGGGGCGAGGAGACCACGGCCGAGATCGGAGATCGCACGGTCATCCGTGAATTCGTGACGATAAACCGTGGCACTCAACAACACTGGAAAACAGTCGTCGGTTCCGATTGTCTCCTGATGGCTTATGTCCATGTCGCGCACGATTGTATTATCGGAGACCATGTCATCATGGCTAATGCCGTTAACCTGGCCGGTCATGTCCAGATCGAAGATTGGGTAATTATGGGGGGCATGGTCGGCGTTCTGCAGTTCAGCCGGATCGGACAGCATTCGATCATCGGCGGTCAATTCCGCGTTTCCAAAGATGTTCCGCCATATATTATGGCCGCCCGCGAACCGCTGGCTTACGAAGGTTTAAACCGGGTCGGTCTGAAACGTCGTAATTTTGCGCCGGAAACTATCCTGGCCCTGAAAAGAGCCTATAATCTGATTTATCACTCTGAATATAATGTCTCTGACGCACTCCGAAAGATCGAAGAGACCACCGGGCTGATGATTCCGGAAGTTCAGAATGTTATCGATTTTATTAAAAAAAGCTCCCGCGGCATAATCCATTAATTTTATCCATTGAAATATCAGAAAAATTGCCCACTGAAATATTCTGTTATTGTCGGTTTGTTAATCTTCGCCCCGGCATTGTGGGCAGGCGATCTCGATTTGACTGCAGTTACAGCCGGTAACGTGCGCCCGACATTGACGACGATCTTTTCCAAACTGTCAACCGGATTGGAAGCCCCGGCGATTGTCTTCAGCCAACCCGGAAAATCCAGCGTGATATTTTGGACGCAATACAATGCTCCTGATCTGGCAAATGGCGCAAAGCGCTTTCAGGGTTTGCCGGCAGTCGGGCTGGCGCTCGGCCTTTCACCAACAATCATAGTAGCCGGACAACTCAGCGCCGGTCGCTGGCAGGAAGAGAGCCTGAACGCCATCGGTCTCTTCCTGGGTTATTGCTGGGGCGAATCCGCCAAACCCAACCAGGTCATCTGCGGATTGAATCATATCAAAGGCCCGCGCGATTTCCATTTTCGCGATCTGTCGCTGGGTTATCTGAAACTTTTCCGGAAAGGCGAGTGGAATTTGTCATTGGCCGGTACAGCCCACTTGACGCAGGCCTGGATTCATGTGACCGATAATACTAATGCGGCCGATAATTATAAGACGAGCAAGAAAATTGACTTAGGTCTGTTACGTTTCGACCTGTCCCGCAATGTCGGCAGTCATTTGAAAATCGGCGGCGGTCTGGCGTTGACACAGAGAAGCGTTTCCGGCATGATTTCATTATTGGGATACATATAATGGCTGAAGGCTTTAGAATAAAGAATCTTTCCGTACTCGGTTCGACCGGCTCGATCGGCGTCAACGCCCTGAAAGTCGTAACGGCCTGCCCGGAGCGGTTCGCAGTACGTTATTTATTGGCTGGTCGGAACGCCGCCCTGCTGATCGAACAGGCGCGACAATTCCACCCGCAGGCCGTGGCCATCTCGGACTCCGCTCAGCACCAATTTGTTAAGGATTCACTGGCCGGGAAGAATATCGAAGTCCTGGCCGGCCGGGAAGGTGTTTTGGAACTTGCCGGTCGCGGCGCGGTCGATCTGATGATTAATGCGATCGTTGGAATGGCCGGTTTGGAGCCGACCTGGCGCGCGCTGAATGCCGGAACTGACATAGCGCTTTCGAACAAGGAATCGCTGGTCATGGCCGGTGAAATCATCATGAATTTAGTGGCCGGGCGTGGCCTGAAACTTTACCCGATCGACAGCGAACACAGCGCCATCTGGCAATGCCTGGCCGGTGAAGACAAAACCAGTGTCAAACGCCTGATCCTGACCGGTTCCGGCGGCCCGTTCCGCACACGGCCGCTGTCGGAATTCGACCGGATCACGCCGGATGAGGCTTTGCGCCACCCGACCTGGAACATGGGCCGGAAGATCACGATCGATTCGGCGACCCTGATGAACAAAGGTCTCGAAATCATCGAAGCCTATTGGCTATTTGGCGTTAAACCGGAGCAAATTTCAGTGCTGATCCACCCGCAATCGATCATCCATTCGATGGTCGAGTTTTGGGACGGATCGATCAAGGCGCAAATGGGATTGCCCGATATGCGTCTGCCGATTCAGTACGCCATCGGTTACCCGGAGCGTCTGCCAGTCGCATGGGAGAACGTTGACTGGACGAAACTCAGTCAGTTAACGTTCGAAGCCCCCGATCCGGTGAAGTTTCCGACTCTGCGCCTCGCGTATGAGGCACTACGCCGGGGCGGTACGGCGCCCGCCATATTGAATGTGGTTAACGAACTGGCGGTATATGCTTTTCTGGAAGGGCGGATCAGGTTTCCGGAGATCGCCGGTCTGATCGAAAAAGCGCTTGGGCAGATCGATATTGTCGATCATCCGGGGCTTAATGAAATTCTGGCAGTCGAGCCGCTTGCCCGTGAATTCGTTGACCGCGCCATTTAACATTGATAATGAAAGGAAATTATAGATTATGATGACTATCGTGGCTGTCCTGATTGTGATTGGTGGAGTGGTAATCGCTCACGAACTGGGCCATTTTATTTTTGCGAAGTTGACCGGCATGCGGGTAGAAGCCTTTTCGATAGGTTTTCCGCCCAAAATTATCAGCAAGAAGATCGGCGAGACCGATTATCGGATCTCGGCGATTCCGCTGGGCGGCTACGTTAAAGTTTCCGGCGTGATCGACGAAAGTCTCGACGTCGGAGGCGCCGAGAGCAACGAACCCTGGACAT
Source organism: Fidelibacterota bacterium (assembly GCA_043808945.1). GTDB lineage: Bacteria > Fidelibacterota > UBA2242 > UBA2242 > UBA2242 > JAGNGI01. Next base: position 4,379 of record JAZDEI010000311.1, on the reverse strand, counting down.
TCGCCGCAAAAAAAACCTGGCAAAAACTACTTTTCATCTCAGGCGGTGTGATTTTCAATGTTATTTTTTCGATCATCATATTCAGCATTCTGACCATGCGCGCCGGAATTTATGAACCGGATAATCAGCCGGTTGTGGAAAGCGTGATTCCCGGTTTCCCGGCCGATTCGCTCGGCATCAAAGCCGGCGATACAATTCTCGCGGTCGACGGCACAGCCATTGACTCCTGGGAAAATATGACGAAACTGATTCACAATCACCCGCACGATTCGATTGCCGTCAAATGGCAAACTGCCGGAATTATCCAGGAAAAGAAACTCATGCCGGTCGCCAATAAAGTTCTGCAAGGTTCAAAATTGGTGGAAGTCGGCCTGGTCGGCATCAGTCCGGTCATGCATCACCGTTCGGCTCGCTTTTTCGAGTCAATCGATAGTGGCCTGAAAAACACCTGGTACTGGCTGAAGATTACGGTCATCTCACTGAAAATGCTGGCCACCGGCGAGGAATCGCTGAAGAATATCGGCGGCCCGATTTTCATCGCCAAGTTGGCCGGGGAATCGGCCAAGTCCGGAATAAGCTCGATCCTGGGTCTGATGGCGATCATCAGCGTTAACCTGGCGCTCATCAATATTCTGCCGGTTCCGGCTTTCGACGGCGGACATATTATCATTATCCTGATCGAAGCCATTCTGCGCCGGCCGCTCTCACTGAATGCCAAAGTACGCATCCAGCAGGTCGGTCTGGCACTCATTATCCTGCTGACGGTACTGGTGCTGTTCAACGACATTGCCCGCGTGTTCAAGTGGTAAAACAGGGGAGATGCGATGTCCGGTAAAGTCATCAAACTTTGCCCGCATATCATTCTCGAAGGCACACGCCTGACTCACAAGACTGAAATCGCCTTTGCGCTGAACGAACACCCGCGCATCGTCGGCCCGCGCAAATACCGCTATCATTCACCAATCGTCTCCGCCGAATGGTGCGCTTTTACCAATTTCCCGTGGGGCCGCGGGCTGATCAATTTCGAACCGCAGGAGGAGGCGCTGGCCATGGAAACCTACCATGTCTGGATGCGCCTGTTCGAACTCCAGCGCTATTATTCCTGGATCGTCGACCGCTTTCATATTTCAACGCAGGTATATCAGCGGGCGACCTACGGTAAACTCTACGATTTCGGCTGGCTCGAGGAGCGCTTAGTCGCCCTGAACTATCGCCTGATTTTCTGTACGCGCCGCCCGGAATCGTTCGCCGCCGCCCGCGCCGAACGGATCAAAGTCTCCGGCAAACCTTCGCAGTACGACGACCTGAATGTCTTCATCCGGGAACAGGAAATGCTGAGGGATTTTTTGCGGCGCTCGAAACTTCCATCACTGGAAGTCGATGTCTCGGACAACGATGTCAGTAAAGTTGTTGAGAAAATCGCTGACTGGCTGGAACAGACCGATGGCCTGAGCCAGGTCTGAGAGCTTTTCACCACAGAGCGCGCAGAGTTCACGGAGAATAATATCTTAATCGTATCATTCTGAACGAGGAATCCCGTTTGGAGAATCGGTTCGCGACCGGACATGGTATTTTTAATGATATTCTCCGCAGAATAGAGACACGGCATGCCGTATCTCTACTACTATTCTGATGATATCTTAGGAATGTTTATTAAACAATTATTTTTCTTGTCACAGAAGCGAATAATCAATACTTTATTATCGTATTTGATACTGCTGACAATTACGAAGCAGCGTTTTCTCGAGGGAATGAACGTGGCCAGGTTGGCTGAAAAGAAAAATAAATAGTCTGTTCGTCTGAAAACTCCGGGAGAAGATTCGGATCCTTTGACGAAATATTTCAGAATAATGGTTCTTACAATCGTCCTGGCGGTCAATGTCAGGGCGGTTTCCATCAGCGGTTTCGTGCGCGAGGATGCTACCGGAGAACCGTTGGCCTACGTGAATGTCTTTCTGAAAAATACCTTTACCGGAACTGCGACCACCCAGGACGGCTACTATGTCATCCCTGATGCCCGGCCGGGCGAATACGAAATAATCGTTAGCATCATCGGTTATGAAACGATTACCCAAAAAGTGATATTGGCGCGGGACAATCTGCGGCTCGATTTCCGTTTGAAAGTAACCAGCCTCGCAGGCGAGAGCGTCACCGTCACGGCCGAGCGTATGAAATTCAAGGAAAAGATGGAACTGAGTTCGACCAACCTGTCGCTCAAGGAAATCAAATCGGCACCGGGCTTCATCGAGGCCGATGTCTTCCGAGCGATCCAGCTGTTGCCCGGTGTGCAGTCGCTGAACGATTTCTCGAGCGCGCTATATGTGCGCGGCAGTACGCCGGATCAGAACCTGATCATGCTGGACGGCATTACGGTCTACAATCCCTTTCACCTGGGCGGCGTGTTTTCGACTTTCAACACCGACGCCATCAAGGAAGCCGATTTTTCGGCGGGCGGTTTCCCGGCGCGTTACGGCGGACGCCTGGGTTCGATTTTGAATATCATTAATCGGGAAGGCAATACCGAGGAATTTTCCGGCACGGCCAATATTTCATTGATTTCCAGTAAACTCCTGCTGGAAGGGCCCTTACCGAAAATTTCCGGCATCAAAGGTTCCTGGATGGTAGCGGGACGGCGTACATATTTCGACCAGATTCTCAACTCCGTGATGTATTTCAAGAAACGACATGACAAGAAGACCGGCAATTACTACAACGAGGAAGACTATGTCGGCTTTCCATATTATTTCTATGACCTGGAGGCCAAACTGAATGTCGATCTCGGCCATAATCACCGGCTGACATTGAGCTCGTTTTACGGTGATGACGTCCTGTCAGTGGCTTACCAGGATAATTGGGATGACACTTATAATACCGATTATTATGAGAAATATTCATCGGACAACCTTTTCGACTGGCGCTGGGGTAACCGCACCAACAGCCTGACCTGGCGCTGGATCGCCTCGCCGAAGCTGATTGTCAGAACCTTCATAGCCGAAAGCCGCTTTCGTTTCCGCATCAATATTAAATATGACGAGAATGATTATATCGTTAGCGGTGGAGACTCCACAAATTACCGCGATATCTACGATCTTGACATCTTCGATGTCGTTAAAGATAATAGCATTCAAACTGAATTAACCTGGTTGCCGAATGCCGACCATACGATCATGGCCGGGATACAGCATAAACAGTTGGATTTCAACCTTGGCATGATTACCCGCGAAGAATCGATTGAGAACAATATTTCCGAAGTATCCAGCGATACCGCCCTGTGGATGCTGGAGCGTCCCTACGAGGAGGCTCTTTTCATCCAGGATAAATGGAATCTGACGCAGCTGTTCTCAATGCAGTTCGGCCTGCGTCTCAACTGCTACAGCCTGCACAAACAACTGTACCCCGAGCCGCGGTTAGCATTGAAATATCTGCTCCAGGAAAACCTGTCGCTCAATTTTTCGTGGGGACAATATCATCAATTCCTGACGACGGCCAATCCCCAGGATGAAAACCTGCGTTTCATCGATATCTGGTTAGCCATTCCGGGTGACCGGAAAGCCAGTTTTACGGAACACACGATTCTCGGACTCGAGTATCTGACTGATAGTAATATCTTATTCCGCCTGGAAACCTACTATAAGGATTTCGACCACCTGCTGACCCTTAAACAGGGCGATATTTTTTCAGTGGAAGAGGAAATACTTTTCGACCGGTTCAATGAGTTCTGGGATACGGATGCCTATGCCTATGGCACGGAAATATTAATTAAGAAAACTACCGGCAAGATACAGGGCTGGATCGGCTACACTTATGCCCGTACGCGACGTAAAATTACCGGTCAGGCCTGGACTTATCCGAAATATGACCGCACTCATACCGCCAATGCCGTGGCCGACTGGCAATTGACTAAAAAATGGCATTTCAGCACGGCGGTTTCGTATGCTTCCGGAAATCCATACACGCCGATTCTGGGAGTCATTCAGAGCTGGAGTGAAGATCAGGGATACGGACAATCGTATTGGTCGGAAAATGATGATGATAACTCGACGGAATGGTGGGAGAATAACATTTATCTGGTCGGGAAACAGAACAGCGCCCGCTACCCGGCCTATTTTCGCTGGGATGTCAGTTTTATCCACCGGAAAGCCACCCGTTATGGTTTCCGGGAATTTTATCTCCAGGTTCTGAATGTCACTAACCACCTGAATATCATGACCTACATATACAGTCAGAAATATGACGATACTACTGAGGGCATAAAAGGCGTTCGGAGATTTGGAGTTCCGATGTTTCCGATCATGCCGACTTTCGGAGTCAAATTTGAATTTTAAAAAGTCAGGTCTGATGAAACGCCAATTCGTAATCGTCATCGTCGCGATTTTACT
>JAZDEI010000310.1:0-2762 GCA_043808945.1 Fidelibacterota bacterium | reverse complement strand
CCGACGCGTTCGTTCTCGATGAACAGCGATACCGGGCATTCCTGTGCATTCGTCCGCCAATTTTCGGCCAGGATTTTCAACGTAACGGATTTGTCTTTGGCCTGAATCTGCTCGGTAAAGATTAACTCGCCGAGCGCCGTGTTTTCGGCCGGGGCCGCGACCGGAAAAAGCACGAGCCGGATTTTATTGGCGTGAATATTTTCCCATAAATTTTTAACAGTCTGTGTCGCGGCGCTCCAGTTACTACGCTGGAAATCGCTGGCTATCCAGATAACGCCGTTCGCGTCGCGGTTGGCACTGATGTCACCGACGGCGGTGCGCAGGGCGGGTATTAATCGTCCGCCGTATTCGGTCGCTTTAATGCCGGCCAGTTCGCGAACTAATTCCGCTTTGCCGGAGATAATTGTGCGGCGTTCGATCCGGTCGGGGCGCGTGCTGAGAATCAGGTTCAGATTGACCGGGAAGTCGATCTTGTCCGCGGCGGTTTTGATCATTTCAATGGCATTGGTCAACTGCGGACGGCCCTGGACATTCAGGCTAAGCGAAGCCGAATTATCGACGATCAGGTAGAGATTAGTGCCTTTGCCAACGAATATGCCAGGTGTCCGGCCGCTGCGGTAAGGCCGCGCGAAAGCCAGGATCAGGCACAGCACTATAAGCGTGCGCAAAATGAGGAGAATGATCTGACGGATTTTCAGGCGTCTCAGTACGTCGTTCTGCAGGCTTTTCAAGAATCGCAGGGTGCTGAATTCAACGACCTGAAAACGCTGGCGGCCAAGCAGGTGGATCAGGAGCGGAACGCCGATCAGTGGCAATAACCAGAGGAATCCCGGATTTAAAAAGGACATGCCGAACCTGTCTGATGATATTTATTGATGGAAAAGGTGGTCAATTCAAGGGGTTTTATCAAGCAGAACTGCGATCTCCGCGCCCGCCGTTTGCAATGGCAGTTCGCTTTGTCCGCCGTCTTTCATGTTTTTCAGGATCACGACGCCACGGGCAATCTCATCGTCACCTATGATCACGACCCGGCGAGCCTGTTCGCGGTCGGCGTCCCGCAATTGGGCTTTCATTGAGCGGCGCAGAAAGTCCATCTGGGCGTTGATTTTATGCCGGCGCAATTCGGCCACAAGGCGGAAACCGGCATTGCGCGCAGATTCCCCCAATGCAATTACGTAAACTAAGTTCGGCTCCGGTATCGGGAAACCGCCGATCTGTTCCATAATGAGCAGGAGCCGTTCCATGCCGGAAGCCACGCCCACGCCCGGAGTCGGCCGTCCGCCGAGATCTTCGATCAGGTGATCGTAGCGTCCGCCGCCACAGATCGCATCCTGCGCGCCGAGCAATGGCGAAGTAATTTCAAAGGTCGTGCGTGTGTAATAATCCAATCCGCGCACCAAAGTCTTGTCGATCGTATAAGGCACGCCGGTCAGTTCCAGCAGGTCGCGCACCGCTTGAAAATGCTGGCGGTCTTCGTCTGTCAGGTGATCCAGAATCGACGGTGCGTGTTGAGCCATGATCTGCTGGCAGAATTCGACCTTGCAATCGAACAGACGCAGGACGTTCTTTTCGAGCCGCTCACGGCAGGTGCCGCAGAGTTCCTCTTTGAAAGGCTCAAGCGCTTTTCTGAGAACGTCCAGATATAGGCCGCGGCTGGTGCGACTGCCGATGCTGTTCAGGCGGATTTTCAGGTCCGTTAATCCCAGTTCGCGGTACAATTCATAGGTTGTTTGAATAACTTCGGCGTCGGCTTCCGGGTGGGGCGTGCCGAGGATTTCAAAACCAAATTGATGAAACTGGCGCAGGCGTCCTTTCTGAGGGCGTTCCTGGCGGAAAAGGGCGTCGATATAATAGACTTTGGTCAACGGGGCGACCTGTTCCAAGTTATTCTGAATGAAAGCCCGCATGACCGGCGCGGTCAGTTCGGGCTTCAGCGTCAGACTGCTGCCGCCTTTGTCGAGGAAAGTGTACATTTCTTTGGAAACCACGTCTGTATCGCTGCCGACGCCGCGCGCGAATAGTTCGGTAACTTCGAACGCCGGAGTGCGAATTTCCCGGTAATTATTGCGCTGAAAGTAGGTACGCAGGAAATTTTCCAGATATTGCCATTGATGGACTTCGTCCGGTAAAATGTCACGGGTGCCTTTGACGCGCTGGTATATCATATTTTTCGATTGCTCTTTACGTTATTCAAGCGGATTAATGAGTATCGGTCATGGATTGCAGGATTTCCAGCGCCGCCTCTTTCTGTCCACGCGGAACATAAAGTCGGGCATACGAGCCGGTCGCGCCGGCACTAAAGACTGAGAGAGCGCTATGGATCGGATCGGTTTTGAGAAATACCGGGATGCCGTTATTATTCAGGGCTTCCTTTACCATCTCCGCGATGGTGATGTCCGATAAAGTTACCAAAAAGAGCCACTTCACGGCGTCCAATTTTTCAGCAGGCAACTGATCGACCAGCTTGGCTTTACAATCGGCACACGTCTTAGTTCCCTCGACAAATTCGTACAGACAATGCGGGCAGAACGGCATATAAACCTCTATATCTGGGTGTCGTATTTGTAAAAAACGCGGGCGATCTCTTCCGCCGAGGTGGCGGCCAGGATCTCCTCGCGGCAGGCGGGATTGTTCAGCATCCGCGATAATTTGCTCAGCAGTTTCAGATGCTTGCTGGGAAAACGCTCGGGTGTCAGCAGAAGGACGAAAATGTGGACCGGCTGGGCGTCGATGGATTCAAAATCGATGCCTTCGACGGAAAC
>JAZDEI010000309.1:0-4034 GCA_043808945.1 Fidelibacterota bacterium | reverse complement strand
GCCGGATATTCGCACCTATAGTATCGATCAGAACTGTCATATCGATGGGCGTGGTGTGATCTTAGACGCCGATCTGCGTGAATATCCGCTGACTCTCTTCATGGCAGACGCAAATCGGGATGCTTACGGCGGGATCGCCGGATTGGGATTATTTGAAGGAGACGCCAACATCAAGATCATGCGTTTACATCCGGCCGGACCTCTGCAAAATTTCATAAGTGCGTTGGCGTTCGATAAAAATCATCTCTGGATGAGCGGTAGCCAATCCGATCCGAATCCGCTTTTCGCTAAATCCGGAATTTCCGGTATTGATCTGAGAGACTGGAATTGGGATTATTTCGAAAATATTCTGATCAACGAACTGGCGACTGATATCGTTACCGATTTAGCATTCCGCAACGATCGGCTCTGGATCGGCACAACCCAAGGATTGTCAATCTATGATCAGAAGAAGAGTCGCTGGAAACGACTGAGTATGTTCGAAGGTTTGGCTGATGAGATCGTTACGACTATTGCACTCCAAGATACGGTTGCCTGGATCGGGACACCGCGTGGCCTCAGTGTAGTCACTATTCCGGGATATAAAGCCCGGCGCTTCCGATTATCGCCCGGACAAAATATTCTGAAAATTCTGAAAGTTGCCATCGATCCGCAAAAAATATGGATAGGGACCGATAACGGCCTGTACTCTATTGACAAATTCAATCGTAATGTCGAACATTATGACATGTTTGGTGTACGGATAGGATTGGATGAGGCAGTCGCGGCCGAATTTCAGGCAATCGGAATCGGCGATTCGGTAAATGTATTCGGACGTTATAACGGACTGCTTCGATATTCTCAAAAAAGTGAAACCTGGACGAGCTTGCCCCTGACGGCCGAATTGAATGGTGCGGACATTTTCGACCTTGCCGTTGCCGGAAATAATCTGTGGATAGGAACCAATCAGGGCGCTATCCTGATGCGGCTGAATGATTTTTACTCTGAACATTATACGACAGTCGATGGATTGGCTGGTGACAATGTATTTAAGATAATCGTCGACGAAGATTGGATCTGGTTTGCAACCGATCGCGGTTTAACGAAATACCAATGGAGAAAATATGCCACGTTTGCTGAATAAAATATCTATCGGACTGATGTTTGTGTCAACGCTCGGATTAGGGCAGGAGCACGAAGAATTCGGCATGAAAATGGAGCCGGAGGTCCCGAACTTTAATTATGAAGTAAATGAAACACCGCTGGCGACCCGGGACAGCGTTACCGTCGATATTGTCATACAGGTGCCGTTTAATGCCATTCAATTTGTCAAAAAGGATTCGGTTTTTGTTGCGCGCTATGAAATATCCGTACTCCTGGTGGATGAAAATGAAGTCAACGCGGTCAGTAAAATCTGGACACAGACTTTACGAACCAAGCTATTCAGTGAAACTTATTCCGGTGAACATTTTGACATCAACAAACTGACTTATAAACTCAAACCAAGTCCCTACTCAATGACGATTGGTGTACTCGATCTGGATACACGAAAAAGTTCATTTCGTAAAAAAGAAATTAATCTGAAAGATTTCTATAAGAAATCCATTACGATTGGCAATATTAATATTATCGAAAAAGGCATCCCGGACAGCGTCGGGAAAAAAGAAGATCTGCCGACAATGATGGGTATGCTGAGCGATACCGGTAATGTATTCGATATCTCGTTTTATATGCTTTCCGATGGTGGCAAGGGCTCCGTCAAATATTCGATATATAACCTCAGTAAGAAATTGATAACTGAAAATACAATCGAACGGGAATTTGAAAAAGGTGTCATTTGCCAGAAATTAAGTATTCCTCGTAACAATCTGACTTACAGTAAGTATCGCTTGGTACTCACCGCGAAAATCGGCGCGGATGTGGCTTCTGCGGAAAAAATCATCCAGATTCGCTGGTTTGGGATGTCAAACATGATCGATAATCTCGACGTAGCGATCGATCAACTCAGGTATATCGCAAGCAATAGCGTCATAAAAAAAATGAATAAGGCCAAGGATACTGAAAAGAAAAAAATATTTCAGGATTTCTGGCGCGCGAAAGATCCGACTCCGGATACCGTGGAGAACGAATTGATGAATGAGTATTATAGACGAGCAAACTATGCCAATCAAAATTTTTCAGGTTTCCAGGAGGGTTGGAGATCCGATATGGGAATGGTTTTCATACTTTTTGGACCTCCCAGCGATATCGAACGTCACCCCTTCGAAATTCAGACCAAACCATATGAAATCTGGTACTATTATGAAATAAATAGGTCTTTCGTATTCGTCGATGAAACCGGATTTGGTGAGTATCGGTTGATTACGCCGTTTGATTATACTAATAGTAGTTTTTATTAAGGAGTAAATCCATTCAGGCTTCTGTCAAAACTCGTAAGATCGCGGTTATTGCCGGAGATGGAATCGGTCCGGAGATTCTCGAACAAGCGCTTAAGGTTCTCGAGATTCTTAATCGGTTTAGCGGAACAGATTTCGCGATCACCCGGTTGCCATATTCGGCTGAACATTATCTGCATACGAGGGTTACTATCCCTGATGAATTTATCATGGAACTCGAACGTAATTACGATGCCATTTTAATCGGACCGCTTGGCGATCCCCGTGTTCCCGACGGACGGCATGCGCGCGAGATTATTCTGGGAATCAGACATAAACTTGATCTTTACTTCGGTTATCAGCGCATTAAAGTTTACGATTCATGGATGAATCCGCTGAAGAATTCGGCGGATTCCGGGATCGACTTTTTCCTTATCCGGGAAAATGTCGAAAGCAGTTTACCCAAAATTGGCGGCAATTTATACCGCGGTACGGATAATGAAATCGCTACTCAATCGTTTTTATATACCCGTCGTGCGGTTGAACGATTTATCCGAACGGCTTTTCAATTTGCCCACGATAATGGCCGGCGTAAAATCGTTCTTGTCCATAAAAATACGCTAATGACGCATCTGCATGAGCTTTGGATCAGAATTTTTCAGGAAACTGCGACAACATTCCCTGAGGCAGAGAGTGAAATAGTTTCAATTGATACTCTAATGTACGATCTGCTAAACGATCCCGGTAAGTTTGAAGTGATCGTTGCTCCGGAACTTATCGCGGATTTAATCGCTGATGTCAGCCTTTTCCTGCAAGGCGGATATGGCCTGGCATATATTAGTGAAATCAATCCCGGGATTATCGGTACTTTCCGGATTACTCAGAATTCGGCTGTAAAAATGGCCGGCCATAACCGCGCCAATCCGTTTGGAGCGATGCTGGCCACGATCGATCTGCTAAGATATCTCGATCTGAAAGAATCGGCCGATGTTGTCGAAAAAGCCGTTAGTCAGACACTTTGCAAACATATGGTCACGATCGATATGGGCGGGATAATCGGCACGGAAGAGGTCGGTAATTATGTTTGTGAATTTATAACGGAACAGTTGCAGAGCAAATCGCCGGAGAGCAGTTAATCCGGCTTTTTTCTGTCAATCGCTTTCAGGATGTAAAATCCGGCTACACAGCCAACAAAATAGTAGATAAAATCAGTCCAGACAAAATCGTTGCCGATCAGTGTCCGACCGAGCAGAGTGCCACGGATAGCCTGTAAAATTGGGGGACGCCATAATTGCATAAATTCCAGAATGCTGGTGAGGACGAAAACGGCGCCGGTGATCCAGATTAATCGCATTCGCGGAATAAATAATGAGAACACGAGGCACCAGAAAATCTCATATAACGAGTCGCAAAAAGAGAAATTGACCCAATCCTGGCCTGGCCCCTGATATATTTTTGTATAGAATCCGAGCGGTGTCAGAACGATTAACATTAGAATAATGGTGAATATTCGGCGATTTTTTATATTTATAATCGGCATTTAGATAAGCAGGTGTTTTATGGAATAAACGGATAATATTTCATATACTGATTTCATACTGTCTGAAAAAATTTACGGAACTAAGTTAGGGAAGAATTAGGTGTCATTCAAGAATTTTGCTTTTTGTCCGATTGGCATTC
>JAZDEI010000308.1:0-6704 GCA_043808945.1 Fidelibacterota bacterium | reverse complement strand
CGGTCAGATTCTGAGGAGCCGCCGGAGGTGTATTTATCGTAGGATATATTACCGGTGCAGTGGAGGCTACCCAGGTCGGATCGTTCATCAATGTCCCGATATATCCATTGGCAGTCAGGTCAGTCGTCGTCGTTCCAGAGCCTTCATCGAAACACCAATAAGCGGCTAATCCTTCCTCGGTACCGGCTAAAAGATTGTTCATGTTACTCTGAATCTGGATTTGTGTAAGAGCAACATTCCAAAACCGCACCTCATCCACCTGCCCGTTGAGGTAATTGCCTTCCCGATTATATGCTCCTATGCAAGAATGGTAGTTCGGTAGAATGAATTGATCGGCATCCGCGATCGAGAGCGTGTCCTTCAAATCGCCGTCCACATATATGCGCATGACTGTCCCATCGCGAACTCCAACAATATGATACCATTGATTCACCGTCGCCGGAGATTTAGTCTTGTACCAGGTCCCAAAACCACCACCGGTCGGCGTGTGTACGCCAAATTCAAAATTATTATCCGGATCGATTTCCAGGATGAATTCGCCACCCACGGCACTGTGATGAACGATTCCGGTCCACGCATTGCTTAAGACATTCACATTGATCCAGACTTCTACGGAATATGTATGGTCGGTCGATTGTATTAAACCTTCAGGAATGGCAACATAGTCATTGATGCCATCGAATTGAATAGCGCTTCCTGTATTTTGTCCCAGACTAATACCAATATAAATGAAAAATATAAACATAAACGACAAAAATCTTTTCATATCCATCTCCTCAAATGGTTATCCAGGCATTAATAATTTTGATATTTTGCTACTAATACACCTTCCTTTTTTCGCGATTAGTGCTAAAGATCAATGGTCATATTCAGAATAAAATCAGGGATATAATAGGAAAGTTTTTAACGAATTCAAATAAAATAAATGAGTATTGGGTTTTGTTCGATAGGTCGGAATTTCATCACGGGATTCTACTCTGTAGTGTAGCTATGCAGACTATTCTGTTTCAGCGAGGAGACATTTCTGATTAAATTCGGGAACGAGAAAAAAAGCCTAAAATGTGTCGGCTTTTACATTTCCTCAACATCTATTTCGTCATTTTCTTCGCTGTTCTTTTTCTCGCGCTGTTTGATGCCTTCGTTGATTTTGAAGGAAACACCAAAGAATATTACCTGGCTTTCCCGGTAACGCACGGATGTGGTCTTGAAGTTATTACCATAGACGATCTGGCCATGCTTTTCGGTCTTAAAAATATCGCTGACCCGCACAAAGGCTGATATTTTTCCGTCCAGAAAATTGTGTTTGGCGCCCAGGTTGACGAAATAATTCTCGCGAGTGCGTCCCTGGCTGGAGCCGTGGAAACCGTGCCCGCTGGCTCCGGACACACCGACAGTCGGTGAAAAATATAAGAGCATAACCTGCAAATCAGTATTTTTACCCAGACTGAAGAATGAATTGACACGCGCCGTCCAGCTGGAACTTGAGTTGGCTTGGGCGGCCGAAATTCCGGTTCCGGTTAATTGGTTATGGAAATAGCTGAGGTCGGTATTCGCGCGCCACCAGGGTGTGAATTTTTGGGTTATAACGCTTTCCAGTCCGTAGGAAATACCGTTATTTAAGTTTTTATAGGTGGTATAGGTGATGCCGCCGTCCCACAATTCGGTAAGCCGGGTAATCATGCCATTGACCTGGCGGTAGAAGAGGGAAGTGCTGACGCTGGTCTTGCGGTTTTCGAAGGAGTGTTCCAGTTCGGCGACATCGATATATTCCGGTTTAAGTTTCGGATTACCGGAAGACAGATTTAAAGGATCTTCATAATCGATAAAGGGGACGACCTGACGGGAATGTGGTCGGTGAACCCGGCGGCTGTAACTGAGCTGCAGGCCTTGTGATTCTGTCAGAGTGTAGCGGAAATGAGCGCTCGGGAAAAGGCTGAAGTAGTCTTTCTGGAATTTCTCGCCGGTGGTTTTCAGATTGCTGATCGTGTTAGCCTGTTCGACCCGCAGACCGATCTGGGATTGCAGGCGACCGACTTCCCGGGAATAAATCCCATAAACGGCGTGAATATTTTCGTCATAGATGAAATGATTGGAAGCGCTCGAATCCGTCAGCCAGTCAGTCGCCGAATAATCGTAATCCAGCAACCGGTAATCCGAATCGTCATGCCGGAAGGTGCTTTTATAACCGGTTTCGATGCGGCTGTGTTCTCCGATTGGGTGAACATAATCAGTCTGGATGGTGATGGCCCGGTTGGTTCGATCGGAATAGGTGTTTTCCAATTCGGGTGAATCTTGCGAGACACTGTCGGTTTGGGTATTTGCATCGTCATCATTACCGGTTGACGATGAGTAGAACAAATCGACTGTCCATTCCCGCTGAGGCTGAGCGTAAGTTTTTTTATAATTGAGGCTGTATTCCTGTCCGTGATTCTTCGAATCACCTTCAGTCAAACGCGAAAAATCATGATCTCCGTCAGTATTGTTATAGTCGGTATTTTCATGGCTGGAGAATGACCGCAGATTATAGAGGGCTGTCAGAGACAGAGTGTTATAGTTATTGATGAAATAATCGCCGCCGAATTTGAAATTATGAAATTGCATCTTACGGCGCGATTCCTGATCCTGGTCGAGATAAAAGGTCGAATCATTGCGGGTCGAAACGCGGTTCATTACGGACGAGCCAGTCATGTGTCCGAGCCGGTTGTCGTAATTGACGAATAAATTGATCTTGTTCAGGCGATAGTTCAGATTGAGCGAGCTGTTGTACTTATCCCCGGTGCCGGCATTCAGAAGCACCATGCCGTTATAGCCGGGCGAGCGTTTTTTCTTGAGGACGATGTTAATGATTCCGGCCATGCCTTCCGGATCGTAACGGGCGGACGGATTGGTGACGATCTCGACCCGGTCGATCATGCTGGCCGGAATTTCGTCAAGGCTGATGATCTGGGACGGACGACCGTCGACTAACAGGGTTACGCTGGAAGAGCCGCGCAGGCTGACATTGCCGTCGATGTCGACGGTAACGGACGGAATCGTCTGCATGATGTCGGTTGCCGTGCCACCGACGGTCGTGATGCTGTTGTCGATCGTAACGATTTTCTTATCGAGGTTGTATTCCAGGGCTTTTTTCTGACCGGTGACGGTTACGGATGACATGTCAATGGCTACCGGTTCGAGATAGACCGTGCCCAGAATGACTTCCGGTTTTTGCGGCGAAATCACGACGTTATTAACGGTAGCCGGTTTAAATCCGATGAAGCTTACTTTGGTCTGGTAGCGGCCGATCGGAATCTGTTCCATAAAAAAAACTCCATCCTGGTTGGTGATCGTGCCGGTCACGATGCTGGAATCGCGCAGACTTCGCAGAGTAATGGCCGCATATTCGATCGGCTTGTCGGTATTCTTGGTGAAAACCGAGCCGGAGAGTTTGCCAATTGCCGGTCTTTTGGCACCGGTAGGCGGCTGAGCCATCAGCGCACCAGCCATTAATAGAAATATAATTGATCTGTCAGCTATTTTATGCGGTTTCATTTTTCTCCTTGTGATTCTTCACATATCATTTAAAACAAATCCAAAACAGTTAGATGCAATTTAATGAAAAAAGTTAATGTTTGCTCAGAATGAATTGGACTTGCATAGTGCGGAAGTTGCAAGTAATTTTAGCAGTGCGAAAGTGGTTGAGAGTAGCGATTCTGTTTGGAATAATTTTCGCCCGGCTGGCGGCGCAGGATACCAACCGGGTCACTCTGATGTTCGTGGGCGACATTATGGTGCACGCCAAACAGATAACCGGCGCATATTATGGCGATCACTATGACTTTATGCCCTGTTTTCAATATATCCGGGAGGAGTTTGATTCAGCCGATTATGTCGTCGGTAACCTGGAAGGCACATTCAGCGGCGAGCCATACGGCGGTTATCCGAATTTTCGCATGCCGGATGAATTGGCCTCGGCTCTGCGACAGACCGGGATAAACTGTTTGACAACCGCCAACAATCATGCTTTCGACGGTTATGGAGACGGAATGGAGCGGACACTCCGGCTGCTCGATTCTTTGGGAATTGCACATATCGGAACGTATACCGATTCGCTGGATAGAAATGCACAAACGCCGTTGATTATTAAGAAAAATAATATCAGGATTGCGTTTCTGAATTATACCTATGGAACTAACAATGGCATCCAGGCGGAAATTCCGGCAGTTATCAGCCGGATCCAAAGGGCACGGATCGAAGCTGACGTAAACAAGGCCCGCCTGAATGGTGCCGATATAGTTACGATTTATTTTCACTGGGGACGGGAATATGAATCGGTTCCGGAAAAATTCCAGACCGATCTGGCCTTTTTCTGTCATAATCTGGGAGTTGAAATAATTGTCGCCAGCCATCCACATGTACTTCAACGAATGGAGGCAGAGCCGGATTCCACCGATGTGCTTGCCAAACTAACGGCCTATTCGCTTGGAAATCTTATCTCGGATTACATTACGCCGGAACGAACCGGGAGCGCGATATTGAAAATCGTGCTCGAAAAACGCGGCAATGCAGTGAAGATTATCGAAGCCGGATATATATTGACCTGGGTCGTGCGCGTCATGGAAAATGGCCGGCAACGCTATTTTGTCATTCCGGCCGATCGTCTAAGTACGATTGATAATTTAAAACCGACTGCCGACCAGCAGGCGCGACTTAAAAGATTTTTATTACGTGCCCGCCGTTTATTGAAAACCGGTTCGGGCTATTTGCCGGAATATCGCTGGAATGCTGAACGGCAGATCTGGTATGCGGAATAAAATAAGTCGTTTTATTCTTTTCCACGATAAATGGAAAAGACAGCCATCATAATTCAAAAACAACTTTGATAATTTTAATCGTTACTTTATTCCGACCCCGAAACTTATCTGGATCACACGCATCCGGTCAAAATAACTGTAGATCAAATCCTGATCGGTTTTAGCAAAGAGATTCAGGACCGAAAATGCTAAACGGATGTCGCTTTTTCTAAGTGGAATATTATAGTTAATGAAAAGGTCGGCATCGGTCCGGGCACTCAGGTTTTGAAACGCTGTAAGGCCGCCCGCCCAATCCGAGTAAGCGTATTGACGGCCTTCATAAAATCCTCTTACCCGAACATTAAGCCGGAGAATTTCATAAATAAGTTCAAGGTGATATTTAACGTCAGGCTTGTTGGGAAAAAGATATTCATCAGAAATGTCAAGCAGCAGCGCCCCGAGATTCATAGACAGTTTTTCAGATAAACCCGCGTTCAGGTTTAAGTCCCAGCCGCTGATCTCGGCGCTTTTGGCATTTAACGCAACCGGCAGTTTGTAGACGAAACCCAGATAATAAATTTTGTCAGTAAAATTACTCTTAAAGCGACTTATTTTAAGGCTAATGTATTTCAAGGATGAAGAGGGATTCATAATAGTTTTATCAAAGAAAAGGCCTATTTCGCTTGAAATCGCCCGCTCGGGAAAGATTGTCGAGTCTTGATAAATCGGTGAGGTTGTAACATCGTTAAGATATAGATCATATAATGTCGGAAAGCGACTACTGGCACCATTATTCACAAAAATATTATAAGTCGCCAGGTCAGTTTTTCCTCCGATCTCCAGACCTAATTTATAATTTAGAGCCCGGTAGGTTTTAGAACCCTTCACGGCCAACGGATAAAGCGCAGATTTTATGTAATACCGATCCGTGGATGCCTGGTCCCAGCGCAGACTCCAGGTCCAGTCCATCCAGGGCAACAGACGCATTCCGGTTTCCGAATGGTATTTGGCGACCGTATAAAAACCCCGGCTTTGTCGTTTGAGATTTTGTTTGTACCGCATCGAATCATAACCGACACTGCCGGTGAAGTCCCAGAGCGTGCGACCGGCAAAACAACTGAAATAGTCTTCAAATCCCAGATCCAGATGCAATCCCCCGTGCGTGCGTCCATTCTCGATCTTAATACCGGAAATTTCATCCAGAATGCGATAGATCTCGACCCTGGCTTGCGGCAGATGAGCCATTGTAGGAACATAGATCCGGTTGATCGTTCGGAAACCGCGGTAAAATCCCTGGAGATTAAAGGCGCTGTGGTCTGGCAGGTGTCCTTTGTATTGAAGGGAAGCTATTGAACGATCTTCATCGGTGTCGTTAGTGGCATTCGGTTCATCCAGATTACGGCGCATTAAAATTCCACGCAGAGAGATCTGGTTACCATTGCCGAGGTCAAAGCTTGAACCCAGATTATGATAGAGTGATTCGGTCACCAGGTTGGGCGAAAAATCTTCACCGGTAAAGGCGGCGTGTTTGTAACTCAAGCTGTACCTGACACTAAACCGACCGAAAGTATGTCCGATATTCAAATAACTGTCACGCAGGTCATAATTACCAAATCTTCCGGATAATGATAACCTGTAAGGAGAGTTTGTCACCGATTCAATATTGAGAACGCCGCCAATGCCACCCTCACCATAAACGGCGGTGTTGCTGCCTTTGATGATCTGGATTTCCTTAATATCATTGACATCCAGCCAGGAAATATCACCGACATCTTCATTTGTGCTTTTTAGGGGAATCCCGTCATATAAAATGACAACCTGGTCCGGATTACAGCCCCGAATGGAAATGGTCTGCAATCCCGGAGCGGATGATTCAAGTTGTACGGCTGTCTCACTGCGCAGAAGTTCCCCAAAATTGAGTGGAAGGCTTTC
>JAZDEI010000307.1:0-6284 GCA_043808945.1 Fidelibacterota bacterium | reverse complement strand
TTAGTTGATCTGGATTCACCATGATTGTGTTCAGCCAGTCGATTGATTAGATCCTGTGTTTGACCGATATAATAAATATTCTTCGAATTACTATAAAGAATATAAACCGTGAAGGACATTTTAGTCGGGGCGCCCGGATTTCCCCGAAAATATCGGGATCCAAATAGGAGAACCGGGGGCCTTCCCGATCCGCATCGGGACGCGCTAACCGGATTTTAACAAGGTTTCGATGAACTTACGACTCTTCATCTTTTTAAGATGATTTTCGTAAACCATTGCCTCACTACGAGTGTCGAATTCTCTCTGGTAAACTAATGTCCATGGGATTCCGGATTTAGTTGATCTGGATTCACCATGATTGTGTTCAGCCAGTCGATTGGTTAAATCCTGAGTTTGGCCGATAAAATATCTATTCTTCGGATTACTATAAAGAATATAAACCGTGAAGGACATTTTAGTCGGGGCGCCCGGATTTGAACCGGGGGCCTCTTGGTCCCGAACCAAGCGCGCTAACCGGACTGCGCTACGCCCCGTAAAAACCAATTATATTTGTACTTGCTACACCACTATTTCAATTAACGATAAGGAAGAGATGAACCGAGGCCTTCCCGATCCAATCGGGACGCGCTAACCGGACTGCCTGCCCGAAAGACTCTGTCAGGCGGGCGCTACGCCCCGTGACAGTATTTCCAAAAAGCATGCAAATTTATCACTATGCATCAGAATATTCAAACAGAAAGATTACACGCTCTTAATAAAAATATTGCTGACGCCAGCTCCAGTCAGGCAAATCGCCGTAACGATAATGCCCGCGATCAGAACGCCGATGATATTCGCAACCATAAATTTTTTAAAATTTAATCCGATCAAGTAGGCGGCCAAAGCTCCGGTATAGACACCCGAACCCGGCAATGGGATACCGATGAAAATCGCCACCGCCCATTCGCCATATTTATCGACGCCTCTTTGGATTTTATGCTGGGTTTTATCGACATAATTATTCCAGATGCGGGAAACGACCTGTATTCTGGTCAGTACCTTAATGATCCAGTCCATAAAAACATAAATCAGGATACCGATGATGATATTGGCGATTATGCAGACGGCAAACACCGTCGTCCAATGTATATCAGTGGCAAAAATACCGTAGGGAATAGAGGCCCGCAATTCAAGGGTTGGAATAAAAGTAATCCCGGCCATCTTGAGAATTTCACTTATCATTTAATCTCCAATTGAAAAACCGGCGGCTAAATTACAACAGTTAGGCCAAACCTGAAACATCCCGGGCGACTTTTACCTGCTTTTATAACCAGAGATAGCTCTTTAAAAGAAGATAAATAAATTTAAGCGTGTCTCTGACGTTACTGATCGAACTATGGGCGTTGTTATATATCGTTGGAATTTCAACCTCCGAATAATTGTATCCGGCAGAAAGCAGTTTTATAAGGATTTCACTTTCAAACTGAAAACCGTCCTCGGAAAATTGTTCGTGTTTGACAATTTTAAGATTAATCAATCGATACCCGCATTGACTGTCATGTACGCGTTTTCCGGTGCGTAACGAGATCAGAAAGGATGTAATCGTGTTGGACAAAATGCGATGGAGCGGCATCGTCCGCCAATCGAATCGCCGTACGCCCAGTACAAGGTCGACCTGGTTTATACGTTGAGCCTGGATAAATCTTCGGATGTAATGCGGATCGTGTTGCAGATCGGCATCAAGGCATATCGCATACTGGTAACCAAATTGCCGGGCAGTCTGAAAACCGGATAACAAGGCTGCGCCTTTGCCTTTGTTGATAGGATGTTTTATGAAATGTATTTGAGGGTAATGTCTGAGGATGTCAGGTGTTGCGTCTGTTGAACCATCATCGACAATAAAAATGTCATTTTGCTGGAATTCCTGCGAGATGGTTTTTATAAGCGGAGGTAGTGTGACGGCTGCCTGATAGGCCGGAATAACGACACAGAACATTCGATTCTCCATTGAACGGAAATTAGATTATTTGAACATTACCATCAAGTGTAAAATTTATTGCATAAAGTGAATGGAGGCTTTAAATTTACCCGCTTTTTGGATACGCGAGAGTAGCTCAGTTGGTAGAGCTCCACGTTGCCAACGTGGATGTCGCGGGTTCGAGTCCCGTCTCTCGCTCAAATTTTTTAGTAGTATTAATTCAGTACGTCGCAACCGGTTTTCTCTTTATTTATCCGGAAATAATTTGCTGTGGTCAGCGAGCCATAGTGCGATGCCTATGGCTCGCCAATATTAGCTGAAATTTATTTGATAAGCATTAGTTTTTTTACAATGTTGACATCATCACCGATTAAACGATAGAAGTAAATACCGGAACTCAGGTGATCGCTATTAAAATTGACTGAATAATAGCCCGGTTGGTGTTGTCTGTCGGTAAGAATCTGGACAATCTGGCCGAGCGAGTTGTAGATGATTAGCCGGATGCGGTCGGATTTGGGGACGGCATAACGAATGGTTGTCTCGGAATTAAACGGATTGGGATAATTTTGATCTAGTGCCCAACGTTCCGGCAGGCCGTTCGATCTATCAGAAATTCCCTGACCGAGTTCAGCTACCCAGGATAATTTAATTGCATCGGCACGGAGAACAGCTCCGGAATTGGTGTTCTGACCGGTATCCAGTACTCTAATCTTTACGATATCATTTTTATGAAAATTGTAATTACCGGTAACTTTAACCCAATTGCCGCTGCCGGTGTTTTGATTGATATGCGTTGAATTTACCGGCGTATTGTCAATATTAACGATATACAGAGCGTCATCTGAAGCGTTGATCGTCGTGGGAACGATTTCGTAGAGGTCGTAAATCCCGTCTTTTTTTATAGTGAAAATATAATTTGCATATGCGTACGGACTTTGGTTTAAAGTGGCATAACGGCTGGTGGGGCCATAGGCCTGAGCTACGCTATAATACCAGTTGCCGGATTCAGAATAATTACCGGTGTCTTCATTATCGACAACTAAAAAGTGGGTTGTGATATTAGCAGAAATTGGTATCCGGTATATCGGTTCCCCTAAATCATTAGAGTTAATACTGATCGTATCAATAAAACTACCGAGTTCATCGACATATAATTTTATTGTGACCTGAATTGAACTCATCGGTGGGATTGTCGTTGGACATTGGAGAGAGAGAATGATGTTTCCGGAATTGGTTGAAATGCTTTCAATTTCCAGGTGTTTTGTTCCGGTGTTGGTAAGAGTCAAATCGTAATAGGCCGTATCAAGTTGGCTGACATCGCCGAAATTAATTAAAGAAGTCGGACAAACGAGATTGTAATCACTAATCATTGCCGAAAATTTGACAACATCGACTGCAACGGTTTTGCCACTTTGGTTAGCGCCCGGAACTTCCATTAACAGATAATTATCCTGACCAGCCGTTAAATTTGCGGTTGTAATATAGTTCCAGTTAGCACCGGAAAGAGCTTGAGTGACCGTGATGGTGTCAATACATTGAGTTCCGGAAAAAACTTTAAAAGTCATAGCGATCGCCGGATTGTCGATTTTAGGAGCCTGGAACATGATATTGTACAATCCACTCCTGTTAATAGTTGGATGCCATTCGGTTTTTATAGTGTCAGTTGCAGTAAGCTGAGTGTGCCGGGCATTAACTCCCCAGGTATAAACTGGCGCAGTGTATGAATTCCAGGTACCGCTAATTTCCTGGTAACCCTCGTCACTATTATCAACGAAAATGTCATCGGGGATATAATTGATGAACTTTTTCGTCTGATTACCGAGACTGTCTGAGACAGCAACGCCAACCTTAGCCAGAGATGATTTAAGCAATGCGGTAGTTGTCTCCCATACATTAGTGCTGGTCTGCTGACATGCTAGTTTTGAATAATTTCCGTAAATATCTTTCATTGCCACGAAAGGGACTTTCTGAAAAATCGGTTCATCTGATGTAATTCGGAATGTGACCTGGTCTCCGGTTTGGATTTCTTCAAAAGTAATAACCGGAGCGATTGTATCGGCCTTACCTTGCCAGTACTGCATAGCTTCAGTTGCTGAGCAATAACGGAACTTTACGCTCGGATATTTTATTTCCATTTGATGGGCGGCTGTATTGATAAGTTCGATATTGGCAGGAAAGTCTGTTTCAGGCAGATGGCCCCAAAGGCAGGCGAGTTGGTCATTGCCGATACTTGCCTGATAAAAAATCGAATCAAGCAGGTTTTTAGATAAAGCCGTACTGAAATGGGTCGAGCGGACATTCCAGCCCGGTCCGTCCCCGGGACTGCGATAATCCTCGATGGATGGATGCCAGGGAATAAACGCAGAGGGTGATCGTGACCAATCGTAAATGTTATCAATTGGCTCCGGGTCATAAGTGCGTTTATTTGGCCAATCGTCATGCAGGCTATAAGGAAGCAGATCATTGAGATAATGTTGCCAGTCATCATCCATAAAATGCCAGCCGCTCCGGAAAGAAACCGGGAAGATATTTTCTTCAAGCAGATACTGACAGAGCGTATAATCAAAATCATCAAGACATTCACTAAATCCCTTGGCCTGATTCCAATACCATTTACCGTCCTGATCATAATCGGTCCAGGCGAAAGTATGATAATGAATAGATATTTCGTCACCAATTTCGTCGATAAAATCGCCGTAAAATTTCTGCATCAGATAGGGAGTCATTGTATTGGCAACCGGGAAATTATTGTTTGTAGCATATCGGAAAATATTTCCACCCATCATCCACCAGGTCATTTTTAAGCGAGTTCCATAAGAATCTGTCAAGTCAAATCGGAATTCTGAGCTCATGACCTCAAATGCATTCATAGTCTGATCGGTAAATAAACTCTGGTTATAGGTATCATTGAAGGTATCAGTGCCCATTCCGTCCCAGATTGCTGTATCGGAACCCAGAACCAGATATACTTTTCCAACGGCAAAAAGCGTGCAGCTCATGCTTATCATAAATATTAATGTACTTAGCGATCTTAATTTTAATTTCATTACATCAGTCCTTTCAATATTGCATTTCAAATTTAAACAAAAAACGATTATCTCAAATATAAATGGAAGGCGACCATACTATGTAGTATGAGATAAAGTAATAATACTCAATATTTAGAAGTGCCGGAAATAATTTGAAAAAAAATACTTTCGGTTTGAAATCTGATTTTGTAGATTTCTGCAGGTTTATTGAGTATTGATGATTATCAAATGAGTTTTACTTCTCTTAGAAAAATTAGCATTATCACTAGTACTATCTGTCTAAGTACTTTCAGCGCTTTTAGTCAAAATTTGCCCGATCGGCTTGTCAAACCAGCCGTTGATGACAACAGCAAGTATACTACCGCTGGAAACATCGGTATAACGATTTCCAATTATGGCACCTTCGGAGATGGATTTCAGGAGCAGGAACCGACCGATCAGCCGTCCTGTATTTATCCGATTGGGTCAGGAATCGAGCATCTCTTTTTGGGCGGACTTTGGGTCGGTGCAAATACGACGAGTGGAATTCATGTGACGACAGGTGCTTTTAATGTTCCCCGGTTCTCGGGTGGAGGGTCGACTAATTTTGAATTTACGACCACGGCCAGTGAAAATGACCGGATGGCAGAACGTTCGTCGCTGACCGATAATAAATACTATTCTGCCTCGGCGGTCAGTCACCAGGATTTTGTAGCAAATTTTACGGATACAAATACGACCGTTCCTTCGACTTCGGTTACGATTCCGTATCATGTGCCGTTAGGTTTAGGTGTCCATTTGGAGACATACGCCTGGAATTATCCTTTTACCGATGCTTTTGTGATTTTCAATTATACGATAAAAAATGTCAAAGACGATACCCTGAGAGACGTCTATGTCGGTCTCTGGGCTGACCTGGTCGTGAGAAATACCAACATAACGCCTCCGCGGGTCGGTTCACCGTTCTATCTGCATGCCGGATCCGGTTACATTGATAACAATGATATGCAACTGGTTTACTGCTACGACTATAATGGTGATCCGGGTTACACTAATAGTTATGTGGCGATGGCTTTTCTGGGTGCTGATCCAATGAAAAGCGATCAGCAATTTTCGGGAGAGACCTTTCATAACTGGTGGCTATTTAGCAGTGCGACGGCTGAGGAGGACCAGGCCCCATCGACTGAAGCCGAACGGTATGAACGGATGTCTTCATCTATTAAAGATAATTATTACTGGAGTGCAATATTTCAAAAGCCCGGAAACCGGATGAGTTTAATCACTACCGGTCCATTCGCTGAAATTTTACCGGATTCTTC
>JAZDEI010000306.1:0-12363 GCA_043808945.1 Fidelibacterota bacterium | reverse complement strand
ATTGCGTTCAGGAAATGTATGATCCTTAAATAAATGGGCTTTGAGTGGGCCATAGAAGGCGAATGGGGACCTTGCCCGTCCTTGTTCGCCTTCGCTTTTTTAAGGGACTGACAAGAAATTTACGAAGGTATAATCGGTACTTTATTCGGCCGGATAACCGACGGTATGTGCCAGGACGATCTTCTGTTCGGGACGCAATTGCATAGCTTTCGCCAGTCCATCCCGGTCGAGTCCGCCACGGACGACACAGGCCAACCCTTCGGAAGCACAAAATAAATAGACATTCTGGCTGACGTATCCAGCATCAGTTGCGGCGAAAAATTTCTTGGTTTCATCATCAAGCCGCGTCATTTTGCCATAATCCGCCACGAAAACCAGATTAACCGGTGCCTTGACTACGAACTCCTGCTTTCCACAAATATTCCGTAAATCACCCGTAACGATCAGGTGCAATGAGTGATTTTTAGCATCATACAGGTAAATTCCGTCAGTCATAATCACATAAACATCGATTTCCTGCTGATTCATGGCACTCGGGGCCGTGCGCTTGCCGGATTCAGGACGATTAATGCCGTTTGCCGCCCAGAGCAAGCTGGACAAAGTCTGAAGCGGTAATGCTTTTTCGCTGTATTTCCGGATGCTCTGGCGTTCGCTCAAGGCCTGCATTAAAAGTTTGCCGCTGTTCAATTGCGGAGGAAGCAGTTTTATGGTGGGAGCATCCTGAGCCATTACGATGCTAAAAAGCAAACCGACCAGAACGAGTGTCTGGATTGGTGAATAGAAAAACTTGTACATATTGCTCCTTTTAATAAAAATTAATTCATTGTCCTTATTTCCGGCGGTTGCCGAAACGATCCCAGAGCATTTTCAGCCCGATGATTGCAGCGATGAAAAATCCGATGACACCGATTAACGAATAGCCAAATAATTTCGGCCCGGCCGCGGTTTGAATTACCAGCGATGAACCGACGATCAGAGCAGCCAACACCAACGCCAGCGACAGCTGGCTGGAAGCCCGGGCCACTTCATCAATCAGGTGCTCCAGATTGCGGTGTTGAAATTGAATTGTAAAATTACCGTCAGCGGCTTTGCCGACGATTGCGCGGAGTTGGCGCGGTAAATCCGTTACCAGATTACTAAAATCATTCAAGATCGAAGCTCCGTTGCGGACCAGCCGTCTCGGATCATAGCGCCGCTTAACAATTTTCTGGACGTACGGTTTTAGAGCCGCCATCAAATCAAAGTCAGGATAGAGAATCCGCGCCAATCCCTCTACGGTGACCAGCGCTTTTAACATCAACGCCAGATGCGGTGGGATTTTAAGGCGGTATTTGCGGATCAAATTATAAAAGTCTTCCATCAGGGAACTCAGTTGCAGTTCCTTTAGCGGAATATCGGAATAGTTATTGATCAGGGCGGAAATATCGATCCGCAGAGCGTATGCCGAGTGTTGCAATTCGGTATCGGTCAAATCCTCCAGCGCCCGTAATGTTCTGGTGACATCTTTACGCAAAACACCTAAGACGACATCGCCGAGCGTATCGATCGTGGTTTCGTCGATCTGACCAACCATGCCGAAATCAAGCGGCGCAATGACATTACCGGGCAAAACCATAATATTGCCTGGATGCGGATCGGCATGGAAAAAGCCGAATTCGAATATCTGGCGAAAGCTAATCTGTACCCCGCGCTGAGCAACTATCCGGCGATCGATCCCGTTGGCTTCCAGCAGATCAATGTCCGAAGCCTTGACGCCCTCGACCAGATCCATGATCAATAGCCGCGCCGTGCTGTATTCGCCATAGTAATTCGGAATAAAAACTATTTCGTCGCCAGCGAAATAGCGTCGGAAGCGTTTTATATTGCGTCCCTCCTGGATGAAGTCAAGTTCCTGGTGGATTGAGCGGTCGAATTCATTGATGATGGCAACCGGATCCTGGGCGAATTTTTCCAGGAAATAGTGTTGCAGGATAGCTGCCAGATCATCCAGAATTTCAATGTCAGTATTGATCATCGCCACGCTTCCGGGACGCTGGACTTTCAGGGCGACCGGCTCGCCGCTCAACAGAACGCCTTTGTGAACCTGGGCGATTGAAGCCGCCGCCAATGGGTTCGGGTCGATTTCACTGAAAACTTTCTCCGGTTCGCACTGTAATTCGGCGCGGATTTCCTTTTCGATAATGTCGAATGACAGAGGCGAGACGCGATCCTGCAAAAAAGTGAGTTCGGCGGCGATTTCGGCCGGAATAATGTCCGGGCGCAGACTTAGTATCTGGCCGAGCTTGATAAACGTCGGTCCCAGTTCTTCGACAGCCAGCCGGATACGTTCATGGCGGGCCAGGCCGCTCAGCTTGCTTTTCCTGCCGTGGGGAATGAACTTTTCGCCAAAGCGCGTAATCAGGTCTTTACGGGCGACTTCAACCAGATCGGAAAAGCCGTATTTAATCAGGACGGAGATTACCTGATTGTAACGTTTGAGATGGCGCCAGGTGCGCGGAATTGAAAGCCGCCTCATTTGGTTTTTTTAGCTTTTGTCTGTGGCCTTGAGTTGATCAGTTTCTTCAATTCTTCGATTTCGGAACGGGTCGGAATGTCGAGAACTTTCATCGTTTTTTCAATTTCCCTGCGAAGGAATTCCCGTGTCTCAGTCCTGCCTTTTTCGACGGCGCTTAGCATTTCATTCAGGAAATCAGGTTTATCAGCCCGGGCGATTTCGCCGCGTTTGACCAGGTCATCAACCACGGATTCGACTTTTTCTTTGGTCAAAGCCAGGGCGCCGACGCCTGCCAGAAATATTTTTTGAATTAGATCAGACATAATCCACACTCCTTTTTTCACGACATAATTTTAATCAACTCCGGGCGTAAATGCAATTTTACATGCCCTTGTCGCGCCCCGCAAAAAGAACTATATTTACCGCGCGATGAATAAATTTCATTGGAAACCCTTACCGAAGAATATCATCGGGATCGGTATTGCCGGTGTAAGCGCGTTGCTGATTCTGGCGGCAGTAATATTTTATGGCTATATCGATTTATCGGAAAACCGGACTGCCGGTGAGGCCGTGGTCGGCAGTTTGGCCGACAATGTGGAAATTCTGGTCGGGCCGGACGGCGTTCCGCACATCAGCGCCGAAAATACAGCCGATCTTTTCAGAGCAATCGGTTATGTGCAGGCCGGCCGCAATTTGTTTGAAATGGATCGCCTCCTGCGTATTGCTACCGGGCGAATGGCGGCCGTACGCGGTAAAAAGTTCGTGAAAATGGATATTGCCGCCCGCCAGATCGGATTCCGGTATCTGGCGCGAAAAACATTGATACAACTGTCGCCTGAAACCCGTCTGAATTTCATAGCATATTGCGAAGGCGTTAATGCCTTTATCGACGGTCATCACCACGCCACGGCCCGGCAATTCCGGCTGTCTGGTTATGAACCATTGAAATGGGAGCCGGTTGATTGTCTGGCGATATTGAATCTTTACCGCTGGCTCTATACGAGTCAATGGAATGAGAAAATTGTCCTTTACAAAACCGTTGAGATTTTCGGCGCTGAAAGAACTGCCGACGGGTTCCCGCTGGCAGACCGGTGGATTACTCCGGCGCAGAATTATAAAACCGCTTTTTTCCCGATGCTGGATGCATTGTATCAGAATAGTGTCGATCTTCGGCAATTTGTCGGCCTGATTCCCGGCCGGGATGAATTAGTATCGGGAGCTATCGCCGGGAGTAAAAGTTTATCCAATCAGGCAACATTGGTGGTCGGTAATAATTTTTTCTCGCCGGAACAGTGGGCTCTCGATCTGACAACTCCCGATTACCGGCTGTGCGGATTGTTTGTACCGGGTACGCCGATCTGTATTGCCGGAAATAACCGCCACGTCGCCTGGAGCCTCAATTTATTGCCCGATCCGGCGGTTGACTTCGTGGCTGTGCGCATCGATCCCCGTAATAATCGCTATCTGAATGCCGACGGCTGGCGTGACATTATACGGCAACATGAACAGATCAAAATAAAAAACAGGCGTGACCGGACAGCCGATTTTTATCATTCGGATCAGGGTGTCATCCTCGATTATCCGGCGATAACTGCCGATTCAACGGTCCGCGCCATCGCTTTGAATTGGCCGGGCGTGTCGGCGGTTGAAACAGATAGTTGGATCGCGATTATGCTGGCGCAAAATCCGAATGAACTTTTCACGATTGATCAGAAAATGGCCGCATCCATAGCGGAACTGGTTTTTACGGACGAGGCCGGTCAGTGTGGTATTGTCCCAAATGACCACCCGGTTTTTACGGGAATCTTTCAGCCGAATCTCATATCGAACAGCCTGACCGGTTTCGGAACGAGCGATTCGCTTCTGGCGCAAAAATTCCGGCTGGAGTCCCAGAGCGGCTATGTTTATCCGCATTATCGTTATGGTCGCACGGTCGCCATCGAACGGGAACTCGGACAAACGGCGCAGATTACCGCACAGGAAATGATTACATTCGGCGGTCCGGACGTCGATCCGTACGCGGATAAAATATTGGCCAATGTGCGGGAGACAATTGCCGATACGAATTTTACCTGGGCAACCGAATTACAGGCATATCGACGGATGATCGCCTGGGATGGGCACTACGCGGACAATTCAGTCGGCGCGACGATCTACAGGGTATTTGCTAAAACGTTGATCCGTAACATTTACGCCGATGAGATGGATTTGGTCGATTCGATAACCTGCCAGCAATTTATGAATGCGTATGATTTTGCGATGCAGAATCTGGTATTGTTGATCGAGCGCGGCGAGAGTCCGTGGTTTGACGATCTGCAAACGCCGGATACCGCCGAGCGCCAGGGTGAGATTATTCGGAAGTCGTTCCGGGAGACGGTACACGGGCTGGAAGAACAGTATTCGGCAAATTTATCGGAATGGCAATGGGGACGCGTCGGTCGGGATTTTCAGATTAGTAAAAACAAAGCAAATTATCAACCGACGGGTGTAGTTCGAACTGTAATAATGAACGCTGCCGGTCAGGCGTCAGGTTTCTTCATGCCGGCTGGCAATCCGGAAGAAACGACGGCTGGTCGCGCTAACCTTTTTTGTAACAGGAGCGAATTAGTGCGTGACGGTGCGAAAATAGTGTTATTGAAGGCACGGGCAAAAAATCAACGGGAGTGAATGTGCTGGAAATTATAAAAGATACCTTAATGATCACCGGCTTCGTTTTCGTAATGATGCTGGTGGTCGAATATTTGAACGTGCAGACTCACGGCCACTGGCAAAAAATTTTACAGGGCCGGCGCTGGCGGCAATATGTGTTGGGTGCCTTTCTGGGAGTGGTTCCGGGTTGCCTCGGATCGTTTGCGATGGTGACGCTGTATGCGCACCGATTGGTCTCGATCGGCGCATTAGTAACGACGATGATCGCGACCAGCGGCGACGAAGCCTTCGTGATGTTCGCAATGTTTCCCGGTAAAGCGTTATTGTTGCAATGTATTTTGTTCGTCATTGGGATCGTCGCCGGGGTGTTGACCGATTTGCTGTTTCACAAAAATACCATCGGATCGGCCGGCCACGAACTGCCATTACACGAGGAGCAATGTGACTGTTTTTCGCGCGGACGGATTGTGGCGCAGCTGCGTGAGATAACCCTGGAACGTTTCCTGCTGATTTTAATAATGGTCATGATTTTGGTTGCGATTGGGAGCGGATTCATTGCCGGGGAAGAGGAAAACTGGGTGCGGATTACACTGATAACGGTTACTACAATAGGGCTGTATATCGTCACTACAGTTCCGGATCATTTTCTGGAAGAGCATCTCTGGGAACACGTGGCCAAACGGCATGTGCCCAAGATATTTTTCTGGACGCTGGGCGCGATGGTGGCGATCCAATTGCTGAGCAATTATCTGAATATCGAGCAATATTTACAGGAGACGCGCGTCTTGATTTTAGTTATTGCCTGCCTGATCGGCTTGATCCCGGAATCGGGTCCGCATCTGATTTTCGTGACGATGTTCGCCAGAGGACTGGTGCCGTTCAGCATTCTGCTGGCCAGCTCGATAGTTCAGGACGGCCACGGCATGTTGCCCCTGCTGGCTCATTCGCGGCGGGATTTCGTGCGCGTTAAGGCCATCAATTTTTTATTCGGCTTACTGGTGGGGCTGATCGGATTATGGATAGGATTTTAATAACAGAGGTGGATAATGTGGCGGAAATGTCTCGCAATTTTAGTAGTGTTTTTTACAATCGGCCAAGCGCAGGATGACACGACCTTAGTCCGGATCGGGCAAACTGTACCGGATTTCAAGGTGACAACTCTGGACGGGAAAATATTCGACATTAAAGATTGCCGCGGAAAAATTATCCTGCTCAATTTTTTCGCGACCTGGTGCGGGCCATGTTTGCAGGAAATGCCACATCTTGAAACGGAAATCTGGCAGAAGTATAAAAATGACGGACTTGTCGTGTTAGCAATCGGCCGCGAACATACCGCGGTGCAATTAGACACTTTCCGGCAGGAGAATAAATTTAGTTTTCAGATAGCGCCCGACCCGCAGCGTAAAATCTATTCTCTTTTTGCTACGGTTTATATTCCGCGCAATATTCTGATCGACCGCGACGGCCGGATCATTTATTTGTCGATCGGCTACGACAAGAAAGAATTTGCATTACTCGCTGATTTGATCGGCCAAAAGCTGAAGGCCGGGAAATGAACGAATCGTATCGAACCGTTGACCTGACTCATCGCCTCGAAAGCGGCATGCCGATCTATCCGGGCGACCGACCGGAGCCGCAAATTACTACGCAAGTCGGTTCACAATACACAACCTCTGAAATTCAGATTGGCTCACATTACGGAACGCATCTCGATGCCCCGCGCCATTTCCTGCCCGGCGGGAAGACCATCGACGAATTCGATGTTGGCCGATTTACCGGCCCGGCGCTTTGCCTGCCGCGCGAATATTCCGGCGCAATGGCTTTGGATTTGACAATTGACGAACTGGAAGCAATTCGCCAACTTCAACCTCACTGGCTGATCGTTCGCACCGGCTTCGACCGGTTTTGGGGTCGGCCGGAATATTTTCAAGCGCATCCGTACTTGTCAGCTGAATTTGCCCGACAGTTAGTCGAATTAAAAATTTCTGGTATCGGGATTGATTTTCCGAGTGTTGATGCGGCCGATGCCGCCGACCGAAATTATCCGATTCATCATCTCCTGATGGAACACGAAATCCTGATCCTGGAAAACCTGACCAATCTCACCGATCTGCCGCTGGGGAAATTATTT
This sequence comes from Fidelibacterota bacterium, assembly GCA_043808945.1. Lineage (GTDB taxonomy): Bacteria > Fidelibacterota > UBA2242 > UBA2242 > UBA2242 > JAGNGI01. The sequence goes on along the minus strand of JAZDEI010000306.1, from coordinate 5,089 downwards.
ACGCTGACTGCTCTGCCACTGAAAATCGATGCCGATGGCGCACCGGCGCGGGTCGTGGCGTCTTTTTGACAAGATTAACAAGATTGACAGGATTATTTTTGCCGCAGATTAACGCGGATATACACGGATAATACAAATAGATTTACCTGTCCGACGCAGAGCATCGTGACGAGTTTTTAAATCCTGTTATCCTGTCTAAAAAGGAAAAACATGTCATTCTTGTTAATCTTGTCTAATGATTTTCCCGGCTGAGGCGCACGATCTCGCTGCGCATTTGCATAAGGAATTCAAGGCTCTTTTCCCAGTAGTAATCCGGATAGGTCCAGGGCAAAATTTTGAATTTGCCGTGTTCGTAGATCAGGGTGACTTCGCCGAAAATTCCGTCACCGCAATACACCCGGTGCGAAAAGTTTTTAGTGGAAAACAGGACGAGCTTGGATGGTTCGAGATAACCGGGGTCGAGATTGATCCGGCGGTGGGGTTGCCCGGAAATATTGTCGGTATACTCGGCTTCGATCTCATTCGTCCAGACTTTGATGCGGTGGGCGTTTTTCAGGTCGATCGGTTGTTTGAAAACGAAAAACTGCTTGCGTAGACCGCCGCCGAATTCCGGTTCGTAGTAGTCAGTGAAATCAGTTACAGTAAAAAGCGGGCCGGCGCCCATTATCTCACCAAAACGCGTCTGAATTTTATTTAACGCAACTTCGTGCAGTTCGTCGTTTTCGGACATTATCGCGACGAATAAATGTCCCTGCGGTGCGGGTTTAATCTGTCCCATCGTATTCCTCGTTATTGAGATTGTCGTTCTGCCGGTTGGCGGCATTATAATCATTGGCCATTTGACGCAAGGCTAAGTAATCATCGTAGCCCAAATCGTAGGTGCGGAACGGAAAAATCGTGGCGTTGGTCATCAGCGGATCCATATTGTCTTCGACATAATTTAATTCGCGGGCGCGCTCCCACTCGACCGTACCGGGAATCGGCGAGAATGAAGCCAACCGTGCAACTATGCCTTGATCGGCGACGAAATTGATGCTGTCGGCGATCTGTTGCCGGGTCTGGCCGGGCAAACCCATTATCAGGTAAGTTTCGAGTGAATGGCGGGCGAATCCAGCGCGCTCCAGGTTATTTACGGCTTCGATATAGGTGGCATTGCTGACTTTGTTGGTGGAGGCTTTTTGAATCTCAGGATCCGTCGATTCCAAACTCAATCGCACGGTCTGAAAACCGGCGGCGAACATCAGTTCGGCCAGTTCGGAATTAATCGCTCGGGCGAAAAGTCCGTTTGGCGAATGTAAACCGATTTGCATTCCGGCCGCGACAATTCCTTTTAGAATCGGGATGATATGCCGGTCGCGGTTGGCGAACAGGGCGTCGTCGTAAAAAGCGATATGCCGCACGTTAAATTGGTCATAAACCAGACGGATTTCACGGAGAACGTCTTCCGGCTGGCGCTGGACGAATTTTTTATGAAGTAGATAAGTGGCGCAATAAGTACAGCGATTCGGGCAGCCGCGCGAAGTCAGAATGGCAATGGATTTCAGGCATGGATAAAATTGCCAGGGCAAAGCGCCCTTGTCATTGACATCCGGCACATTCGCATAATCCCGGTTGACGCCGAAAAGTTCATCAAGCAGTTGCAACGTCTTTTTCTCGCCATAACCGGTTATCAGATAGTCGGGCTTGATCGTATAGCGGGCATGTTCGGGATACAGGCTGGCGTAGATTCCGCCCAGAATCAACGGAACGGCCGGGAATTGTTGGCGTAAGAGTTTAACCGTCTCGATGATACCGGGATACCAATAGGCGATCAGCGAAGTGACCAGAATAACATCCGGCGGCTGTAAGATGGAGAGCGCCGCCACAAACTGTTCCTGCCCGGCGCCGTAAAGCCCGTAACGCCGCGGAAATTGCGCCAGCGCCGGTGGTTTGGGAATGACGGTTTTGCGGTATTTGCCGCGCCCGTCCTTGAACTTGTCGCTGGCGGTGTCCTGCCAGCGGGCACGGTCCATCAGGTCGATGAAGTCGATCTCGTATCCGTAATGTTGCAGGAATTTGGCAATGTACAGCAGGCCCAGCGGCTTCGACCACAGGTCGAAGGCCGTGAAATCGGCGATCCAGGGATTAATGAGCAAAAGACGGCGCTGCATAATCATAAATCTATCGCCAAACACGCTAATTGTCAGCAGGTTTTTCTGGTATTCCTTGGCCAATTTTGACAAATTATCAGCACGGATGATATAAAAGGAGTAATCCTATGCAGATAAAAGTTGAATCCAATCCCTCCGAAAGCCGCCTGGCCGAGCTCGGCGTCCGCAACTGGCCGATCTGGACGAAAGAAGTATCCGAGTTTCCGTGGTCTTACGACGAACCGGAAGTCTGTTTTTTCCTGGAAGGGCTGGTAGAAGTCAGGCCGGAAGGCAGCCAGCCTGTCAGAATTCAAAAGGGCGATTTAGTCACCTTTCCAACCGGCCTGAATTGCGTCTGGAAAGTTCTAAGACCCGTCAAAAAACACTATCGCTTCGGTTAATGGAGATAAAGATGGAATGTAAGCAAGTTCAAAATCGGAAAAATTGCAATTGCACCTATGAACCCTGTTCGCGGAAAGGCGTTTGTTGCGACTGCGTGCGCTATCATCTGCGGGCCCGCGAATTGCCGGCCTGTTTCTTCCCGAACGATGTCGAGCGGACCTATGACCGCTCCTTCGAGAAGTTCGCGGAATTGGTCCAGAGCGGCCGGCTCTGATCGGAATGTCCGGAACCTTCATCGAAATATAATTTAAATTGGAGAGATGTGGTTAATGCGCCGACTGTTTGCTATCTTAAAGAATGATAATATATAAGGAATGATTATGAAAAAACCTGTAATCGCGGTGCTGTTGTTTTTGGTAACCATGGTGTTGTTCAACAATACCTGCGACAAAGAAAGTGGCGCACAGCAACCGACCATCCGCGTAGCCACATTAGCCGCAGGCACTACTTTCGATGACGGGGCCTTCCTCCAATGTTGTAAGACGGGAATAGAAAGAACAATAACTGATTTTGAAATCGAATGTGAATACAACATCGATACAACCACTGATGACTACCTTACGCGGTTGGAGTATTTTGGCGATCGGGAATTCGACCTGATTATTAGCATTGGATATATGTGGAATGAGGCGGTTGTGGCAGCGGCCCCAAACTATCCGAAAACTTGTTTTGTGCTGGTGGACGACGAGCTGTCTGAATCCCAATCGAATGCCGTGAGTATTTTGTTTGACGTAGACGAAGCCTCTTATCCGTTGGGGTTTTTATCCGCCTGGTGGGCCGATAACCACGATACAGTCAATCCGGCGGTGGGATTTGTCGGCGCTCTGAGCATTCCCCAGATCAGGCAGTTTATCGAACCTTACCTGAATGGCGTAGATAGATATAATCAGAAATATGGAAGAACGGTCACCCATTTTGGAAATTATGCCGGGACGTTTTTCGATCCCGCTCCCGGTATACAGATTGCCGATAGTATCATTAATCTTGGCGCCGATGTGATATTTGGCGTTGGAAGTGAAACCGGAAACAGAGCTTTGTATCAAGCTAAAGAACGCGGGAAGTGGGGTATTGGTGTTGATGTGGATCAGTATATCTCCCTTCCGGATGTGTCGGATATTTTAATCTCTTCTGCAATGAAGAGATTAGACAATGCCATTTACGCTGTAGTAAAATCATTTGTTGAAAACAATTTTCCCGGCGGGGCTGTTTATACCGGCAATCTGGCCAATGACGGTGTTGACCTGGCGCCTTTTCACGATTTTGATACGCAAATACCCGACAGCATAAAGGCCCAGGTAGAAGAAATTAAAGCCGGGATCATAGACGGAAGCATTTCAACCGGCTGGTAGAAAAAATAGAACAATACTAACTATCAAAAATCGTAAAGAATAAAAAGAAATATTTGATAGTAAAATCATTTCTTAATTCCCTCGACTATTCCGCATGTGGTAAAATTACATGACAATTTTACTATCGCATTTTAAAATTGCTTTAGCATCTACTGAAAAGTGTAACGCGTATCTCTTTTAGCAATTCCTGACTGTATTTTTATACGGAAAACATTCAATATTTCCCGGTTTACCTCAGAAAAGGCCTGCCTCTGATCACCAAAATCACTAAATTCGGCCATTGTTTTTACTTAGTCGGAGTTATTAGGAATGTCAATCAGTCAGGATTTAATCAGAATCGAAGACCAATACGGTGCCCACAATTACAAGCCATTGGATGTGGTTTTGACACGCGGACAGGGGATCTGGGTCGAGGATGTCGACGGGAAGAAATACATGGATTTTCTGGCGGCCTATTCGGCCGTCAACCAGGGACATTGCCACCCGCGACTCGTAAAAGTCATGCAGGAGCAATGCGCCCGCCTGGCGCTGACGTCGCGCGCCTTTCGCAACGATAAATGGCCGGTGCTGGCGAAAGAACTCTGCGAACTGACCGGTTATGAGATGGTGCTGCCGATGAATTCCGGCGCGGAAGCCGTCGAGACCGCCATCAAAGCCGCCCGCAAATGGGGCTACAAAGTCAAAGGCATACCCAAAGACAAGGCTGAGATTATCGTCTGTTCGGGCAATTTCCACGGCCGGACGACGACCATTATTTCATTCAGCACCGATGAACAATACAAAGACGGTTTCGGGCCGCTGACGCCCGGCTTCGTTGTGATAAACTACGGTTCCATTGAGGAACTGCGCCGAGCCGTCAATCCTAATACGGTTGCCTTCCTGGTGGAACCGATTCAAGGGGAAAGCGGCGTCGTCGTGCCGCCGGACGGTTTTCTGCACGCGGCGACCGAAATCTGTCGTGAGAGTAAAGTATTATTGATTGCCGACGAAATTCAGAGCGGACTCGGCCGCACCGGAAAACTCTTTGCCTTCGAGCATGAGAACGTCAAGCCGGATATGGTCATTATAGGCAAGGCGCTTTCCGGCGGAATGTACCCGGTTTCGGCGGTGGTCGCTTCGCAGGAAATCCTGGGTGTTTTCAAGCCCGGCGATCACGGCTCGACTTACGGCGGCAATCCATTGGGCAGTGCGATTGCCTGCGAAGCTTTG